>NZ_JBHXNK010000016.1:10592-157133 GCF_042719755.1 Nocardia sp. NPDC058519 | reverse complement strand
GCAGGTTTCCGGTGTATGTCAAACCCAGGTAAGGTTCTTCGCGTTGCATCGAATTAATCCACATGCTCCGCCGCTTGTGCGGGCCCCCGTCAATTCCTTTGAGTTTTAGCCTTGCGGCCGTACTCCCCAGGCGGGGTACTTAATGCGTTAGCTACGGCACGGATCCCGTGGAAGGAAACCCACACCTAGTACCCACCGTTTACGGCATGGACTACCAGGGTATCTAATCCTGTTTGCTACCCATGCTTTCGCTTCTCAGCGTCAGTTACTTCCCAGAGACCCGCCTTCGCCACCGGTGTTCCTCCTGATATCTGCGCATTTCACCGCTACACCAGGAATTCCAGTCTCCCCTGAAGTACTCTAGTCTGCCCGTATCCCCTGCAAGCTTAAGGTTGAGCCCCAAGTTTTCACAGAAGACGCGACAGACCGCCTACAAGCTCTTTACGCCCAGTAATTCCGGACAACGCTCGCACCCTACGTATTACCGCGGCTGCTGGCACGTAGTTGGCCGGTGCTTCTTCTACAGGTACCGTCACTTGCGCTTCGTCCCTGTCGAAAGGGGTTTACAACCCGAAGGCCGTCATCCCCCACGCGGCGTCGCTGCATCAGGCTTTCGCCCATTGTGCAATATTCCCCACTGCTGCCTCCCGTAGGAGTCTGGGCCGTGTCTCAGTCCCAGTGTGGCCGGTCACCCTCTCAGGTCGGCTACCCGTCGTCGCCTTGGTAGGCCGTTACCCCACCAACAAGCTGATAGGCCGCGGGCCCATCCTGTACCGATAAATCTTTCCACCCCAAACCATGCAGTCTGGGGTCATATCCGGTATTAGACCCAGTTTCCCAGGCTTATCCCGAAGTACAGGGCAGATCACCCACGTGTTACTCACCCGTTCGCCGCTCGTGTACCCCGAAGGGCCTTACCGCTCGACTTGCATGTGTTAAGCACGCCGCCAGCGTTCGTCCTGAGCCAGGATCAAACTCTCCGTTGAAGACTCTCGAAAACACCCGAGGGTGCAATCAAAATTATCTAACTAGAGTCCGAAAACCTAGCAAAGCCAAACACCAGCAAAAAAATTCGCTGTTGTTTATGTCCAACCTCCCACGACCGGGGGGTACGCGAAGGTTGGAACCAATAATAATTATTGGCACTGACATTCATCGACACACTATTGAGTTCTCAAAGAACACACGCACAAACGGAATAGCTGGATCTTCCAGATCTTCCGAAGGGCAACTGTTCCAGCCTAACCTCACGTCCAGACGATGTCAATCGTAAGCCTGGTCACAAGATCTTCAGCTCCGTCAGGCGCTTCCCCGTACTACCGCGTTTCCCTGGCCCGCCAGCCACTCGGGCTAGCGTCTCGGCTCCGGGTTGGTGTCCGTGTCGCTCTGACTTCCAATAAGTTACGCGCCGGATAACGCCGCGTCAAATCGCCTGGACAACACCGGATCTCCGCAGGTCACGGGCGGTGCGCTCAGCCGATGCGGCTGCCTGAATCACACAGATGTGATTCAAGCCTCCGCAACGACGTCAGGCTATCCGATGTACGCCCGCCATGTTCTTCTTTCCGCGCCGGAGCACCAGCCACTCACCGTGCAGGTAGTCGGCGTCGGACGGAGTCCATTCGACGTCGCTGACCCGCTGGTTGTTCACCGACGCGCCGCCTTCGTTGACCACCCGACGGGCCGCGCCCTTGCTTTCGCACAGGCCCGACGCGACGAGCAGGTCGACGATCGTGTTCGGTTCGCCCGGCACCACCTCGGCGACCTTGCCGTCGACCGCGGCTTCGCGCAGTGCGGCGCCGAGCGTGGACAGCGGAAGTTCGCCGAGCTCACCGCGACCGAAGAGGGCATGGCTGGCCAGTTCCGCCGCGCGGGTCTCGGCCTCGCCGTGCACCAGCGTGGTCATCTCCGCCGCCAGACGCTTCTGGGCCTCGCGCGCGAACGGACGTTCCGCCGTCGCCTGCTCGAGTTCGTCGAGTTCTTCGCGGCTCAGGAAGGTGAACCAGCGCAGGTAGCGCACGACATCGGCGTCGGCGGTGTTCACGAAGTACTGGTACCAGGCGTAGGGGCTGGTCAGTTCGGGGTCGAGCCACAGGCTGCCGCCACCGGTGGACTTGCCGAACTTCTTGCCGTCGGCCGAGGTCACCAGCGGCACGGTGAGCGCGTGCACATGCGCGCCGTCCACACGCCGGTTCAGTTCGACGCCGGCGATGATGTTGCCCCACTGATCGGAGCCACCGACCTGCAGCGTGCAGCCGTGCTCGCGCCGCAGCTGCAGGTAGTCGTTGGCCTGCAGCAGCATGTAGCTGAACTCGGTGTAGGAGATGCCGTCGCCTTCGAGCCGCCGTTTGACGGTGTCGCGGGCGAGCATGACGTTCACCGAGAAGTGCTTACCGACGTCGCGCAGGAAGTCGACGGTCGACAGCGGACCGGTCCAGTCCATGTTGTTGACGATGACCGCACCGGTCGCCGAATCGTCGAGGTCGACGAAACGCTCGAGCTGGCCTCGAATGCGCTGTGCCCATTCGGCGACGGTGTCGGTCGAGTTCATGGTGCGTTCGCCCACGTCACGCGGGTCGCCGATCATTCCGGTCGCGCCGCCGGCGAGCACGATCGGCCGATGCCCGGCCAGCTGGAAGCGCTTGAGCGCGAGCAGCGGGACGAGGTGGCCGGCGTGCAGGCTGGCGGCGGTCGGGTCGAAGCCGGCATAGAGCGTCAGGGGCGCGGCGGCCGCGGCAGTGCGCAGCTCGTCCAGGTCGGTGGACTGCGCGATCAGGCCGCGCCAGGTCAGTTCGTCGAAGATGTCGCCGGTCACGCTGACCTATCTTTCCGCATGCGGTTCGTCAGTCGCGTGCGGGCCGGGCGCGGGTGATCCAGGCGAGCAGATCGGCTTCGACCTCGTCGCGGTTGGTTTCGTTGAGGACCTCGTGGCGGGCGTCCGCGTAGACCTGGTAGGTGATGTCGTTCAGGCCCGCGTCGCGGTAGCGCTGCACCAGCAGGTCGGACAGGCGCAACTTGTCGTTGAGCGGGTCCTTGTCGCCGACCAGCACGTAGACCGGCAGGTCGGTGCGCACTGTGCTCGGATCGGACAGCCTGGTCTGGGCGTTGACCGCGAGCTGGCCCATATTGGCCTCATCGATGGCGAAACCGCACCACGGGTCGGCGTTGTAGGCGTCGACCTGGGCTTCGTCTCGGCTGATCCAGTCGGCGTCGGTGCGGGTGGGCTGGAACTCGGCGTTGAAGAAGGCGGTCAGATCACCGCCTGCGGCCGCGATCTCGCCGAACAGGCCGTCGACCGCGGTGGTACCGCTCAGGACCACCTCGTCGACCAGGTCGGAGTGGTCGAGCAGGTACTGCTGCATGGCGAAGGAGCCGAGGCTGTGGCCGATCAGGGTGACGGGCAGGCCGGGATGGCGTTCGCGCAGGATCTCGGTGAGCGCGACCTCGTCGGCGACGAGCAGGTTCCAGCCGTCGGCGCCCAGGTCACCCGGCACCTCACCCATGGTGAGGCCGTGGCCGCGGTGGTCGTCGGCATAGACGGCGAACCCGTGGCCCGAAAGCCGTTCGGCGAGATGGCCGTAGCGGTCGGAATGTTCGCCCATGCCGTGCGCGATCTGCACGACGCCGCGCGGCTCGGTCTCCGTGGGGAGCCAGCTCCGCACGTGGATCACGGTGCCGTCGCTGCTGGGAAAAGTGAACACGGGGCGCTCCTGCTCGTACGGTCTTTCGACGTGGTCCTCGATCGTCGCACCCCGGGGGAGTTCGCCATATTGGATCCACAGACGAGATCAGGGCGGCGATCTTGGCTCCGCGGCCGAACCCCGCACAGATGTCTCGGCACGCCGATGATCGCCGGAACCCCCCGGGCTCCGGCGATCGTCAGCGTGTCGAGTCGCGGCTCATCGCACCAGCGCGGTGATGGTGGCGCGGCGTTCGTAGGCGATCCAGGCGAAGATCGCGGCCAGTACCAGCGGGAAGATCGCCATCGCGGGCTTGTCGGCGATGAATGCCTGCGTCGCGGCGGCGAGCACGGTGAGCACGGAAAGGCCCGCGGCCGCGAGGCCACTGAGCCGCGGCACCATCAGGCCGATACCGCCCGCCACCTCGACAACTCCGATGAAGATGAGCAGCCCGATGGGGATGGTCAGGTTCTCAGGAGCGTTGTCCATCAGGGTGTTCGGGATGACGAGTTTCGGTCCGCCCGAAGCGATCACGAAGAAGAGGCCGAGCACAATCTGCAGGGTCCACAGAACGCGGTTGCGGATCTTGCCGGGGCGGTAGGTGGCGGCGTCGGAGAAGTTCGCGGAGGGGGTCGCAGTGGTCATTGTCTCGTCCTTCGAGTCGGTCGCGCCGGGTTGGTAGCGCGTTCAACAGATAGGACGGACCGTCGCCCACAAACTCATCGCTGTGGGCGAAGTCTTTCGGAATCGCCGCTCGGCTCGGACGCCCGTGAGCTACGCCGGTAGACCGAGACGGCGTTCGACGCCGGTAGCCAGAACCGCCAGGGAATCTCGGCGGCAACGCTGACGCCCACCCGCGGACCGGAGGCGATATCGGATTGCGGCACAGGTGGTTTCAGTTCCAGGTGCAGCGCGGAGAACGGATCGAACAGCTCGGTTCCATAGTCGGACATACTGATGCCGAGCGCGCTGCCGACATTGCCGGGTCCCCGCGCGAGATCGGCGTCCTTACGGGCGGCGGGTCTGCGTTCGCGTGCGATATCGATGCCCGCGACCACTTCGGCCGCACGCACGAGCACCGCACCGGCCTCGCCGTCGTAGCCGCCGGTCACATTCACACACAGGTGAATTCCGTACGAGCGATAGACGTAGAGCCGCCCCGCCGGGCCGAACATCACCGCGTTGCGGGCGGTCGGCCCCGGCCAGGAGTGCGCGGCGGGGTCGGGCCACGGTCCGGCGGGATCGCTGCCGTAGGCCTCGACCTCCACGATCCGCAGGGCCACCGGGCCCGACGTCAGGACGGCGCCGAGCAGCCGGTGCGCGGCGGTGGGCGGATCGACGGCCAGTTCCTGGGCGGACACAACCATCATTGTCGTCCGAGCAGGATGGCCCTTGGCTGCCGGGTCAGGCGTAGGCGCTGAGCCTGCCTCGTGTTTCAGGCGGGGATTTTGGCCTCGACCTGGATCAGGTCGTAGCGGAGCGACGAGTGGTCGGCGGGTGGATTCTCGACCGGATCGACCCGGACCAGCAGCTCGTAGGTGTAGCCGGGTTCGTAGGTGAATCCGGTGATGCCGTCGTAGAACAATTGCCACGGCTCATCGGGGGAATAGCGGACCTGCATGCACCGCATGGGTGCGACGCCCTGGCAGTCGACCTGCTCGGCGGCGACGAACATCCGGACGGTGTCCTCCTGCTCGGTGGCCGCGGCATCATCGCTGGTGTCAGCGCAGCCCAGGATGCCGAAGCCGGTCGCGAGCACCATGGTGGCGAGCAGGGTCGGTCGTCGAGCCATGGTGTCGTCCTCCGGCCGTCGGGGTGTCAAGGAAGGGTAGCTGATCCGTAACCGGGCAGGGCGGAGGATTTGTCAGCCGAGCAGGTCGGTGCCGCGGTACAGACCGGCCAGCTTGCCGGGGTTGACCTGGAATCGCAGGTTCTGGATGTGTCCGTCGACGAGGTCGAAAGTGAAGGCGGCGCCGGGGTTTCCGGCGAGGGACGCCAGGGCGCCGAGCTCGCCGTTGATATCGGCCGCGGTGAGTTCGAGGCCCGCGGACGACGGTTTGGCGAGGACGCCGAGAATCCAGCGAGCGACGTGGTCGGGGCCGTACAGGGGGCGGCGCGCGGCGGTGACCACGCCGCCACCATCGGACCAGCACGTGACATCGGGGGCCAGCAGGTCCATCAGGGCGTTGAGGTCTCCGCCCGCGCAGGCGGCCATGAATTGGGCGGTGACCTGGGCGCGAGCGGCCTTGTCGGTATCGAATCGCGGGCGCCGGGATTGGACGTGGTTCTTCGCGCGGTGCGCGATCTGGCGCACGCTCGCCTCGGGACGGTCGAGGGCTTCGGCGATTTCGGCGTGCGAGTAGCCGAACACTTCGCGCAGTAGGAACACGGCGCGTTCGACGGGGGTGAGGGTTTCCAGCACGACGAGCATGGCGGTGGAGACGGTATCGGCCAATTCGGTGTCCTCGGCGATATCGGGCGATGTCAGGACCGGCTCGGGAAGCCAAGGGCCGACATAGCTTTCGCGGGTTGCGCGGGCGGAGGTGAGCCGGTTGAGGGAGAGATTGGTGACCGTGCGGACCAGATAGGCCTTGGGGTGGGTGACCGTGGTGTGGTCGGCGTCGTTCCACTTGAGCCAGGTGTCCTGCAGGACGTCCTCGGCGTCGGTGACCGTACCGAGCATGCGGTACGCGGTCGCGAACAGCAGGCGGCGGTGTTCGAGGAACGGATCCTGATCGGACATAGGTCCTACCATCTCGCACGCTCCGTCACTGTGGCGAATCAGCGGGCGCCGATGCTGACCGGCGCCCGATCGGCGACGGCGGCAGGTCACTCACGCGATGGCGCGAGTGACCTTGCCGCCCTTGGACAATTGCACGTTCATGGTCATCTTCTTGCTGGCTTTGAACGCCGGAACCGGGCTGCTGCTGACCATTTCCTTGTAGGTGCGCGCGGCCCAGCCGGTGAGGTAGAGACGGCGCGGGGTGTCGTCGGCCTTGGTGAACTGGATGACCGCGTCGCGGCGGCCGAGGCTGACAGGCTGGTGGAAGTAGCCGAAACGGAACGGCCGCGCCTTCTTGCCGCGCAGTTCGGCGGCGATCACGTCGGCGGTGTAGGCGGCGGTGGGCATGCCGCTCTGGCAGGTGCCGTGTACCTGCCCCCATGGCTGACGAACGGCGGCCGCGTCACCGATCGCGTGAATCGTGGGGTGCGACACCGACTTCAGTGTCGGGTCGACGACGATGAGGCCACGCGCGTCGGTCTCGATCCCTGCCTCGGCGGCCAGCGGCGAGACCCGGACACCGGTGGTCCACAGGGTGAGATCGGCGCCGATCACCGTGCCGTCGGCGAGCTCGACCGCGTCGGGCTGCACTTTCGCGACACGCACGCCGATCGCCCGGACGATGCCGAGCCGGTCCAGCGCCTTGTTCAGGTGCGCGCGTGCCTTGTCGCCCATCATCGCGCCCGGCTCGCCCGAGCTGATCAGGGTGACGCGCAGGCCCGGGTGGCTTTCCGCGATCTCGGTGGCGGCTTCGATGCCGGTGAGGCCGCCGCCGCAGACGGCAACCGAGGCGCCCTCGGTCGCGAGAGTGGCCAGCTTGCCTGCGAATTCGTGGGCGCGGCGCGGGTTGTCGAGGGTGAAGGCGTGTTCGGCGACGCCGGGTACGAGGGTCGTCTCGGCGGTGCTGCCGAGGGCGTAGATCAGTTCGTCGTAGGCGAGCTCGCCCGCACCGTTCACGTGGACGCGCTGGGTGGTGGGGTCGATGGCGGTGACCCAGCCCTGGACGAACTCGATACCGGTGCCGTCGAGGATTTCCGGGATGTCGTGGTGGGCGAGTTCCTGGCCCGCGGCGACCTGGTGCATCCGCAGCCGCTCGGTGAAGCGGGCCGACGGGTTGACCAGGGTGATCGCCACATCCAATTTCCGGGTGTGCCGGGCCAGGCGGATCGCGGCCAGCATGCCGGTGTAGCCGGCGCCGAGGACGACGATGCGGTGCGTGGTGGTGGTGGTCATTGCGCTGCTCCTTGTCGGTGGGATGTTCATGGGACAAAGCAGCCCGCCGGAACGTGACAACCCGTCATTGTGATCCACATCACATATCCTGACCTGCGGAAAACCCTGACCACGTCGGTAGGGAATCAGGGTCGAACCGGGGACGCACCCCGATGTGGCACGAGGCTTACGTCCCTACCGTCGATGCATGGCTTCTCCCCCACGTCGGCTGCGCCGAATCCTGCTCGGCGCGTGCGCCCTCGTCGTCATCCTGCCCACCGCGATCGGCACCGGGGTGGCGTGGACGTGGACCGATGCTGACGTATCCACGGTCGGCACAACGGAATTCACCCAGCCGCTACGCATTCCGCCACTGGCCGATTCGACGGTCGATTCCGCCGGAACACGGGTGTTCTCGCTCGATATGCGCACCGGGACAACCGCGTTCGAACCCGGACGCGAGACCGAGACCTGGGGTTTCAACGGTAGCCATCTCGGTCCGACCTTGCGCGCGGCCCGCGGCGAGCGAGTGCGCGTCCAGGTGCGCAACCAGTTACCCGAAGCTTCGACGGTGCACTGGCACGGCATGCATCTGCCCGCCGCCATGGACGGCGGGCCACACCAGATGGTCGAGCCCGGCGCGTCATGGACACCGGAATGGACCGTGGCCCAACCGGCTTCGACCCTCTGGTATCACCCGCACCCACACGGCGCGACCGAGGACCACGTGCGCCGCGGCCTGGCGGGCATGTTCCTGATCGATGACGCGCCGAGCGCCGAACTGCCGCTGCCGAACACCTACGGTGTCGACGACATCCCGGTGATCGTGCAGGACATGCGACTGCGCGGAAAACGCCTCGACGGCGCGCACGCGATCTTCCGCGATATCGGCTTCCTCGGCGATCGCACCATGGTCAACGGCACGCTCGCGCCCTACCAGGAGGTCGGCGACGAACTGGTGCGGCTGCGCCTGCTCAATGCCTCGACCGCGCGGATCTACACCTTCGCCTTCGACGATGCCCGACCGTTCGCGATGCTCGGTTCCGACGGCGGCCTGCTCGAACGCCCCGCCACCTTGGATCGCATCCAGCTCTCACCCGGCGAGCGCGCCGAGATCGTGGTGCGAATGCGGCCCGGTGAGCGCACCGTTCTCCGCAGCGAGAAGCTCGAGGCGGGCCTGGACTTCTGGTCGAACCGGTTCTCGGGCGGTGACGACAGGTTCGATGTCCTCGAACTGCGCGCCGCGTCCACCCTGCGACCCTCCCCAGTGCTGCCGGAAACCCTTGTGCCGCCGTCGATTCCCGACGGTACGGACTCGGTCGTGCAACGCCGCTTCGATCTGACCCTGGCCGGTATCAACGGCGAGCGCATGGACATGAGCCGCATCGACACGACCGTCACCCGGGGCACCACCGAGACCTGGGTCGTGCACAACATCGACGGCATGCCGCACAACTTTCACGTCCACGATGTGCAGTTCCGGGTGCTCGACTACGACGGGGCCCCGCCCCCACCCGAGCTGGCCGGCGCCAAGGACACCATTTTCCTGCCGCCGAATACGGCGGCCACCCTGGTCCTGCGCTTCGACGGGCCTGCCGATCCGACGACGCCGTACATGTACCACTGCCACCTGCTGTGGCACGAGGATGTCGGGATGATGGGCCAGTTCACCGTCGTCGAACCAGGTCAGCAGGCTGCGACACCCCCTGGACACGCCCACTGACTCTTGCCACATCGACACCGTCGCGCTAAATTCATCACGTAGTGAATTCAACACTCGATGAATTGAGGCGACCATGTCGCACACCGCACCGCCACCGACCGCCATCCAGGTCGCGGACCTGACCGTCAAGCGCGGAAAACGGTCCGTCCTGCACGGCCTGACCATGGACATCCCGCGCGGCTCGATCACCGGCCTGCTCGGCCCGTCGGGTTGTGGGAAGACCACCCTGCTGCGCAGCATCGTGGGAACGCAGCTGGTGGAGTCGGGGACCGTCACCGTGCTCGGGGAGCCCGCGGGTAGCGCCGGGTTGCGCCGCCGGGTCGGCTACGTCACCCAGGCGCCGAGCATCTACGCCGACATCAGCGTCCGCGACAATGTGGCCTACTACGCCGCGCTCTACGGGCGCGACCGGGACGACACCGAATCCGCGCTCGTCGCGGTCGGTTTGGCCGACCACGCCGATCAGCTCGGCGATCAGCTCTCGGGTGGGCAGAAGACCAGGGCGTCGCTGGCGTGCGCTCTGGTCGGCAAGCCCGAGCTGTTGGTGCTCGACGAACCGACGGTCGGCCTCGATCCGGTGTTGCGCGTGGAGCTGTGGAAGCAGTTCCGCGAATTGGCCGCGGCGGGAACGACTTTGCTGGTCTCGAGTCATGTGATGGACGAAGCCGAACACTGCGACAAGCTGCTGCTGATGCGCGAGGGCGTACTGCTCGCCCAGCTCAGCCCCGACGAACTGCGCGAGCGTACCGACGAACAGAACCTCGAGGCCGCCTTCCTGACCTTGATCACGATGGGAGAGCACCCATGACCACCCTGCGCCCCTACACCGCCACCACCGGCCGGATCCTGCGGCAACTGCGCAACGATCACCGCACCGTGGCGATGATCCTGGTGGTTCCCGCTCTGCTGATGACCCTGCTGTACTTCATCTACCAGGACGCACCGCGCGCCCCACACGCACCGCTGACGATGTTCGACCGGGTCGGCATCACGATGCTCGGGATCCTGCCGTTCATCGTGATGTTCCTGATCACCGCGATCGCGATGCAACGCGAACGCACATCCGGAACCCTCGAACGACTGCTCACCACTCCGCTGAGCAAGCTCGACCTGCTCGCCGGGTACGGCAGCGCGTTCTCCCTCGCCGCCGCCGCCCAGGCCGCCGTCGCCAGCGTGGTCGCGTTCTGGCTGCTCGGGTTGACCGCCGCGGGCAGTCCCGGCTGGGTCCTGCTGATCGCGATGGTCGACGCGGTGTGCGGCGTCGGGCTCGGCCTGCTGGCGAGCGCCTTCGCGCGCACCGAGTTCCAGGCCGTGCAGTTCATGCCGGTGATCGTCGCACCGCAGATCTTCCTGTGCGGGCTGCTGGTTCCGCGCGACCGGCTACCCGGCTGGCTGGAGGCGATCAGCAATGTGATGCCGTTGAGTTACGCGGTGGACGCGCTGCAGCAGGTGTCGGTCCACGCGGAGCCGACGGGCGCGATGTGGCGCGATATCGCCGTGGTCGCCGGGTTCGCGGTGGTGGCGCTCGGCCTCGCCGCGGCTACTCTGCGTCGACGCACCCCGTAGCGAACAAGGCCCGGCCACGACGAGAGGACCACCATGAGTGACGGCGAATCCGGTTCCAGCACAGCGAGATCCGGGCGCACCGGGCGCAGGCCGGGCAATGCCGACACCAAGCTGGCGATTCTCGACGCGGCGCGGGTGCGGTTCGCGGGCGCCGGGTTCGACAAGACTTCGATCCGCGCGATCGCGGCCGATGCCGATGTCGACCCGGCGTTGGTGCACCACTATTTCGGCAACAAGCAGCAACTGTTCGCCGCCGTGGTGGACTTCCCGGTCGACCCGGACACGACGTTGCGCGCGGTCGACGCCGCCCCGGTCGACGAGCTCGGGCAGACCATCGTGCGCGCGGTGGTCACGGTGTGGGACTCCCCCGCCGGACCCGGCATCGTGGCCATGGTGCGCAGTATTTTCGCGGGCGGCGATCAGAATCTCGCACGCTCGTTCCTGCTCCAGGTGGTGCTGGAACGGGTCCGCGTGCGCATCGCGACCCCGGATGACGACGGACGGGCCAGGGTCTCGCTGGCCGCGTCCCAGATGGTAGGGGTATTGACCGCCCGCAAGATCATCGCGCTGGAACCGCTGGCCTCGATGCCGATCGATGCTGTTGTCGATGCCGTCGGCCCGGTCGTCCAGCGCTACCTGACGGGCGATATCACCACCGGCAGTTGGTGATTCAGCGCGAGCTCACCCGCACGACAGCCGGTGGCACATCACGCAGGACGGGCAGCGCACCGAAGATCGGCAGGGTCGCGGCCAGCGGACCGTGCGAGGGTCCGTAGGAGCTCACCGTCACCTCGCCGACCGCCGGACTCCACGACCGCAGCAACGCCGCGATCTTGCTGCGCTCGATCCCCCACGGCATCGGCGGCGCCGTGTAGTCCGGTGTCTTGCGGAAGCCGCGCACGGTCTTGCGGGAAAACCACGGCGGGATGGTGTCGAACATCAGCTCGACGCCGGCGAATCGTTCGAGAATCGCGGTCACCAGGCGGCGCACGTCGTCGGGCTCGAAGTACATCAAAAGCCCCTGGGCCGTGACGAAGACACCGCGCTCGGCGTCGACGTGGTCGAGCCAGGACAGATCCAGCGCGCTGATCGGCAGATACTCGCACCGCGACACCGGCGGCAGGAACCGGGTGCGGATCTCGATCGCCTCCGGCACATCGACGCACAGCCAGCGCACCGCGCCGTCGTCGCATCGCTGGAACTGGGTCTCGAGGCCGGCCGCCAGTTCCACCACGGTCCCGCCGGGATGTGCGGCCAGCCACGGCCGCAGCGCGTCGTCGAACCGGGCCGAGCGGACGGCGTGGGTGCCATCGGGCTTCCCGAAGGTCCGCGCGTAGTCGAAATCGATGGTGTCGTAGAGGCGTTCGCAGTCCGGGTCGGTCAGGACCGCGTCGGCGCGCTTCACCTCCGAACCGCGGTTGTGGAGGGTCCACAGCATGGTCAGGGGAATGCCGCTCAGTGCGACGTCATCGGCCATCGGACACACTCTTTTCCTGATCGGGGTCGGCACCTCGGCAAGCTGACTAAGGTGAGCCTAACTCCGATTTCGGAGGAGTGGGGAAGCTACCGGGTGCGCCGGTCAGGATTCGGCGACGAAGAATTCGTGTTCGGCGTCGGTGACGTCGCGGGCCTCGTCGATCAGCAGCACCGGGATGCCGTTGTCGATCGGATAGGCGCGGCGCAGGCGGGGGTTGTAGAGCACGCTCGCATCGGCTTCGGTGCGCACCAACTGCAGCGGGCCCTTGTCCTGGGGGCAGGCGAGCAGGCCGAGCAGAGTCGCGTCGATCGTGGATTCTTGCGCCATAACCGACAACCTACCCCGCCGTCGCCGACGCCGGAGAATCCGTGCCACGGCGGAACGAGATGTGGCGGTGACCGAAGTAGCTGCCGACCGCGACCAGGCCGAGAACGACCACCGCCGAGGGCATCCGCGGCAGCCCGAACACCGACACCGCGAGCGAGAGCAGTGCCATGTTCAGCACGAGTCCGCCCGAGTTCACGACCACGAACCCGAGGAAGTCGCGCAGCACATGCCCACGCACCCGGAACACCAGCGTCCGGTGCAGCACGAACGCGCTGACCAGGCCGATGCTGTAGGCCAGCGCCACCGCGACCGCGGGCGGCACGGAATCGCCGAGAACGGCCATCCAGGCCACGGTGAGCACGATACCGAGGACGGTGTTGAAGCCGCCGATCAGCGCGAACGCAAGTTCCTGGCGCCGCACGACCCGCAGCAGCAGGCCGGTCGGCGCGTCGGCGACATGCGGTGAGTCGGCTGTCATGACGGCACGTTCACCATCTCACGTTCGGCGGTCTCGGCAGCCGGTTCGGTGGCCTCGCTCTCGGCACCGCGACGACGTCCACGCACGTAGAACCACTGCGCGACACCGAGTCCGGCCAGCCCGGTGAGCACGGCCGCGATGCCGATCTTCCAGCCCGGCGGACGCCAGGTGACATCGAGTTCGGCCTTGTCCGTGCCCGCCGGGATGTCCACCGCCAGGATCGACTTGGCGATCTGCGTCACCGGGATCGGTTCGCCGTTCAGCGACGCCCGGTAGCCGGGCCACGCCAGGCGCGAGAGCACGATCCGGCCACCGTTGGCCGAACTGACCTGTGCCCGGGTGCTCGAGTAGCTCTCCGACAGCGACGTCGCGGTGACGCCTGCGGCATCGGTGATCCGGCCGTTCTTGCTCGAGATCGGTCCGTCGACCCGCTCGAGCACGCCGATGTAGTTCTCGTGGCCCGGGTAGTCGACCCACTTCCACCCGGCGGGCGGTTCCTGGTTGACCACGTCGGGGAACAGCGCCTTCTGCACGACGACCCGGTCCAGGTTCATCAGATCGGCCAACGGCCGCCCGGTGGTGGCCTCCGGCGCGAACATCCGCCGGTAGGCATCGGGGCACACGCTGCTGTCCCACCGCATGCACAGCAGTTCGCCGAAGTAGAAGTGCCCGGTCGGCGTGTAGCCGTTCACGTAGTTCAGGCCCAGGCCCTTGGCGGAGTTGCCGAAGACGAGCGACCCGTAGGCCCCGTCCACGCTCTTGTCCTTGGGCTGGAGCAGCCCGCGGTCGCCGAGCTGGATGGTGTTGCCGGTGAAATCGGGGAACTTCGCCGCGGCCTCGGACCGCGAGGCGGGCAGGTTCCACGACATCGGCGTCGGCTGCGCGTCACGGACCTGCAGGTACACGATCGGGAACATCGCGGTGATGGCGAGCAGGCACGCGGCGGCGACGCCACGGGTCTTGTCCAGCCAGATCAGCCCGGCGCCGAGCGCGCCGATCGCGACCGCCGACAGCAGGTGCCAGTACCAGTCATCGGGCGCGGCCGAGAACGACCGGACCCACAGCAGCAGGATCAGCACACCGGCGGCGATACCGCGATTCTTCAGGTCCTTGGTGGTGCCGTAGCGACCGAGCAACACGCAGACCAGCACGAGCAGACCGATCGCGAGCATCGGCAGCACCCGCACCGGCCACCTCAGCGGCCCGACCGTGCCGGGACCGGCCGTCCACATCAGCATCATGATCGCGAAGATCCCGACCGCGCTGAGTTCATGCCAGCAGTCCTTCGCCCTGCGCCAATCGATGAAGGCGAGCGCGGGCACCAGGAACCAGGCGATATAGGTGACCGGCATCGGCTGGATGTAGCCCCACCACGAGGTGAACGCGGGCAAGGTGCTCGGCAGGCTCGCGTTCAGCGACTCAGACCACGGCACGGTGAGGAACTGGTCGTTGATGATCTGCGCGGTCCCGCGCCAGGTCACCTTGGCCGAGAGCATGCTCGGCAGGTAGGTCAGCAGACCGGCGAGCCCGGCACACAGCGACACCACCGCCAACCGCAGCACCGGCCGCCATGCGCGCTGGTAGATGATCTCGCCGACGGCGACGGCGAACAGCATCAACACCGCTTCGACCGCAGGGAAGATGTACTGCACCGAAATCGTCAGATACAAGAAGATGAAAACCGGGATCGGCCCGCCGGTTCCCCGCGCGTAGCGCACCGACGACGCCCACGCGTGCACCATCCACGCGGTGCCGGTGAGCGCGGTCATCCAGCTCGCGGTGTCGAAGAACAGGAAGAAGCCCGACAGTGGGAACGCGACGCCCGCGACCGCCGACCACGACAGCCGACCACCGTAGGCCAGGCAGATCCGGTACACACCCAGACCCGCGATGATCGAGAAGATCAGCTTCACCACGGTCGCGTAGAGCGCGATGTTGTCCACCGACGGCGCGATCAGGTCGATCAGCAGCTGCGGCGGGTTGAACAGCCCGGCATCGTCCATCGTGTTGTTGCCCGACATCCACTGCTCGGGAACCATCGCGGGGAACCGGCCCTCGCGCAGCTCGCGGCCCAGCGTCACCCACAGCGAGGTGTACTGCGACTCGGTGTCGTCGGTGAAGAAATGACGTGCGTTGGCCAACAGCACAGCGACGTACCCGAGGATCACCCCGATAGTGGTGACGAGCCCCCATCGCACGACATCGCGTCGCGAATCAGGGTCTCTACGCGCATCGAGTACAGCACTGTCGGTCACGAGTCCCAGACCCTACATCGACCGGCCGTTCATGGTGCAGTGGGTCAGGCAGATTCCCTCGGCGCAGCTCCGAGAAGGCCAGGCTGTACCGTGTTAGAGTTCACCGGCTCGGACTCTGCTGTCACGCAGGGAGTACCGGCACGCACCGTCTTCGAAAGTCGATCCAGCTGATGCCGATTCCCACCTCGCCGACCTACCGCCCCGTTCCTCCGACGCCGAACGGTCATACCGACGCGTCCGGCGGCCCTCGCCCACATCGGGTTTCGGTCGTGGTGCCGATCTACCGCGGCGAGGAGACCATCAGCGGCCTGGTCGGCGAACTGCACAAGCTGAGCCGACCCACCGAAACACCGGGTGGCGTCACGTTCGTCGTCGACGAGATAGTCCTGGTCCACGATCACGGCCCCGATCACTCCGATGTTGTGCTCCAGGAACTGGAACACATCTTCGAGGAGGTCCGCACCGTCTGGTTGAGCCGCAACTTCGGCCAGGACGCGGCGACCATCGCGGGCATGTCTGCCGCGGGCGGCGACTGGATCATCACCATGGACGAAGACGGTCAGCACGATCCGGCGTTCATCGGCAAGTTCCTCGACGCGGCGCTCACCGAGCGGGCCGACCTCGTGTACTCGAAGCCGGTGAACACCCGCCCGCACGGTTTCCTGCGCAACATCACCTCGCGCGGCGCGAAGATCGTGTTGGCGACGCTGTTCGCCTTCCCCGACTCGAGTCGTTTCGAGAGCTACCGGCTCATCCGCGGCGATATCGGTCGCCAGCTCGCCGGGGTCGCGTCCAACGGCGTCTACCTCGACGTCGCACTCACCTGGGTGGTCGGCTCGGTCGCGCAGGTGCCGGTCGAGCTGCGGGCCGAGGGTCGCGACGAGTCCGGGTACAACTACCGCCGACTGTTCTCGCTGTTCTGGAAGATGGTGTTGTGCAGCGGCACCCGCGGGCTGCGCCTGGTGAGCATGCTCGGCGTGACCCTCGCGCTCGGCGGGCTCGTATTCGCCGCGGTGATCATCGGCCAGCATCTCACCGGGGACGGTGCGCCCGAAGGGTGGGCATCGATCATCGTCGTGCTGCTGCTGTGTTCGGGTGCGACGTTGTTCTCGCTCGGGCTGATCGCCGAATACCTCGGCGTCGCACTGCACGTCCTGGTGGGTAAACCGCTGTACCTCACCGTAGACTCACCGACTCCGCGTCCCGGCCATCGGGAAGCGACCACCGCGAAGAGAGAGACCGACCGGGTTGAGCAGTGACCGCATCATCTTCAGCCGACCGTTTCGGGCGCGCCAGGAATTGGCCAACCTCGAGGCGGTGCTGAACTCTGATCACAGTCACGGCGACGGCGCGTTCACCGCGTCGGCCACAGCGAAGATCAAGGCCATCACCGAGGCCCCGCACGCACTGCTGACCACCTCGTGCACCTCCGCGCTCGAAATGGCGGGCCTACTGCTCGAATTGGGCCCCGACGACGAAGTGATCGTGCCCAGCTTCGCTTTCACCTCGACCGCGACGTCGATGGCGTTGCGCGGCGTGACTTGCGTCTTCGCCGATATCGACCTCGCCACCGGCAATCTCGATCCGGCCTCGGTCGCCGCCGCGCTCACGCCGCGCACCAAAGCCGTCGTCGTCATCCACTACGGCGGTGTCGCCGCGGACATGGCCGAACTGCTCGCGCTCGCCGACGCGCACGGCTTCGCGATCATCGAGGACAACGCGCACGGCCTCGGCGGTCGCTGGCGTGGCCAGTCCCTCGGCACCATCGGCACGCTCGGCACGCTGAGCTTCCACGACACCAAGAACGTGCACTGCGGTGAGGGCGGCGCCCTGCTGCTCACCGACGAGATCCTGATGGCGCGCGCCGAGATCATCCGGGAGAAGGGCACCGACCGGGCCCGTTTCCTGCGCGGCGCGGTCGACAAGTATTCCTGGCAGGACATCGGTTCCAGCTACCTGCCGAGTGAACTCAACGCGGCGGTGCTCGACGCGCAGCTCGCGGAGTTCGATGTCATCCAGGCCGGTCGCCATCGGGTGTGGGACGGCTACGCGAGCGCGCTGCCGGACTGGGCCGCGCGCAACGATATCCGCCTGATGACCGTCCCCGACGACCGCGAGCACACCGCGCACCTGTACTACCTGCGCACCCCGACCGAGGCCCGCCGTGACGACCTGATCAGCCACCTCGGCTCGCTCGGGATCTCCGCGCCGTTCCACTATGTACCGCTGGATTCGAGCCCGGCCGGATTCAAACTCGGCCGGACCCCGAATCCGTGCGTGCGCAGTGCCGAGTTCTCGGGCACTGTCGTTCGGCTCCCGCTGTGGCCGGACCTGAGCGACGAGCAGGTCGCTCGGGTCGTCGAGGCGGTCACCGCGTTCACCGTCTGACTCAGACGTCGAGGACGTAGAGCTTTTCCCGCCCGCCCGCGATCAACGCCCGGTAGGACACGCGCGCCCCGTACCGTCGGAAGAAGGCATCCAGGCTCGGCTCGGTGAACCGGGCTTCCTGGGCGCCGTCACCCGCGTTGGTGAACCGTCTGCCGATGGTGGCGAGCACCCGATTGTCACTTGTCGCGAGGTTGCGGACGGGCTCAGCGATGATCACCTGGACGCGGGCCGCCGCGATCATGCGATCGATGACAGCTTCCGGGTCCGGCAGGAAGTGGTAGAGGCTGGCCTGCATGATCAGGTAGTCGGCGGGCGGCAGCGGATCATCGGCGTGTACGTTCCACACCTCGCCGTGTCCACCCGCTCGGGTCAGTTCGGCCACGAATCCCTCGTTGAGATCGAGCCCGCGATAGTCGACGGATTTTTCCTGCAAATGTTTGGTGAACAGGGTCGCCGGGCCGCAACAGACGTCGACGACGCTGGCCCCCGGTGGTATCAGGGCGGCAATCGGCTGAAAACGCCCGTCGTAGTGACGGCCGTACAACCCCCGCATCAGTACTTCGTACACGGTTCCGCTGCGATAGATCAGGCTGGTGCTCACGAAAAAGATCCTCTGGAACATCGGTGAAACAACTAGCCCACGCGATGCTACGGAGTATTCGGCTTCCCCGCCGACCGAGAGATGGTCGGCGGGGACCGTTTTCAGCCCAGCAACCGCTCCACATCGGACGCGGTGAGTACTTCGTACGCGTCGGTGTCCCAGTTGTAGAACCAGGTGTTCGGTCCCGGCTGCGGAAGACCGGCGGCCATGACGGCCGACGCCGAGGGACGGAAGCTGGAACTGCGTGGGATCTCGTCGACGACGTAGACCAGGTCGGGACGCTGGCTGCGCTCCAGCCCGCGCATCGCCTCGGTGACATCGCCCGGTTCGATCCGGAAACCGTGGCGCACGCTCAGCGCCGCTGCCGCGATCGTGCCCGCCGGGGTCTTCAGCCCGAACGCGACCTCCATGTCGACCGGCGTGATGTCGTTGAGCACGTCCACGATCGGCTGGGTGAACACCGACCCACGCGCGGTGTGGATCACCGTGTCGCGGCGGTCGACCAGCCAGTAGTCACCATCGCTGTCGCGCCGGAACAGGTTCTCCGTCGGCCACCAGGCGTCACCGGCCTGGAACACCCCGCGCAGCCCGCCGTCGGAGATGTCGCCGCCGTCCACGGCCTTGCCGAGCAGCAGGCCGGGTTCGTTGTCGGCGCAGCGGCGCGCGAATCCGTCGTCACCGACGAGGATCTGCTCGCTGACCGGGTCGTAGGCGACCAGTTCCACCCGCGCGGTGCCGGGCACGGGCCTGCCCTTGGACCCGATCTTGGCGCCGGGGACATTCGCCAGCACCACATCACCGTCGATCGAGGCGTAGAACTCTAGTACCCTGGCCGGCTCGAACTGTTCGACCGTGCGCCGCCAGAGTCCAGCGGGCATACCGGAGCCGATGAACAGCCGGATCGGATGGTTGTGGCCGGCGGGGAAGACCTGGGCGTCGAGCAGATCGCGCAGCATGGTCCAGGTGTAGGTGACGACGGTGACGCCGTAGCGGTGCACCTCTTCGGCGAAGCGGCCCGGGTCCATGTCCATCGGCCTGGCCAGCGCGATCCGGCTGCCACCGGCGATCGCCCCACCGAGGCTCACCAGCAGCCCCGACGAATGATGCAGTGGCGCAAGGCAGTACACGGTGTCGCGCCGGTCGAGGTCGGCCGCGCTCGCGGTGCCGAACGCCGACAGCGCCCAGCGATGGTTGGTGATGTACTTCGCCTCGAGGCGGTCGCCGGAGCCGAGTACGAGCACGAACGCGAGTTCACGCGCCAGACCGGGGTTCGGCCGGTACCAGGCGGGCACCCTGACCCTCGCCGGGTCGATCTGCTCGAGGTCGATCACCCGGTCGCTGGTGGCCACCGCGAGCGAACGACTGTCGCCACCGCCGAGCACGAGCACCCTGGCGGCGGTCGCGGCGGCGGTGCGCAGGTTCTCCGGGTCGGTGATCAGCGTCTGCACGCCGGTCAGCTCGATGGCCCGGTCGAGTTCGGCGCCCGGTGCGAGCAGCACCGCGACGGCACCGATGCGCGAGAGCGCGGCGACCGAGGCCAGCGCGCTCGGACGCGTCTCCATCATGATGCCGACGCGCATGGCGGGCCGGATACCGACGGAGATCAGGCCGCGCACCACATTGTCGACGCGCTCCTCGACGGCGGCGTTGGTGTGCACCCGGTCGTCGAAGAGAACCAGGTCCTTCTGCGGCGCACGGCCCGCGTGCTCGGTGAGCAACTTGCCGAGCGAGATGCGGGTGTGCGGCTGGATCATCCCGAGCCGGGTCAGCCGGGGCAGCGCCCGCGCGGCCTCCCCCGCCATTTCGAGCGAGCCGCGAATCGTGTTGCCCGCGATACCTTCCAGCGCCTTGCCGACGCCGGCGCCCGCCTCGGCCAGACCGGCGGCGGTGTGCACCATCCGGGTGGCGGCGGTGCGCGGCGCGTTGCTCGCGACGTGTTCCTGCATGGGCACGATCTGCTCGGGCAGGGTGCCGTTGCCGTCCATCCACGCGATCCAGTCGCACACCATCGGCCAGGTGTGGTTGGTGGCGGTCGAACCGGCGACGAGCCCGAAATGGCCTGCCACCAAACTGGCTTCGTACACCTCGGCATTGGGCGCGGCGCGCACGATGCCACGCACCGCGGCGGGCTGACCGATATCGTCGACCTCGCCGACGAACGCCAGGATCGGGCACTTCAGCTCGGCGAGCGACACCGGGTGGTCGCGAATCACGAAGCCGCCGAGCATCATCCGGTTGTGAGCGACGAACTGCTTGAGCAGATCCGCCACCGCCGGGCCCGAATACCCCACCCAGCCATCGCTGTTGAGGAAGCGGCGCTGACGTTCCTTGGGCAGCAACGCTTCCCGGTCGTGCAGTTGCAGCAGGAAGTCGATTCGCGACTTGGCGGTCTTCACCGGGTCGAGCATCTGGAAGCCGATACGCACCATCGACTCGGTGATCGGCAGCCGGTGCATCACATGGTCGGCCAGGAAGTCGGCGACCTCGGAGACGACACCGTAGGGCAGCCCGAACGGCATACCGGCGACGATGTCGACGGGGCTGCCGAAGGTGACGATGGAGGCCACACCCTTGCCGTAGCGGTAGGCGGTGGTCTGATAGGCGAACATGCCGCCCTGGGAGTACCCCATCAAGTGCAGCTGCGCGCCCGTGGCCTCACAGACGGTGTCGATGGCGGAGTTCACCGCCAGCACGTGGTCGGCCAGGTCGCGTTCCCAGCCGCCCTCCTCCGTCGCGGGCGAGCCGAAATCGATGACCCAGCAGTCGATTCCGCTGGCGTGCAGGATGCCGACCGCGCCGCCCGCCGCGTTGACGTCCCAGATGTCGGCGTTCACCATCAACGGCGGCACGAGCAGCGCCACCGGACGGCCGGGCGTCGTATCGTCGGGGAAGTAGTGCCGCAGCCGATACATGCGCCTGCGCTCGACGACCTCGAAGGGCGAGGACTCGACATCGTGTGACAACCCGCCGAAGCGGATCACCTCCAGCCCGTTCTGCGCGGTAGCCAGCAACCGCTGCACCGAACCGACCACACCTTTTGGACTGATATCCACCGTTCCCACCTGGTCCTACCTGCTTAAAGTGACACACCTCACACACCCCGATGTGCTCATATGAGCTAACCACACCGGACCTCCATTATGTGTCGCCTGTGACAGGCCGCATGTTGCGGCGATTCGGGTCACATCGCGCCGGGAAGAAGCGAACAGCCCGTGAGCATCATTCGACGATAACGACCGCTGTCGGGTCGCGATGCCGATCGGTGGGCCATCCCCGGACATCCCCGTGTCCGCAATCGCCTCCCGCACAACGGATCTCCCGGTCATCACCATGTTTTTCCGAATTCCCTCCGCGCGGCCACATCGACCACCTAACATCGTTGACGTCCGGAACGTACTGACACACATCAGGTTTCGTGCAACACCGTTTCACATGCAAGACCTTCTCCGCGCTGGACCATCTATTTCGCGCAGGACCATTCGCTTCGCACTGTTACCCACCCCCCAAGCCTGTCGCGCACTGTCGCGCCGCACAGGCCGATCGGCCGTGCCGATTTCCGTCCCGAGGTGAGGACAAATGCCATGACCATCGAAATGCCGTTGCCCACAGACAATTCCGTGCGCAAGAGCCTCAGTACCACCGCCGCGCAAAAGCTGACACATACCACCAAGTCCGAACCGCAGATGCAGGGCATCAGCTCGCGCTGGTTGTCACGAGCACTGCCATGGGTGCAGGTCGCGGGCGGTATCTACCGGGTCAACCGCAGGCTTACCCATACCGTCGGCAACGGGGAAGTCGAATTCGTCGTCGACGGATCCCGGGCCAGGGTGATTCCCCAGGAACTGCGTGAGCTTCCGCCGCTGCGCGATATCGACGACGACGAGCTCCTGCGGCCGCTCGCGGAGAACTTCGTGCAGTACGACCTCGATCCGGGAACAGTCGTCGCCGAATTCGGCAACCCGATGGATCAGGTGATCCTGGTCGTGCACGGGAAACTCGCCCGGATCGGCTCCGGTGAATACGGCGAGTCGACCAAACTCGGCATGCTTTCCGGCGGCGACTACTACGGCGAGGAAATGCTCACCGATCCCTCGGCGATCTGGCCGGACACGGTGAAGACGGTGACCAAAACCACCATTCTCTGCCTGCCGAGACAACAATTCGAGCAGTTCGTCGAGCTCAATCCGGAGCTGGATCAGATCCGTACCGAAGCGGCCCAGCGGTCGAGCCGGATCAAGAACTCCAAGGGCGAAGCCGATATCGAGATCTCCTCCGGCCACTCCGGCGAACCCCTGCTCGAGGGCACCTTCGTCGACTACGACGCCAGCCCCCGCGAATACGAACTGAGCCTGGCCCAGAGCGTGCTGCGGATCCACACCCGCGTCGCCGACCTGTTCAACGATCCGATGAACCAGGTCGACCAGCAGCTGCGACTCACCGTCGAAGCACTCTACGAACGACGCGAATACGACCTGGTGAACAACCCCGAGTTCGGTCTGCTGCACAACTGCGATCTCAAACAGCGCATCACCACCGAATCCGGAGCGCCGACCCCCGACGACATGGACGAGCTGCTCAGCATGCGGCGCGGCACCAAATTCCTTCTCGCACACCCGAAAGCGATCGCCGCGTTCGGTCGCGAATGTACGCGCCGCGGCCTGTATCCCGATCCCGTGGAGTACCAGGGTCACCGGGTGCCTGCCTGGCGCGGCGTGCCCTTGCTGCCGTGCGGCAAGATCCCGGTCAGCAAGACCCAGACCACATCGATCATGGCGATGCGTATCGGTGAGAAGGATCAGGGTGTCGTCGGCCTGCATCAGACGGGCATTCCCGACGAATACGAGCCGAGCCTCAACGTCCGGTTCAAGCAGATCGACGACCAGTCGATCATGTCGTACCTGGTGAGCTGCTACTACTCCGCCGCGGTCCTCGTTCCCGACGCGCTCGGCGTACTGGACGACGTGCTCGTCGCGCGCCGAGCCGACTGATCGGCGCGGACCGTGTCCATCCTCACCAGGGCCGGTGCCCCGATCGCAGCCGGCGATCTGGCGGTCGCGGTGGCGGCCCTGTTACACGGCGCCACCGCCCCGGCGGACCTGTTCGCCGGCGCCGCGCCACTCCCGCAGCGACCTTCGTCACTGCTGTCAATACCCCGACCCAGCGTCCCGAAATCACCGCTCACACAACGGGCTTCACTCTCGGCGCCCGAAGCGGCCACCCACACGCCGAACCGGGTCGGCACCGTCACGCCACGTCGTTTACTCGGCCCGACCGGGCTCGGGACTTCCGGCCTGCGATTGTTCCCGACACAGCACTCTCCTGCCGGATCGGCGAATTCCGTTGGCCCACAGGCTATTCCGACGCTCTACTGCCCACCTCCCGAGCGTGACGACCCGGCATTGGCCGAGGCCGTCAACGCGGGTCTGCTCGCCTGGGCTGCCGAGATCGGCCTCTACGAAGGGCGCCTCGACGAGCTCGGCAAGGCCGATTTCGGACGGCTGATCATGCTCGCCCATCCCGATTGCGACGATCCCGACCTGCTGCTCGGCGCCGCGCGCTGCGCGGTGGCGGAATGGTCGGTCGACGACTACTACTGCGAGGAGGACGCCCCTGGTGACACCGCACCCGACGGCACGCCGTCCAGCGCCGCCGCCGAACTCGGGCCACGGCTCGAATTGGCCGCCGCCGCGATGGATCCAGCCCATCTACCCGCCCGCTACGCACCCAGGCTCGAACAGGCCATGCAGGCCGACCCGATCCTGCGCGCGTTCCGCACCTCGTTCGCGCACCTCGCGGGGTACGCGAGCCCGGCGCAGCTCGCCCGGCTACGCACCGAGATCGCGGGATGGTTCATCGCACTCGGAGCCGAGGCGGGCTGGCGCACGGCGAACCGGATGCCACCGGTCTGGGAGTACCTGACCAATCGGCAGCCACACAGTTTCCTGCCGTGCATGGCACCCATCGACGCGGTCGGCGGCTACGAACTCAGCGCCGCCGACTACGCCGACCCCGCGGTCCGGCGGGTGGTCACCACCGCCGCGCTGGCCGCCCAGATGGTGAACGACCTGTATTCGATGGCGCGCGAGGACCTTTCGGGTGGCAGGGAATTCAACCTGCCGACGGTCCTGGCCGCCGAGGAGGGCTGCAGCCGGGCCGAGGCCGTACAGCGAACAGCCCAGATCCATGACGAATTGATGCACCGCTTCGAACGGGAGGCGGCCCCGCTCGCCGCCTCGGGCTCACCCCAGCTGCGCCGCTTCCTGGCCGGCCTATGGGCCTGGATGGGTGGCAACCGCGCCTGGCACGCGGGCAGCCGCCGCTACCACGACACCGCACCAGGAGAGGACGACAGATGACCATCGTCAACACCCCAGACCGCACGGTCCTGCGCACCACCTACCAGCGTTCGGTCGCGGCGTACTGGAACAACAATCCCAACGACGACCGGGTCAACACCGAACTGGGCAAAGTCGACGGCCTCTACCACCACCACTACGGCATCGGCGAACCCGACTGGTCGGTGATCGAGGGCCCCGAACAGACCCGCCAGGAACGGATCGTGCGCGAACTGCACCGCCTCGAGACCGCCCAGGCCGACTACCTGCTCGACAACCTCGGCGGCATCACCCCCGACGACCGCCTGATCGACGGAGGATCCGGGCGCGGCGGCACCAGCTTCATGGCCGCCGACCGGTTCGGCTGCCACGTCGACGGCGTGAGCATCTCCGAGTACCAGGTCGGCTTCGCCAACGATCAGGCCAAAACTCGCGGGGTGACCGAGCGGGTCGGGTTCCACTTCCGCAATATGCTCGACACCGGCTTCGCCGACGAGTCGGCCCGCGCCATCTGGACCAACGAAACCACCATGTACGTCGACCTTTTCGATCTCTTCGACGAATTCGCCCGCGTACTCGAACCGGGCGGCCGGTACGTGTGCATCACCGGCTGCTCCAACGATGTCACCGGCGGCCGGTCCGCCTCGGTCAGCTGGATCGACGCGCACTACGGCTGCATGATCCACCCGCGCAGCGAGTACTTCCGTGCCATGTCCGACAGCGGCCTTGTCCCCACCACGGTCGTCGACCTCACCCCCGACACCATCCCGTACTGGGAACTGCGCACCCATTCCGAGCTCGCCACCGGCGTCGAGCAGCCCTTTCTCACCGCCTACCGCGAGGGGAGCTTCCAGTACCTGATGATCGTCGCCGATAAGGTGGCCAGGTGACCGAACAGCTCGCCGACCCGTCGACCGACCGTGAAGCCATGCCTGTCGAGTTGGTCGACGAATCAGGTGTAGCGATCGGAGCGTGCTCGGTGGCCGATGCTCATCGGCCACCGGGCACGCTCCACCGCGCCTTCTCCGTGCTGCTGTTCGACCGGCACGGGCACGTCCTGCTCCAGCAGCGCGCCGCGGTGAAAACCAGGTTCCCGCTGCAGTGGGCCAACACCTGCTGTGGGCATCCGGCGCCCGGTCAGGCGGTTACCGAGGCCGCCGCGATCCGGTTGCGCGAGGAGTTCGGGATGGCGGCCGAGCTCACCGAGGTCGGTGTGTTCACCTACCGTGCCGGCGACGAGACGACCGGGCGCATCGAACACGAATACGACCACGTCCTGATCGGTGTCGTAGGCGACCTGCCCCCACGACCGGACCCGGCGGAGATCGCCCACTGGGCGTGGCTCCCTCCGCAGGCCGTGCGTGCCGATATGGCGGAGAACCCCGGCAAGTTCACACCATGGCTGGCCCAGGTGCTCGAGATCGCCGAACAGGCCCACCGGCTCTGACCGGGACCGTCCCTGCGATCTCTTGTCATTCGGTCCTTCCCATGGCGATTAATCAGATAGATGCGCATATCTATATCTGTCGATGTTTCTTAGTTCCTTGGCGAAATCACAGGCTCACCACAGTCCGCGAACAGGCCACCCGGCGAAGCTGGACTTCGAACGGTCCGCACGACGGCGAGTGAGGTATGTGATGGTCGAGGTCGAGATCAACGACGACACGGTGACGGTCAATGTGCTCGGTGGGCATCGCCTACTCGCCCTGCGCCAGCAGGTCGTGTTCGACCGCGCCGCGATCACCGAGATCGCCACCGCGGAAGTGGACCTGCGGCCCCCGTGGGTCCGCGCTCCCGGCACCTTCATCCCCGGCGTGATCGCGGCGGGCGTCTACCGCGGCAAGGGCCGCAAAGAGTTCTGGGACACCACTTTCGGCGGCAGCGCGGTCCGGATCGACCTGGACGGTCCCGACTTCACCCGCCTGGTCGTCGACGTCGACGATCTCGAGGCGGTGCTGAACGCGCTGAGCGCCCAGACCGCCGGCGTCTGACCAGCATTCACGAGCCGAAGGGTTCCAGCAGACCCGTATAGGTCTTCGGCGGCGGTGTCGCGAACTCTCCCCTACCCGACTTGCGCAGCCCCATCGTCAGCAGCGACTGCACGGTCAACGTCGCCGCCGCGACACCGTCGATCACCGGCACCCCGATCTCGGCCCGAATGTGCGCGCACAGATCCGCCATTCCCGCGCACCCGAGCACAACGGCGTCGGACTCGTCCTGCGCGACGGCCGCCCGGCATGCCTCGGTGACGATCTTGCGCGCGTCCGGGTCGGTCTCGAGCTCGAGTACCGGTATCTCACACGCGTGGATCCCCCGGCAGAACCGTTGCATCCCATAGCGTTCCGCCAGATCCGCCGCCCGCCCGATGGTGCGTCCGAGCGTCGTGACGACACTGAATCCGCGACCGAGATGACTCGCGGTGTGCATGGCCGCCTCGGCGATCCCGATCACCGGCCCCGCCGCCAGTTCCCGTGCCGCGTCCAATCCCGGATCACCGAAGCAGGCGATGACATACCCGTCCACGCCGTCTGCCTCGCCCTGCCGGATCGCGGCGAGCAGGCCGGGCACGCTCATCGCCTCGTCGTAGTGGCTCTCGATCGAGGCGGGCCCGATCTCGGAGGTGACCGCGTCGAGCAGTGTGCCCCGGCCCGCGACGGCCAGCGCACACTGCTCGATCGTGTCGGTCATCGCCCGCGTGGTGTTCGGGTTGACGACCCGGATGCGCATCAGACACCGACCTCCTCGGCAGCGGCCCTGCGCTCGGCACCGGTCAGCAGATAGTAGACAGCGAAGCCGATGCCGCAGCCGATGAACCAGCTGTACTGGGCGGCGGTGTGCATGCCGGGCAGGCTGTTGGCCAGCACCGGGAACACCGCGACCACGGCGGCGACGGCGGTCGCGATGACCGCGGCCGGGTGGTAGCCCTTCGTGTAGTAGTAGGTCCCCTGCTCCGACATCGTGAACAGATCGTCGACGACCACCTTCTGCTTGCGCACCAGGTAGTAATCACAGATCAGCACCCCGAACAGCGGTCCGATGAAGGCGCCGAGCACCTCGAGGGTGTAATGGATCACGTCGGGATTGTTGTACAGATTCCAGGGCGTGATCAGCACCGAGCCGACCGCCGCGATCATGCCGCCCGCCCGCCAGCTGATCCGCTGCGGACTCACATTCGAGAAATCGAAAGCCGGTGAGATGAAATTGGCGACGATATTGATTCCGATGGTGGCGATGGTGAAGGTGAGCGCACCGAGCACGATCGCGAACGTGGAGTCGATCTTGGCGACGGTGGCGACCGGATCGGTGATCAGCTCGCCGTACACCGGCAATGTCAGCGAGGCGGTGACCACGACCAGCACCGAGAAGACCAAAAAATTCACCGGGAGCCCGAGGAGGTTTCCGCGTCTCACCGCGGCGAAACTCTTGCCGTATCGGGAGAAGTCGCCGAAGTTGAGCATCGGCCCCGAGAAATACGACACGACGAGCGCGATCGCGCCGAGCATGACCGGCACCGACGCCCAGCCGGTGTATTTCACATCGCCGAGGTTCAGGTCGATGGCACTCCAGCCGGCCTTCGCGATGAGGTAACCGCAGAGCAGGAACATCACGACATACACAGCGGGACCACAGAAGTCGATGAACTTGCGGATCGATTCCATGCCGCGCCAGAACACGCATGCCTGCAGCACCCACAGCAGCAGGAAGCTGCCCCAACCGAGCGCCGACAGTCCGAGGAACCCGTAGTCAGCGGTGACCGCGTAAGGCGCCAATCCCGGAAACAGTTTCACCAGAACGACATCCAGCGCCGCTGACGCGAGGAACGTCTGAATTCCGTACCAGGCCACCGCGATCAACCCGCGGATGATCGCGGGGATATTCGCCCCGAGCACGCCGAACGCACTGCGGCAGATCACCGGATAGGGCACACCGGTCATCTGACTCGGTTTTGCCACCAGATTGCAGAAGAAGTACACGATGGTAATGCCGATGAGCAGCGCGGCGAGCACCTGCCAACTCGCCAGACCGAGCGCGAAAAGGCTTCCCGCCGTGACATATCCGCCGACGCTGTGCACGTCCGACATCCAGAACGCGAAGATATTGTAGGTGCCCCAGCTCTGCTTGCGCAGCGGTGCCAGGTCCTCGTTCGTCAGCCGTGGATCATAGGTGGGTGGTTCACCGGCGGGAATCGCCGAGGACGTAATGGTGTCGGTCATGATCGTTCCCGTCCGAAAAGGGTACATCTGCTGAACTGACGGTAAGTATCAGCGGTTGCCCTGCGGTTTCCCGGGAATTTCACGCCTATTGCACCGAAGATATATCTTCCGGCGCGAGCAGTCCGGTATCGGTCGGCAGGGTGGCGACCACCGTTTCCAGCCTGCGGTGGTGTTCCTCGGCGACCACGAGCAGGCGGTCGATATCGCGTGCGAGGAACGCGTCGAGCATGGCGATGTGATCGATGTGCAGGCGCTCGCGGTCGAGCCGGTCGATGTGGACCATCGACTGCACCGGCTCGGTGACATTCCACGCGGCTTCGAGCATGTGCAGCAGCCGGAACATCCGCGACGGCCGCGTGAGCGCCACATGGAAGCTGCGCGACTGTCGCTGGTATGCCTCGGGATCGTCGTCGAGGATGGCGCGTTCGAGTAGCTCGTTCACCGCGAGCAGGTGCGCGCGTTCGGGCTCATCGGCGTGCATCGCGGCCGCGGCGAGCGACGCCGTCTCCAAAGTGTCACGCACGATGTACATTTCGCGCAGTTCACGGGCGGTGAGCTGAGCCACCTGATAGCCGCGCTGCGGGCGGTGGGTGACCAGCCCCTCCCCGATCAGCGTCTTGAGGGCCTCGCGGACCGGGATGTGACTCACCCCGAACAGTTCGGCGACTTCACGCAGCGGGATCACGGTGCACGGCGGTACGGCACCGTCGAGGATCACCCGGCGCAGTTCGCCGAGAATCACCTGCGGTCGGCCTGGCTCATCGACCACAAGCCTTGCGAGCAGCGCCGATCGTCGTCTCGGGGGCATGTGAACATGCTATGGACCGTGTATTGCGCGCGGACTGTTCGATGTGACAGTTGGGAAACGATCACCGTACCGACCGGTCCCTAGTGCGTGATGGCATGCTCGGAGGATGGGAGTTTCGACAGCGCAGTCGGTGGATCGCCGTTTCGTCCGCTTGGTCACCGTCTTCGACCAGCTGTTCCGCAAGCCGTCGCACGGCGGTGGCGCGCTGTGCGTGTATCTGCACGGCGAGCCGGTGGTGGACGTGTGGGCGGGCTACGCGAGTCCGGGTGTGCCGTGGACGGCCGATTCGGTGGCCTTGGGTTTCTCCACCGGAAAAGGCGTGGCCTCCACGGTGATTCACCAACTGGCCGACCGTGGACAGCTCGACTACGACAGCCCCGTCGCCGAGTACTGGCCGGAGTTCGCCGCGGCGGGCAAGGCCGGTATCACCGTGCGCGATGTACTCACCCACCGCGCGGGCCTGCACCGGCTGCGCGGTCTGCTGCCCGGCCCGGTCGAGAGTTTCCTCGATGACGATGCCGTCACCGCAGCTCTGGCCGCCGCCACTCCCGACCCGCGACATCGAATCACCAGCGGCTATCACGGAATCAGTTACGGGCACTTGGCCGCCGAGATCGTCGCGCGGGTCACCGGCCGCGAGTTCGTCGATGTGGTGCGCACCGAACTCGCCGAACCTCTCGACGCCGAAGAACTCTGGTTTCGGGTGCCGCACGATCAGCGCCACCGCATCGCCACCACCTTCCCGCGGCTGCGCGCCGCGGGCATGGATTGGGATACCGGCTCCGATCTGCTCACCCGGACCCGCTTCGCCGCCGCCGCGGAGACCACCCCGCGCGGTTTCGCCGACCTCATCGTCGATGAGCGCGTTCACGATTCGGTAATGCCCGGCGTGAACGGCGTCTTCTCTGCCCGCGCGCTCGCCCGCGTGTACGCCGCCCTGGCCAACGGCGGTGAACTCGACGGCACCCGCATCCTCTCCCCCGACTCGATCCCCCGGTTCGCCACCCGCCAGGTCTTCACCCCCGACTACGTCCTGGCCTTCCGCATCCCCTGGGCCATGGGCTTCCACGGCGTCCCGATGAAACCCTCCAAGGCCGACCCGATCTCCGCCTTCGGCCATTTCGGGCTCGGCGGCTCCGGCGCCTTCGCCGATCCTGAAACCGGCCTCTCGCTCGCCTTCGTCACCAATCGCCTCGGCGGCAAACTCACCCCGCTCGGCGATGCCCGCCTCACCCGCCTCGGCACCATCGCCCACAACATCGCGAAGTCGACGCAACTCCCCTGAGCCACTGGCTGGGGCGGTCGATCGCTGCACAATATGGACGCAACACCTGGATACCCGACGCGCGATGCCGAACCTGGCACTATGTGGCCGATGGAGACCGTGGGACTGGAGCGGATCGAGGAAGCTGCGCGGCTGCTGGCGCCGGTGATCCGACGGACGCCGATCGTGGGGTCGCGGGTGTTGTCGGACCGGGCGGGCACGCAGGTGCTGCTCAAATGCGAGAACTTGCAGCGGACCGGGTCGTTCAAGCCGCGCGGGGCCTATAACCGGATCGCGAATCTGCCCGCGGCGGATCGGGCGCGGGGTGTGGTGGCGGCCAGCGCGGGCAATCATGCGCAAGGAGTGGCGTGGGCGGCGAGCGAACTCGGGATCGCTTCGACGGTGTTCATGCCGGTCGGGGCCTCGCTACCGAAGCTGGTCGCTACCCGCGCCTACGGCGCCGACGTGCATCTGGTGGGTGACACGATCGACGAATCCTTGGTCGCCGCACAGGAATTCGCCGATCGGACCGGCGCGACCCTGATCCATCCCTTCGACCATCCCGATATCGTCGCCGGTCAGGCGACGGTCGCGCTGGAAATCCTCGAGCAGGTTCCCGAGGTGGGCACGGTTGTCGTGCCGACCGGTGGTGGCGGGCTGCTCGCGGGTGTCGCGGTGGCGTTGCACGCGTTGGCGCCGAATGTCCGGGTGATCGGCGTGCAGGCGGCCGAGGCGGCGGCGTGGCCGGATTCGCTGGTGGCGGGCAGGCCGGTCCGGGTGCCGCGGATGTCGACAATGGCCGACGGTATCGCGGTCGGGCTACCCGGCGCGGTGCCTTTCGCCCACGTCGCCGAGCTGGTGTCCGAGATCATCACCGTCGACGAGGACGCTCTGTCGAGAGCGCTGTTGCTCTGCCTCGAACGGGCCAAACTCGTCGTCGAACCCGCCGGTGCGGCGGGCGTCGCCGCCTTGCTCACCTCCGCTCTCGCGGATCTGCCCGGCCCGGTGGTGACCATCTTGTCGGGCGGAAATATCGACCCGCTGTTGCTCACTCGCGTGATCGGCCACGGTCTGAGCGCCGCGGGCCGCTACCTGGCCATCCATGTCACGATCGATGACCGGCCGGGCGCCCTGTCCGCATTGCTCGCCGTGGTCGGGCGCGCGGGCGCGAGCGTGGTGGACGTCGTGCACTCGCGGACGGGTCCGTGGTTGGCCGTCGACGAGGTCGAGGTGTCGCTCACCGTGGAAACCCGCGGCTCCGCGCACCGCGACGACGTCCTGGACGCACTGCGTGACTCGGGTTTCCGCGTACACGCCGAGCTCTAGAACCCCGTGCGCCCCATCGAGTTCAGTGCGCGATTTTCAGCCCGACCACACCGGCAACGATCATCACCAGGAACACGGCCTTCACCACCGAGAAAGCTTCCGCGCCGGTGACCATGGCATAGACGACGGTCAGAACGGCGCCGATGCCCACCCAGACCGCATACGCGGTGCCGATGGGGAGATCGCGCATGGCCAGCGCGAGTCCGGTCATGCTGGCTGCCAGGGCTACGCCGAACACGACGGTCGGAACGAGTCGGGTGAACCCTTCGGTCCGGCCGAGCGCGGTGGCCCACACCGCTTCCAGCACACCGGAGATGACGAGCAGAATCCATGACATGACGAGCCTCCTGTGGCCGTCTTGTCGCACTCCGGGTACGGCTACCCTCGTCCGGGAGCCCCGTCCGGGCTCACTGCCAAGCTGTCACACCGGCAACCACTTGGCAAGCAGGTGGTGGGTGAAGTCACCACCTGCCGGTCACCACCACGTGCGTTGCGCGAGCACGCCGCACCGTAGCCGACTACTACGACGATCGACGGAACCAGCTTCGTGAAGCCTTCGGACAGTTTCAGCGACACGGTCGCGGTCACCTCGGTGGCGATGGCCAATACCAGGAAGAGCAGGGTCATGGCCGCAGACTAGCCCGGCGACGGCGCGGAATCGCGGACTGCGACAGGTGATTCCGAACGCGGACCGGTTGCCGCACGCGCCGCCAGTATCGTCATGACCAGGGCGAGCAGCGCGTAGCAGGCGATGATCGCGATGCGGATGCCGTTGGTGGCCAGGTAGCGCTCGTACGCCGGGTGCAGCGCGCCGCCCGCGACCCGCACCGCGCCCGAGGCCCTGACCTCCTCCGCCCAGGCACCCCACAGCCAGATGCGGGTGATGAAGATCGACAGTTGCAGTCCGAGCGTGGTCAGGATCAGCCAGATCGGCACGCCACGGGGACGCAGCCACAACACCACGGCCGACAGGACCACACCGAGCACCCCGACCGGGATCACCGTGAAATCGGAGAGCAGTTCATAACCGTCGTCGAACGCGGTCATCCGGGTGGGGTCGAGGTATTGCAATGCGCGGTGATGCATGTGCGTCATCCACGCCAATCCCGCCCCGAAGGCGGTAGTCGCGGTCAGCAGAGCGAGTACGGGCAGTGCGAGGCGTTGACTCATCGTGTCCTCCGAGGCGGAAACCATTCGGGGACAAGGCTGGTCGCAGCGCACGCGTGTCCGCATCAACCCGAGGTAGTGGTGCCTCTCCCCCTCGGGTGCTACGGGGCGGTCAGCGCAGCCAGGCGCGGGCGTCGTCGGCGGTCTTGCGAACCTCGTCGAGTTGCTCGGCCACGCGCACACCGGCGGTGCCACCGCGCGCATTGCGCGAGGCGATCGACCCCTGGACCGTGAGCACCTCGCGCACACCGGCCGTGAGCGCGGGGTCGACGGCGGCGAACTCCTCGTCGGTCAGCTCGTCGAGCCCGACACCGCGCGCCTCGGCGACCCGCACGCAGGCACCGGCCGCCTCGTGGGCGACTCGGAACGGAACACCTTGGCGCACCATCCATTCCGCGATGTCGGTGGCGAGAGTGAAACCGGCGGGCGCGAGTTCGGCCATGCGGTCGGTGTGGAAGGTCAGGGTGGCGACCAGACCCGCGATGGCGGGCAGCAGCAGTTCGAGCTGGGCGACCGAGTCGAAGACGGGCTCTTTGTCTTCCTGGAGATCCCGGTTGTAGGCCAGCGGTTGGGCTTTCAGCGTGGCGAGCAGGCCGGTGAGGTTACCGATCAAGCGGCCCGCCTTGCCGCGGGTGAGCTCCGAGACGTCGGGGTTCTTCTTCTGCGGCATGATCGAGGAACCGGTGGACCAGGCGTCGGCCAGGGTCACGTAGCCGAATTCCGGTGTGCTCCAGATGATGACCTCTTCGGCCATCCGGCTCAGGTCGACACCGATCATGGCCAGCACGAACGCCGCCTCGGCGGCGAAGTCACGCGAGGAGGTAGCGTCGATCGAATTGGCCGCGGAGGCAGTGAAATTCAGCTCCGCGGCGATCTGCTCGGGGTCCAGACCCAGCGAGGAACCGGCCAGCGCGCCCGAACCGTACGGCGAGACGGCGGCGCGCTTGTCGAAGTCGCGCAGGCGTTCCAGGTCGCGCAGCAGCGGATGCGCGTGGGCGAGCAGGTGGTGCGAGAGGAGTACCGGCTGCGCGGCCTGCAGGTGGGTCTTGCCCGGCATCACGGCGTCCGGGTGCGCGGCGGCCTGCGTGACCAGGGCGTCGACCACGTCGAGCACACCGGCGGCGACGCGACGCACACCGTCGCGCAGCCACATCCGGAACAGGGTCGCCACCTGGTCGTTGCGCGAGCGACCGGCCCGCAGCCGACCACCGAGCTCGGTGCCGACCCGCTCGATCAGCCCACGCTCGAGCGCACCGTGCACATCCTCGTCGGAATCGGCCGGGCCGTAGGCGCCAGAGGCGACGTCGGCGGCGAGCGCGTCCAGACCGGCCAGCATGGCGGGCAGATCATCGTCGGCGAGCAGCCCGGCCTTGTGCAGCACGCGAGCATGCGCCTTGGACGCGCGAATGTCATAGGGCGCGAGCACCCAGTCGAAGTGCGTCGACTTGCTCAGCGCCGCCATCGCCTCGGCCGGACCGGAAGCGAATCGCCCACCCCAGAGCGCACCTTCGTTGGTTCCACTGTGGGTCATAGTCGATGTCTCCTCCGGTCGGGGTGGCGGGCATGGATGATGACGACACCGGCCGATCCGTGGGGACCGGCCGGTATCGAGACTACGAGGGTGATTCTCCGCGTTTTACTTCTGGTTCAGGTCGCGGCGGGCGGCGACCTTCGAGGAGAGGCCGTGGATCTGGACGAAGCCCTTGGCCAGCGACTGGTCGAAGGTGTCACCCTCGTCGTAGGTGGCCAGGTTGAAGTCGTAGAGCGACTGCTCGGAACGACGGCCGTTGACGACCGCGGACCCACCGTGCAGCACCATCCGGATCTCACCGGTGACGGTCTGCTGGGTGTCCTGAACGAAGGCGTCGAGCGCGCGCTTGAGCGGGGAGAACCACAGGCCGTCGTAGGCCAGCTCGCCCCAGCGCTGCTCGACCTGGCGCTTGTAGCGGGCCAGTTCACGCTCGACGGTGACGGCTTCGAGGGCCTGGTGCGCGGTGATCAGCGCGATGGCGCCCGGTGCTTCGTAGATCTCGCGGCTCTTGATGCCGACGAGCCGGTCCTCGACCATGTCGAGACGGCCGACACCCTGACGACCCGCGCGCTGGTTCATCTCCTCGATGGCCTGCAGCACGGAGACCGGGCGGCCGTCGATGGCGACCGGCACACCCTTCTCGAAGGTGATGATGACCTCGTCGGGCGCCTCGAAGTTCACCGTCGGGTCGGCGGTGTAGTCGTAGACGTCCTTGGTCGGCGCGTTCCACAGGTCCTCGAGGAACCCGGTCTCGACCGCACGGCCCCACACGTTCTGGTCGATGGAGAACGGCGACTTCTTGGTGACGTTGATCGGCAGGCTGTTCTGCTCGGCGAAGGCGATGGCCTTCTCGCGGGTCCAGGCGTAGTCGCGAACCGGGGCGATCACCTCGAGGTCGGGCGCGAGCGCGCCGATGCCGACCTCGAAGCGGACCTGGTCGTTGCCCTTGCCGGTGCAGCCGTGCGAGACGGTGGTGGCGTTGTGGAACTTGGCGGCCTCGACCAGGTGCTTGACGATCAGCGGACGGCTGATGGCCGAGACGAGCGGGTACTGGCCCATGTACATGGCGTTGGCCTGGATGGTGGGCAGGCAGTACTCGTCGGCGAACTCGTCGCGCGCGTCGACCACGATGGCCTCCACGGCGCCGCAGTCCAGTGCGCGCTGTCGGATCGCGCTCATGTCCTCGCCGCCCTGGCCCAGGTCGATGGCCACGGCCACCACCTCGGAACCGGTCTCCTTCGCGATCCAGCTGATGGCGACGGAGGTGTCAAGCCCACCGGAGTAGGCGAGTACGACGCGATCGGACATGTCTGTTGTGCTCCTCGAAGTCTGGTACGTACGGGCTGCCCTGAGCAGTATGGATGCTCCGGCCGCCGGTTCGGCTCACGCCGTTGCTACAAATGATTATGCATGATGATGCAATCTCATTCATAACTGGGGGGTACAGCCTCGTGCCCACAACGCCGAAATAGCCGATTACCTGCGAAGACACTGCCACACCCCTTGGCGAGTACTCTCGGCTGTGAGACGCTGGTCACAGCAAACAGTCGATAGCCATGGGTCGGGACCGAAGGAGCCATCATGCAGTCGCTACGTGATTTCGCCGAGGCCAACTACGACCTGATCGGCACGGTCGTCATCGGACTCGGAAACCTCGGCCTGACGGTCGCCAAGACCGTCATAGATCTCGGCACTCCCCTGCTCCAGGGATTCTTCGCCTGACCACCGACCTCGAATCCAAGGAGCACACCATGGACGAAGTCCTGCAGTTCCTCTCCGACAATTACAACGCCATCGCTGGTCTCGGGCTGTATGTCTTGCAAACAGGATTCGAGATCACCGCTCCGCTGACGCTGCTGATCCTGAACTTCCTCAACTCCTGACACCTCGCGTGTGGCACGCTGGGAGCGCACTATTCGGCTCGCCACATGGGAGGACGAACAATGCTCCATTACATCGCGCAGGAATTCTCGACCCTCGGCAACGGTGTTCTCGATGTCGGCAGGGCCGTCGTCGAACTGGTCCAGAACATCATCGACATCGCCACGCCGAACAACCAGGGTGGCGGCGCGGGCGGCGGGCAGTACCCGTTCAACTGAGAGTTGCCGCGCGGCTGGTGTGCGAATCATGACCGACGATGTGCGGCTCGACGCAGGCTCCGCGGGTCTCACGATCGCCCCGGGCGACGGCGGCGCGATCCACAGCCTCACCGTCGACGGCACCGAATTGCTCCGGCAGGACCCGGGAACCGGGTGTTTCGTCATGGCGCCGTGGGCCGGTCGGCTCGGCAACGGCGAACTGACCGTCGGCGACCGGACGTATCAGTTGCCGATCAACAATCCCCCGCACAGCATCCACGGCACCGCGCGCGACGGAGTGTGGGACGTGGTCGAGGCTTCGCCGAACGCCGCAACGATCAGTCACCGTCTCGGTGCGCCGTGGCCGTTCGCGGGCACCGTCACCCAGATGTTCACCCTCACCGACACCGGCCTCACCCTGGCCATGCGCATCGCCACCGACCACGACTCCTTCCCCGCCCAGGGCGGCTGGCATCCGTGGTTCCTGCGCGAGGTCCCGCCCGCCACCGGGCCGGTGCGGCTCGATTTCGACCCGGCATGGCAGCGCGAACGCGGCGACGACTACCTGCCCACCGGCCGCAAGATCGCGCCGGCACCGCCACCGTGGGACGACTGCTTCGGCATGCCAAACGGCGTCCTCGCCCGCCTCACCTGGCCCGATTTCCTCGAATTCACCATCACCAGCCCGGTCCACGACGTCGTCATCTGGACCCTGCCGGAGCAATCACTGTCCGTAGAGGCCCAGTCCGGCCCACCCAACGGCCTCAACACCGAACCCCAGCTGGTCACCCCCGACGCACCACTCGACATCCAGGTCGACTGGACCTGGCAGCGCCTGTCACAGAACTGACGGCTCGACCGGCCGAGTTCCGCGCCATCGCGCCAACGACCAGCAGCCACCGCGCTCGAGGGCTGAGTAGCGCAGCACCGCAACCGATTACGGTGGCTGCGTGCCGATCACGTTCGCCCACCCGATCGCAGTGCTGCCCTTTGCCCGGCACCTTCCCCTTGCCGCCCTCGTCGCCGGGTCTGTCGCCCCGGATGTCGTCTACTACCTGCCGGTACCGCTGTCCGGCTCCGCGACCCACTCGGTCATCGGGATCTTGTCGTGGGACCTGCTGATCGGTCTCGTGATGCTGTCGGCACTCCGCTTCTCCCAAGGCCCCGCCGCTGCGCTGCTGCCCTTATCGCTATCCGTCCCGGCCGATTCCGGACCGGCGTGGCGCCGCGCGGTTCTGACCGTCATTGCCGTTCTCGTGGGCGCCGCGACACACGCACTCTGGGATTCCTTCACTCAGACAACAGGTTTCGCTGTCCAGCACTGGGATATGTTGCGGACGACGGTCATCGAGCCACACAAGACCTACAACGTCCTCGGTTATGTCTGCTCTCTCGCCGGAACGGCGACTCTCGCCTATCTCTTGGTGCGCCGCACCCGCCGCACCGCCGCCGCTTCGATGCGGTGGCGGTGGGCCGTCATCGCCGTTCTCCTCGCGGCGGCCACGATCGGCGCGGGGCTCGCTGTCGATGATCCGGTCACTCGAGTCAGTACCTACGACCTGGTCCGCCACACGATCGTCGGTGCCGCCCAGGCGACTGCGTGCGCCTGGGTGATCTACGCCCTGCTGTGGCATATCGGTGCGAGTCGAGCACGGACATCAGGGCGAGCGGATGCTGCGGAAGGTGAGGGCGACGAAGAATGTCAGGGTGGCGATCACTGCGGCGGCGAAGGCGGCGGTCATTCCGCCGACCAGGGCGTGGGTGGGTGAGTCGCCTGCGTCGCGGGCGGCGGTGCCGAAGATCGGGACGAACTCACCGGCCTGCGCGCCCAGCGCGACACTACCCGAGCACAGTAGCGGTCGCGTCACCCACGAACTCGTCGGATCCCCGCCGCGAAATCGTCAAGGGCCGTGAGAATTCCGTCGGCCTGCCAGACCCGGTTTCTGGCGCGCTGCGAAACCTCACGCAGCACACCGGCCTCGACGAGCCGATCAATTGCCCGCTGTGCCGCAACTCCACTGGTACCGAAAGTCTGGGCAACATAAGAGCTGTTCACGACCGGCTGTGCGACGAGACTGTCGATCACTTTCCAGACCACCGAATCGGCGCGAGCGGTGGTCTGTTCGCGGTAGGTGGCACGCACAGCGCGAAGTTCGTCGACGAGTCGGCGCCCCGTGCCGACGGCATAGAACGTCGCGTCGATGAATCGGCGCACAATCGGATCCGGATCCCCTGTGCGGTATCGGGTCAGCGCATCGAAGTAGCTACCAGTGTTCACCAGCAACCCCGCCGAGATCGGGACGGTGATGTGCCCGGTCAGCTGCCGCGCGCTCAACATCGCGTGCACCAGCGCGCGGCCCGTTCGCCCGTTGCCGTCGGTGAACGGGTGGATCGTCTCGAACTGCGCGTGGGCGAGCGCGAGATGGACCAGCGCGGGCAGATCGTCGCGGCGCGTGAAGCGAATCAGATCAGCAATTGCCGTCGGCACCCGATCATGATGTGGAGGAACGAAATCCGCGGCATGCGGACCGATATTGCTACCGCCGATCCATACCTGCTCATCGCGCCAGCGCCCAGCGTGCGCAGGGTCGGACTCACCGAGCAGCGCTTGGTGCATGGCCAGGATCGAGTCGGCATCGACTTCCCTGCCGAGGTCGATCGCCGCTTCCATAGCGCGCACATTGGCAGTAACGATGCGCGCGTTCCGATTGGTGTACTCACCGAGTTCGGCGAGGGCGAGCTGCCTGGCTCCCACCGTGAGATTCTCGATCTGCGATGACGCGGAACTCTCGGTCCGCAGCAGAACCGAACTCATGGGGCCGAGTTCACAGTCGACGCCGAGTTCGGCGGAAAGGTGCGCGTCGAATCGCGCCAGTTCCTGCGCGGCCTCTTCGGCTTCGGTGAGCAAGGCGACCGGCAAATCCACCGGTCGATCGGCGATATCGGTGAGCACTGCGGCCGAGTAGTCCCCCGCGTGCCGACGAAGCTGGGAACGTGACACGTAAGGATCGCGCACCACCCATGAATGCGCCTCGTACTCGACGGCAGGCCAGCTGCCGCCAGGAGTGTTGCCCATCTGCACATCTTACCTAACGATATGCACTTAAGGTTAGGTAAAAATGTAGGTTACTTAACCTTAAGCCTGCATGGTTGAGCAACGACCACGGCAACCCAACCGTGGTCGGCTCAGGCCAGGTCTTCGATTTTCGCGGCCAGTTCGGCGCCGGTGAGTGGCTCGCGGGCGATGACGGCGATGGTGTCGTCGCCGGCGATGGTGCCGACGATGTAGGGCAGGGCCGCGCGGTCCAGGGCGCTGGCCAGGAAGTGGGCGGCGCCGGGTGGGGTGCGCAGGACGGCGAGATTGCCGCTGGCGTCGGTGGAAACGAGCAGGTCACCGAGGAGTTTGGACAGGCGGCCGGTGCCACCGGTGACACCGCGGACGGGGCTGCCGTCCTCGGGGACGATGTAGACGCCCGCGCCGCCGTCGGCTGCCCGCAGCTTCACCGCGCCGAGTTCGTCGAGGTCACGCGACAGGGTGGCCTGGGTGGTTTCGATGCCCTCGGCCGACAGCAAGGCGGCGAGTTCGGTCTGGCTGCGGACCGAGTGGGAGGTCAGCAGTTCGATGATGCGCGACTGGCGGCCGGCGCGGGTGCGGGCGATCGCGGGCGACCCCTTCTCGGGTGCACTCATGATCGCCCGGCCTCCACGCCGGCCCCGGTTCGCGGTCTCACGCGGCGGCTTTCGCGAGCAGCCACACCAGCAGCGCCTTCTGCGCGTGCAGGCGGTTCTCGGCTTCGTCCCAGACCACGCTGTGCCCGCCGTCGAGCACCTCGTCGGTGATCTCCTCGCCACGGTGGGCCGGAAGACAGTGCAGCACAATCGCTGCCGGGTCGGCGTGGGCGAGCAGCTCGGTGTTGAGCTGGAACGGGCGGAACGGGCCGACGCGGTCGAGACCGTCGTTCTCCTGACCCATGGAGGTCCAGGTGTCGGTGACGAGCACGTCGGCGCCGGTCGCGCCGACCACCGGGTCACCCGTGACCGACACTGTCGCACCGGTTTCCGCGGCCCGCTCGGCAGCGGCGTCCAGGATCCACGGCAGCGGCTCGAAGCCCGCGGGCGCGGCCACGGTCACGTTCATTCCGGCGGTCACACCACCGAGCAGCAGCGAGTGCGCCATATTGTTGGCGCCGTCACCGAAGTAGGTGAGGTTGCGCCCGGCGAGCGAACCCTTGTGCTCGCTGATCGTCTGCAGATCGGCGAGCACCTGGCAGGGGTGGAACTCGTTGGACAGCGCGTTCACCACGGGAACCGTTGCGGTGACCGCCATCTCGTCGAGGCGCGACTGTTCGAAGGTCCGCCACACGATGGCGTCGACATAGCGCGAGAGCACGCTGCCGGTGTCGCCGAGGGTTTCCTCACGACCCAGCTGGGTGTCGCGGCCGTCGACGACCACGGCGTGGCCGCCGAGCTGAGCGATGCCGAGCTCGAACGAGAAGCGGGTGCGGGTGGAGTTCTTCTCGAAGATCACCCCGACCCCGCGCGGGCCGTCCAGCGGCCGGTACGCGAAGGGGTCTTTCTTCAATTCGGCCGCGATGGCGAGGATTTCGGCCTGCTCGGCCTGGGTCACATCGTCGTCGCGCAAGAAATGACGCAGGGTCATTCGGTCGCTCCCTTAGCATCGGCGGCGGCCTTGTCGAGGATCTCGGGCAGGTCGGCGACGAAATTGTCGGCCTGGGTTTCGGTGAGCACCAGGGGTGGCGCCAACCGGATCACGTTGGGCTTGGCGGGGTTCAGCAGGTAGCCGGCCTCGCGCGCCCGTTCGTCGACATACGCGGAGATGTCGTTTTTCAGCACGATGCCGATGAGCAGGCCCGCGCCACGCACGTGGTCGATTTCGGGGTGCTCGAGCAGGGCGATCCCGTCGCTGAGCCGCTTCCCGATCCACTCCACGTGGGTCAGCAGGTCCTCGGAGTCGATGGTCCGCAGTACCGCCAATGCCGCTGCGGCACAGACGGGATTGCCGCCGAAGGTGGTGCCGTGCAGGCCGGGGGTGAGCAGTTCGGCGGCCCGGCCCTGAGCCAGCACGGCGCCGATCGGCAGACCACCGCCGAGGCCCTTGGCCAGGGTGATCGCGTCGGGCACGATGCCCGCCGCCTGGTGCGCGAAAAACGTTCCGGTGCGGCCGATTCCGGTCTGCACCTCGTCGAGGATCAGCAAGGCCCCGGCCCGCGAAGTGATCTCGCGCGCCCGAGCCAGGTAGTCGTGCGGTGGGACAACCACACCGCTCTCCCCCATCATCGGTTCGAGGAATACCGCGGCGGTGTCGGAATCGACCACCGCTTCGAGTGCCGCGGCGTCACCGTAGGGCACGTGCACGACACCGGGCGGCATCGGCTCGAACGGCGTCCGCTTGGCGGCCTGGCCGGTCAGTGCCAGCGCGCCCATGGTGCGACCGTGGAACGCCTCCTCGGCGGCGACGATCTTGGACCGCCCGGTGAGCCGCGCGATCTTGAACGCGGCCTCGTTGGCCTCGGTGCCGGAGTTGCAGAAGAACGCCTTGCCCTCACCGTCGCCGAAATGGGCCAGGAGCTTCTCGGCCAGCTCGATCACGGGTTCGCTGGCGTACAGGTTCGACACATGGCCGAGGGTGCCGAGCTGCTGGGTGACCGCTGCCAGGATGGCGGGGTGGGCGTGGCCGAGGCTGTTGACCGCGATGCCACCGAGGAAGTCGATGTAGCGCTTGCCGTCGGCGTCGTAGAGCACCGCACCGGCGCCGCGCACCAGCGCGACCTTCGGGGTGCCGTAGTTGTCCATCATCGCGGCCGACCACCGCTGCTGCAGCATCTCTGTTTCGCTCATGATTGCGTTCCATCCGGCGACCCGGCGGGGGTCACCATGGTTCCGATTCCTTCTCCGGTGAACAGTTCCAGTAGTACCGAATGCGGCACCCGCCCGTCGATCACGTGGGCACTGGGGACCCCGCCGAGTACGGCGCGCAGACACGCTTCCATCTTCGGCACCATGCCCGCATCCAGGCGCGGCAGCAACTTCGCCAACGCGTCGGCGTCGATCCGGCTGGTCAGCGAGGAGCGGTCCGGCCAGTCGGTGTAGAGGCCCTCGACGTCGGTGAGCACGACGAGTTTCTCCGCGCCGATGCCCTCGGCGAGTGCGGCGGCGGCGGTGTCGGCATTGATGTTGTGCACCACGCCGTCGGCGTCGGGGGCGATGGTGGAGACCACCGGGATGCGGCCCGCGTCGATCAGGTCGAGCACGGCGCCGGGGTTGACCTCGGTGACATCGCCGACCAGGCCGATATCGGTGGCGACGCCCTCGACCGCCACGGTGCGCCGGGTGGCGGTGAACAGGTGCGCGTCCTCGCCGGAGATGCCGACCGCGTACGGGCCGTGCGCGTTGATCAGCCCGACGAGCTCACGGCCCACCTGACCGAACAGCACCATCCGCACCACGTCCATCACCTCGGGGGTGGTGACGCGGAAGCCGCCGCGGAATTCGCCTTCCATGCCGAGCCTTTTGAGCATGGCGTTGATCTGCGGGCCACCGCCGTGCACGACCACAGGGTGGACACCGACTGTGCGCAGGAACGCCATGTCGGCGGCGAAGGCCGACTTGAGTTCGTCGTCGATCATGGCGTTGCCGCCGTACTTCACGACGACGATCTTGTCGCGGAACTTCTGCAGCCACGGCAGCGCGTCGGCGAGCACGTGCGCCTTGTCCAGCGCTGAAAGGGTGTGCACCACACTGCTACTCATGAGCTGTACGCCGAGTTCTCTTCGACGTAGGCGTAGGAGAGGTCGGTGGTGCGCACCATCGCGGTGCCCTCGCCCACATTGAGCTCGATCAGCACGTCGACGTCTTCGCCGGACAGATCGACCTCGCGGGCGCCGGGCGCGCCGACACTGTCGACGCAGACCGGATTGCCGTTGAACGACACCGCGATCCGGTTCGGATCGAGGGTCACCGGCGCGATGCCGACCGCGGCGAGCACGCGACCCCAGTTCGGATCGGAGCCGAACAGCGCGGTCTTGACCAGACTGTCGCGGGCGACAGCGCGAGCGGCGGTCAGCGCCTCGTCCTCGGAGGCCGCACCGGTGACGGTGACCTGGACCCGCTTGGTGACACCCTCGGCGTCGGCCATCAGCTGCGCGGCCAGGTCGTCACAGACGGTGAACACCGCGGCGTCGAGATCCTCCTGCGACGGCGCGACGCCGCTGGCGCCGTTGGCCATGAGCAGCACGGTGTCGTTGGTGGAGCACGAACCGTCGACATCGAGCCGGTCGAAGGTGTATTTCGTGGCCTTGCGCAGCGCGGAGTCGAGCTGGTCGGGGGTGGCGACGGCGTCGGTGGTGAGCACGACGAGCATGGTGGCCAGCGACGGCGCGAGCATGCCCGCGCCCTTGGCCATGCCGCCGACGTTCCACTTGTCCTCGCTGTGGAACGCCGACTCCTTCGGGACGGTGTCGGTGGTCATGATGGCGTGGGCGGCGTCGGAGCCACCCGACATGCCGCCGCCCATCTCGTGCACGATCTCGGTGATCGCCGGAATCAGCTTGTCCATCGGCAGGCGGTCACCGATGAGCCCGGTCGAGCAGACCGCGATCTCACCCGCGCCCGTCTCGGTGCCCCAATTGCTCAGTGCCGCGGCGAGTTCCTCGGCGGTCTTGTGGGTGTCCTGGAAACCGCCGTGGCCGGTGCAGGCATTCGCGCCGCCGGAGTTGAGGATCACCGCACGCAGGTGGCCGGTCTTCAGTACCTGCTGTGACCACAGCACCGGCGCGGCTTTGACCTGATTGCTGGTGAAGACACCGGCCGCCGAGTACTCGGGGCCCTCGTTGAGCACCAGCGCGAGGTCGGGTTTGCCGCTGACCTTGATGCCCGCCGCGATTCCCGCCGCGCGGAAACCCAGCGGCGCGGTGACGCCCTGGGTGTGGATCAGTTTGCCGTGGTCCGGGGTCTGCGGATCAGGGGTCGTCACGGTGCCACTCCTACGGTGGAAAGTCCTGCGGTCTCGTCGAATCCGACGGCCAGATTCATCGATTGCACCGCGGCGCCCGCGGTGCCCTTGGTCAAGTTGTCGATCGCGCCGATCACCACGAGCAGACCCGCGTCGGCATCGACGGTGACCTGCAGGGTGATGGCGTTGGAGCCGAGCACCGAGCCGGTCTGCGGCAGTACGCCTTCGGGCAGCAGGTGCACGAAAGGTTCTTCGGCATAAGCCTTTTCGTAGACGGCACGCGCCTGCGCGGCATCGACCTTCGTCGGGGCGGTGCAGGTGGCGAGGATGCCGCGCGGCATCGGCGCGAGCACCGGGGTGAACGACACCGAGACATCTACGCTGCCTGCGGCTTTCAGGTTCTGCGCGATCTCGGGGGTGTGCCGGTGCGCGCCCGCGACGCTGTAGGCCCGAACGCTGCCCATCACCTCGGAACCGAGCAGGCCGACATCGAGCTTGCGTCCCGCGCCCGAAGTACCGCTCACCGCAACCACATTCACCGCGGGCTCGATGATCCCGGCGGCGATCGCGGGGGCCAGCGCCACACTCGACACGGTCGGGTAGCAGCCGGGCACGGCGATCCGCCGCGCGCCGGTGAGCTTGGCCCGCGCACCGGGCAGTTCGGGCAGACCGTACGGCCAGCTGCCCGCGTGGGGGCTGCCGTAGTACTTCTCCCAGGCGGCGGCGTCGGTGAGCCGGTAGTCGGCGCCGCAGTCGATGATGACCGTCTCGTCGGGCAGTGCCTGCGCGATCGCGCCGGACTGGCCGTGCGGGAGGCCGAGGAACACGATGTCGTGACCGGCCAGGATCTCGGGGGTGGTCTCGTCGAGGATCCGGTCGGCCAGCGGCAGCAGATGCGGCTGCAGCGCGCCCAGTGCGGTACCCGCGTTGGAACCGGCGGTCAGCGCCCCGATCTCGAGGCGCCCCGCTCGGTATTCGGGATGCCCGAGCAGTAGACGCAACACTTCGCCACCGGCGTATCCACTCGCACCGGCAACCGCCACCCGCAGCACGGGTCCTCCCGACGAATCAACCATGTGATGATTATGCACGACTATGCAAGCTCATTCATGAGCGGGTGTGACCGACTTCGCCTCCGACGCCCCGATCAGGCGCGCTACCAGCGGAAACACCAGAACGGTGGTCGCGCCCGCCGCAACCAGGATCGAGGCGACATCGGCGGTCAACAGGCCGGCCTGGGTGGCGACCTGGGTCACCGCGACGATGATCGGCAGTCCGGTCGCGGCATAGAGGGCCAATTCGACGCGCTCGCGTCCGGTCGCCAGGTTGTCGCCACGCGGCACGAACCGCTCGCTCAGCCAGACGGGCAAGCCACGCGCGACCGCGATGGTGACCACGAACCACAGCCACAGCACCGGATTCCGCCCGACCGCCGCGACATCGATGCCCATCCCCGACACCACGAAGAACACCGGGATCAGCAGCCCGTATCCGATGGCCTCCAGCGACGAGTCCACATCCGGGTGCCCCGCGGCGATCAGCCGGCGCAGAATCATGCCCGCGGCGAACGCGCCGAGCACCACGTCCAGATCGAAGACCTCGGCGACCACCATCAGCACCAAGAGCAGCAGCACGACCCCGCGCACCGGCAGTTGTGAGGTGCCACCGCCCAGTTTGCCCAGTGTGGCGCCGAGATCGGGAATGCGGTCGAACATCCGCACCGGCACGAACCCGACGACCACGGCCGCCGCCACGAACATCAACACGACCACCACCGCGCTGCCCGCATCTCGACTGGTGAGCAGCACCGACATCGCCACGATCGGTCCGAGCTCACCCACCGCGCCGTGCGTCATCACCGCCCGGCCCAGCGGTGAGTCGACGATTCCCGCCTGCTTCAGAATCGGCAGCAGGGTGCCCAGCGCGGTGGAGGTGAGCGCGATGGCGACCGCGACGCGTGTGCCGGTCGAATTGTCCGTCGCCACCAGGACAATCGCGAAAGCGAACAGCAGACACACGATCCACACGACCCACGCCGTCCGACCCGACCGGCCACCCAGCAATCGCGGATCGAGCTCGTAGCCCGCCAGCAGGAACAGCATCCCCAGCCCCAGCTCGCTGACCAGGTCGACACCACCCGCGCTGCTCGCCCACCCGAGCACATGCGGCCCGACCACCGCTCCGGCCACCAGCAGGATCACCACATCCGGCAGATACCCGCGCACCAGTCGCGACAGCAGCGGCGCGACCACCGCGATGAGTGCGATCCAGAACAGCGAGACGATCGGCGAGGGATCGCCGACACCATCGGACGCGAGCAGATCCATGCGGCTCATCGTGGCACAGCGGCACGCCCGATCCCCGAAACCGCGCGCGGGGCGATCGTCACCCCGCCGGGCGAGGTGTCACCGACAGATGGTCGTCAGCGGTGCCCGGTTCCGGCAGCAGGTGGGCGAGGAGGAGTTTGATCAGCAGGACCGGTCCGAACCAGAGCAGGAACGTGGGAACCGCGAGCACAGCGGTGGTGATCGCGGTACCGAAGACGGTGGCGGCGAAGGCGACCGGCGTGCGGAGGTCGTGCGGCACCGCGGTCACCACGACGGCGGCCGCGAGGACGAGCCCATAGATCGCGGCCGCCGTCCACCAGCCGAACCCGGGCACCACCAGTGCGAGCAGGAACGGCTGGGCGTGGATCGCCACGAACGCGAGGTGGTGGCGGGCGTCGCGGCCGGGCCGATGGAACCAGCGCTTCGCCGAGGCCGTCGCGTTCACGACCGCGCCGCCGAACAGATCGAAGCCGACGAGCGCGACCACGGCGATCACCAGCGCGGATCCGCCCGCGTACCCGGCGAGCAGACCGGCTGTCGCCCCGCCGGTCACCGCCGCCGAATAGCACAGGGTAGCTTCACTTCTCGTCGCGTTCGGGGCGATCAGCCGGTCGGTGATCGTCATCGCCGCAGACCTTCCACGCACACAGCCACGATGGGTTCGGCCAGGTCGACGAGCCGGACCTGATCGTCGGCGAGCCACTGCACCAGGCACCCTTCGATCGCGCCGACGATCACCGCCGCGTGCTCCTCCCCGATCCCGGCCCGCAACTGCCCCTCGGCTCCCGCCTCGCGCAGCAACTCGGCGATCGCCGCGCGGTAGCCGGCGTACACGGCGGCCATATCTATCGGGCTGCGGGCGGCCCACACGTCCAGCAGCACGCGCGCGTAGTCAGGATGAGCTGCCAGCATCGCGACCGTCGCCCGGATCAGCTCGGCCAGCCGATCCAGCGCAGGCCCGGTCCCGGGAATCGCGAGCTGTTCCTCCGCGCGTGCACGGTATTGGTCGAACGCCGCGGTGAGCAGCTCCTCTCTGCTGCTCACCGCAAGGTAGACACTGCCTTTCGCGACACCGGCCTCGGCCGCGACATCCTCGATCCGGGACGAGGCGAAACCCTTCCGCGCGAACACCCGAACGGCCGCATCCAGGATTTCGGCGCGCCGGGCATCCACATCAACTCTCTTCGGCATGGTCCGATTATGACTGACCGGACAGTCATAATCAAGGAATCGTCGGACCGAGGCCACAGTGGTGATCAATTGCCCAGGTGGATTACTCAGTGCTTGCGGACGATCGTTTCGCCTGCGCCGGGTTTCCAGACGGTGATGTCGAGGTGGTCGTCGTTGGTTTCGACGGTGGAGGCGCCGGTGAGGTCGGCGACGTAGAAGTGGTCGAACTTCTGGCCGCGGATGTCGAAACCGCTGTCGTCGAAAAGCTTTTGGGCGAAGCGGGCGTGGACGGCCTCGTCGCGCAGATCGGTGACCGTGCCGAAGAGTTTCGCGTCGCCGTCGGAGACATTGGTGTCGACGGTGGCGGTGTGCAGGCAGAAGCGCGGGTCGCGGGCGAGGTCGTCGAATTTTCGGGTGTTCGGCATGCCCGCCAGGACGAGGATGCCTTCGAAGATCATCGGTTCGATCGGGCTGATTCGTGGCGATCCGTCGGCGCGCAGGGTGGCGAGCATGCACAGTTTGCCGGTGGCCTGGTGTCGGCGCAGGAACAGCGCGGCGATGGTGGGTGCTTCTTCGGTGAATTGGCTCCACGTGGTCATACCTCGTACGGTACGACGCAACCTTGACATCTTGTGTCAGGTTTTGCGGCTAGTCTCGGGATATGCGAGCGAGCAGGCTGGTGCAGCTGCTGCTCCTGTTGCAAGCAGGCGGCGGTGCGACCGCGAGCGAGCTGGCACGGGAGCTGGAGGTGTCGGTGCGCACGGTGTATCGGGACGTGGAGGCGCTGTCGGCGGCGGGCGTTCCGGTGTACAGCGAGCCGGGGCGCGGCGGTGGTGTGCGATTGATCGACGGCTATCGAACCCGGCTCACCGGCCTCACCTCCGACGAAGCCGACGCCGTCCTGCTCGCCGGCCTCCCCGGCGCGGCCGCCGACCTGGGCCTCGGCACCGTCCTGGCCACCGCCCAGCTGAAAATGCTCGCCGCCCTCCCGCCGGAACTGCGCGGCCGCGCCACCCGAATCGCCGAGCGCGTCCACATCGACATGCCCGGCTGGTTCCAGCGCCCCGACGAAACCCCCACCCTCGCAACGGTTGCCGATGCCCTCTGGCACGACCGCCGCCTCGCGATCACCTACCGCCGCCGCGACCGCACGGTCGAACGGACACTCGACCCGCTCGGCCTGGTCATGAAGGCAGGCACCTGGTACCTGATCGCCCGCGACCGCTCCGACATCCGCTCCTACCGAGCGAGCCGCATCACCACCGCCGAAACTATCGGTGAATCATTCACCCGCCCAACCAGTTTCGACCTCGCCACGCACTGGCAGGACGCTGCCGAACAGTTCGCCCGATCGATGCTGCGCGTCCGCGCTCACTGCCGGATCTCCACCGACCACCTGAACCTGCTCCGGCTGATGAACGACCCCGCCGCGGTCCGCGAAGCCCTTGCCTCCATCGGCCCTCCCGATGCCGACGGCTGGGCCGACATCACGATCCCCGCCGAGTCCCACGAAGTCCTCGCCCACGCCCTACTCCCCCTGGGCGAACACGTCGAGGTCCTGGCCCCACCCGAACTGCGCGCGACCATGGCCACCACGGCCGCGGCCATGCTCGCGCGCTACCACCGGGCGCCGGACAGGTAGGCCCACCCCGCGACGCGATACCGGCGCCGACCTCGATGCGCCCTATCTCTGAGCTGTCCGGCTGAACTCGACGCAGTCCGGGCATTCGTCCACGAGTGGGTGGGTGCAGCGCAGCACGTGGGCGAGGAAGTCGATGGTTCGGGTGAGATTGTCGGCGCGAGCTTGCAATTCGGCTTGTTTGTCCGCGAAGAGTGCCGCCCGCCGGGTGCGGGACCTGGTCGCGAACAGATCCTTGATCTCGGCCAGGGACAGCCCGGCACGTTGGCAGAGCTGGACGAGACGGGCTCGGACGATGAGTTCGCCGTCGTAGATTCGTTGACCGCCGGACGCGCGGGGTGGAACGAGCACGCCCGCGTCCTCCCAGTGACGCAGGACGTGGGTGGCGACGCCCAGTTCGGCGGCGGCGTCACCGATGCGACGCGACTTGGTGGTAGGTGGCACATTCGCCCCTTTACTTCAGGTCGACCTGAAGTTTTAGGGTAGTTCGCATGGGACACAACGGCAATCGGACACAGATGATCGACTCGGTCGCGGCACCGGACTTGTGGCGGTGTTGCCGATCGGTGGGGTCGGCGGTGACGGGTGCCGTGCGGCCACGACGACCCGACCGCCGGTTCCTCGCATCGCTGCCCGACAACGGCCTGCCCCGCGGCACGGCGACAGTCGAGCTGACAGTTCTGGCGCAGAATGCCAGGAGTGTGCCGACGGCGGCCATCGTCGAAGGCCGGTTCTCCCCGCGGCGGGTCGAGTCCGCGATGACGGCATTCGTCGTCCGGCATCCCGAGGCGACTTTTCTCGTCGACCCCGGGATCTGTGCCGATGTCAACGGCAAGGCGGTGGCCGAACTCCCCCAGGTTCTGCGGCTCGCGGTGACGCCGCCGAAGGACGTCCTCGACATCCGAGAGTCACTGCACCGCAGTGGAATCGAGGCGCATGCCATCGACTTCGCCCTACCGACACACCTGCACTGGGACCATGTCGCCGGCCTTCTCGATCTGCCCGGGCTGCCGCTGCGACTCCACCGACCCGAATACGGGTGGGCGATGGAGGGTCCGGTGGCGCCGGTCGGCGGCGTGCGGCGAGCCGTTCGTGAACGACCTCTCGATTTCTACGAGCTCGACGGTCCGCCCGTTCTCGCCTTCGCCCGCAGTCATGACCTGTTCGGCGACGGCGCGGTGGTGCTCGTCGACCTGTCCGGTCACACCCCGGGCAGCATCGGCTTGCTCCTACGCACCCAGCGCGGCCCGGTCTTGCTCGCGGGAGACGCGATCTGGCACAACCTCCAGGTCCAGGAATTGCGACAGAAGTCGGGCTATCCGGGCATGCTGGCCGATGACGACCGCACCGAAACCTGGCGAACCGTCCACCGTCTGCGCGCGATCCGCGACGCCGTCCGCATCATTCCCAGTCACGACCATCGGGCGGCGTGCGCATGGAACGAGGACCCGCACTCGCCGCGGTCGAGACAGAACTGAGCCGGCTCGTCACGGTGCACAGGTCCAGTCGAGAACCTCTGCCATGGAACGGAGCTGGGCCGATGTGGGTGTGAGGCGTAGTGCCGTGTTGCGGAGGGCTACCAGTGGCCGCGCGGATAGTTGGCCGATCGTGCCGATCCGGGCGGAGCGTCCGGTGATCATCTGGGTGCGCGGGCGGCGTTCTCGGTCATAGCGAGCGAGGCCGTCGGGTTCGCCTGCCAACTGGGCCAGGACCACCGCGTCTTCGAGGGCTTGGCAACCGCCTTGGCCTAGGTTCGGGGTCATCGCGTGGGCGGCGTCGCCGAGCAGGGCGACGCGGCCCGCGGTGAAGGTGGGCAGGGTGGGAAGGTCGTAGATGTCGTTGTGTAGCACCGCGTTCGGGTCCACGGCCGCGAGGAGGGCGGGGATCGGGTGGTGCCAGTTCGCGAAGAGATCGCGGACTTCGGCAAGGCTGCCGGTGATGTTCTCGGGGGCGTTGTAGACGGCGTAGCAGTAGACGCGACCGTCCGCGAGGGGTGCCATGCCGAAACGCGCGCCGCGACCCCAGGTTTCGCCGAATTCGGTGAGCGGTTCGTCGACGTCGACCACGGCACGCCAGGCGGTGTAGCCGGCGTAGCGCGGGACGACTTCGCCACAGACCGCACGGCGGACGACACTGCGGATCCCGTCGGCGCCGACGACCAGATCCACGGATGAGGTACCCGCGGAGTGGACTACCGTCCCGTCGGCGATCACCTCGCGAACCGAGACACCGGTGCGCACAACCCCATCAGGAAGCGCCGCGCGCAGAATGTCCAACAGCCGGGCACGGTGGATCACCACCGGCGCTCCGAACCGCTCGCGCAGCGTCGCCACATCGGTGCGCGAGAGCCATCGCCCACGGTCGTCCCGAATTCCGGCCGACACCTCCGCCATGCCCTGCGCACGGACCGTGTCCCCGACGCCGATGGCATCCAGTGCGCGTAAGGCGTTGGACCACAACGAAATCCCGGATCCCACCTCCGTGACCTCCGGCGCGCGCTCCAGCACCTGAACAGACCAGCCCCGCCCGGCCAGCGCGAGCGCCGCGGCCATTCCGCCGATTCCGCCACCGACGACGATCGCTGTAGGCATCGCACACTCCTCGTTTCAGGTACCCCGGGCAGCAGACAATGCCGTCGCGCTACGACTGAGTGTGCAGGCCGCGATCCCGGCATACGAAGCCGGGCTGACCCATGAGGACAGCCCGGCTTGCGTGCACAGTTCTCAGACGATCGAGAACAGCAGGGCGGCGACCGCGAAACTCACCACGGACAGAATGGTTTCCAGGACCGTCCAGGTTTGGAGGGTCTGCTTGACGGTCATGTTGAAGTACTTCGCGATGATCCAGAAACCGCCGTCGTTGACGTGGCTGAGGATGATCGAGCCCGCCGCGATCGCCATGGCGATCAACGCGATCGACATCTGCGAGTAGCCCTGCTCGGCCACCAGCGGCGCGACGATGCCGCCGGTGGTGACGATGGCGACCGTCGCCGAACCCTGCGCGATGCGCAGTCCGCAGCTGATCAGGTAGGCGAGCACGATGATCGGCAGACCTGCCGCCGACATCGTGTCGGCCAGTGCCGTGCCGATGCCGGTGGCCGAGATGACCTTGCCGAAGAAGGCGCCCGCGCCGACCACCAGCAGCACCATGCCGACCGGTTTGAGCGATTCGGCGGTGATGGTGCTCAGTTCCTGCACCGTCGAGCCGCGCCGGATCCCGAGCAGATAGAACGCGACGAGCACGGTGATGAGCAGCGCGACGGCGGGAGTGCCGAAGAAGGTGAGCACCTGCAGCAGCGCCGAATCCTTGTCGAGGAGTTGGTAACCGAAGGTGGCACCGAGGATCAGCACCAGCGGGATCGCGATGATCGCGCCGATCAGCGCGACCGAAGGTGGCGCTTTCGTGACGACGGCGGTGCCACCGGACCCCTCCGCGCTGTCGTCCTCGTCCGGCTCCAGTGGCACGAACTCCTCTGGCACCGACACCTGGACGCGCTTGCCGATGTAGGTACCCCACATGATGCCCGCGGCGATGAAACCCGGAATGCCGCAGACGAATCCCATCAGGATCAACCAGCCCAGGCTCACCCCGAGCAGCCCACCGAGGGCGACGGGACCGGGGTGCGGCGGCAGGAACGCGTGCGTCATCGACAGACCTGCCAGCATCGGCATCGCGTAGAGCACCAGCGAACGCCCACCACGCTTGGCGGCGACATAGATCAGTGGTGCGAGCACGAAGATGCCGATGTCGAAGAACACCGGGATGCCGAAGATGAGCCCGAGCAGGCCCATCGCGACGGGAGCGCCCTTCTCGCCGAACACCTTCAGCAACTTGTCGGTGAGAACGTCCGCGCCACCGGATCTTTCGAGGATCGCCCCGAGCACAGTGCCGAGACCGATGATCACCGCGATGTGGCCGAGGATGCCACCGAAGCCTGTTTCCAGCAGTGACTCACCGGCTTTGAGCGGTGTGCCGACGATCTGGGAGATCGGTAGCCCGGCGGCCAGCGCCAGCAGGAGTCCGGTCAGCAGCAGCGCGACGAACGGCTCCAGCTTGACCTTGATGATGGCGATGAGTAGTACAGCGATCGCGAGACCGCACAGCACCAGCAACCCGGGGGTGGTGGTGCGCAACCAGTCGACGGTGGCGCCCATGGAAAACCTCTCAATCAAGCGAATGAACGAAATGCGCGGCTCTGGAGCCGATGTGCGCCCAGCGCGCGGCCTCGACGTCGGAGGGGGCGACCACTTCGGTGCCCGCGGTGACGGCGATCGCGCCCGCTCGGAGGAAGTCGCGGGCGTTGTGGGAATTGACGCCGCCGGAGGGGATCAGGAACATGTGCGGGAACGGCCCGAGCAGATCCTCGAGGTACTGCGGGCCGAGCGCGCGGGCCGGGAAGATCTTCACCGCCGCCGCTCCCATCTCCGCCGCGGCGAGGACCTCCGACGGCGTGAACGCGCCCATGATGACCGGAATCGTGTGTGCTGCAGCCACTTCCGCGACCTCGGGACGCAACGCGGGTGTCACCAGGAACCGGGCACCGACCTCGATGGCGGCCTCGGCCTGCTCGCGGGTGGTCACGGTGCCGACCCCGATCACGGCGTCGGTGACCGCGGTGGCCTTGCTGATCGCGTCGAGCACACCGAGCGTGGTGAAGGTCAGTTCGACGGCCCGCAGCCCGGCACCCGCGAGCGCCCCGGCGAGCGCGGCCGGGTCGGGGATGTCGGGGGCGCGGACCACCGTGAGGGCCCGGTCCGCGCGGATCACATCCATGGCCTCCGACGACGAGCTGAGCAACGGGTTCATCGGGTCTCCTCCTTCGTGGTGTCCAGGCGCAGGGCGCGACCGGCGCGTACTCCGGTCGCGGTGCCGTTCTCCAGTGCGAATTCGCCGTTCACCAGCACGTGCTCGATACCGCGAGCCTGCTGTTGGGGGTGTTCGAACGTTGCCGTGTCGTGGATCGTCGCCGGATCGAAGACGACGAGGTCGGCGGCGAAACCGACCCGGATCAGCCCACGTTCGGCCAGGCGGAGTCGTGCGGCGGGTCGGCCGGTGAGGTGGTGCACGCAGTCCTCGAGGCCGAGAACGCCCAGTTCCCGGACGTAGCGCGAGAGGTAGCGCGGAAAGGTGCCCCAGGCGCGCGGGTGCGGTCGGGCGCCCACGAGCAGACCGTCGCTGCCGCCCATGTGACCGGGGTCGACCATGATCGCGCGCACGTTCTCCTCGTGGCCGACGTGCTGCAGGATCGTGGTGGCGAGCTGGTCGCGGCGCAGCAGGTCGAAGAACACTGCGACCGGCGCGATGCCGCGCTCGGCCGCGATCTCGGCGAGCGTGCGGCCCACCACGTCCGACAGTGCGTCGTCGCCGACGCCGCTGATCTGGATGGTCTCCCATTCGACGGTGACGCCGTGGCAGCCGTCGGAGCCGTTGACGTCGACATCCTCGGTGATCCTGGCGCGCTCGGCCGGATCGTCGAGGCGGGCCAGTGCGGCGTCGGGGCCGCCCGACATCGCCCAGCTCGGCAGCAGCGCGGACAGCGTGGTCGAGCCGGGTAGATAGGGATAGGTGTCGAGGGTGATATCGCACCCGTCGGCGCGGCCCTGCGCGAGCATCGCGAGGAATTCCGGTGCGCGGCCGCGGTTCACGCCGAAGTTCATGGTGGCGTGGGTCAGATGCAGCGCGCAGCCGGTGGCCTTCGCCAGGCCGATCATCTCCGCGTAGGCCTCGAGTGCGCCCGCGCCGTAGGAGCGGGTGTGCGGTGCGTAGAAGCCACCGTAGGACGCGACCACCGCGCACAACGCGGCGAGTTCGCCGGTGTCGGCGTACATTCCGGGCGTGTAGGTGAGCCCGCTGGACATCCCGACCGCGCCCTGTTCGAAGCCCTCTGCCAGCAGCGCGCACATCCGGTCGATCTCGGCGGCGGTGGCCACCCGCTGTTCGCTGCCGACGACGAGCATGCGCAGCGTGCCCTGCGGAACGAGGTAGGCGGCATTGGGCGTGATGCCCTGGTCGAGGCGGTCCAGGTATTGCGCGACGGTGCGCCAGTCGAAGTCGAAGTCGCCCGGGTTGCCGTTCCAGCCCGCGATCTGCTTGCGCACCACCGCGAGTGCCGCGTCGTCGATGGGCGCGTAGGACAGCCCGTCCTGGCCGATCACCTCGGTGGTGACGCCCTGGGTGATCTTCGGGAAGTGGTCGGGATGGGTGAGCAGATACAGGTCGGAATGCGCGTGCATGTCGATGAATCCGGGTGCGAGGACCGAACCCGGTTGTACCGGAACGACTCTCGCGTCGGATTCGACGGTGCCGAGTGGCGCGATCTCGGCGATGCGGCCGTCGCGGATCACTACGTCGCCGCGGGTGCGTGGGGCGCCGGTGCCGTCGATGATGTCGATGTCACGGAAGAGCAAGTGCGTCATGGTCATCCGTCAGAAGTAGGTGCGGATCAGGTCGACCACGCGCGGGTCGGTCGCGTCGGCGCTGTCGATCACCGGGATGTGGCGCCACTTGTCGAACGCGGTGCAGGGGTGCGAGAGACCGAGTCGCACGACGGAGCCGACCGGCAGATCGGCTGCATCGGCACCGGGTAACCGCAGGAAGGTGTGCTGATCGTTGAGCGCGGTGACCATCGCGTTCGGGGGGAGGGTGCCGCCGATCACCTGCTGGGGCACCGGCAGCCCTTCGTCGAAGGGGAAATCACGTTTGCCGCCGTCGAGCAGGGCCAGTTCCGGTTCGGGCCGCGAGACCACCCGAGCCCAGCCGTGCATGGCCGAGCGAAGGCCCGGTTCCTTGGCGGGCGCGGCGAGCGGGGAGATTCCCGCGTAGAAGCCGTCGTCGTGGACGAGGTAGGCGCCGCTGCGCAGGACCACGGTCGTCGGCACGCCGCGCGCACCCCCGGGATCGGCAAGTCCGGCGAGTTCGTCGACCACGAGTTCGGGGTAGGCGCTGCCGCCGGCGGTGACGACCGCAGGACCCGAATAGGCGCCCGCCACAACGAGTTCGGAGTGCAGCGTGGCCAGTTCGCCGAGATAGCCACGCACCGCCGCGACACCCTCGGCGCTGCGATCGTGAGCCAGGGCGCCCTCGTAGCCCGCGACACCGGCCAGGCTCAGACGCTCACTCGCACCGATGGCGGCGGCGACGGCGTGTGCTTCGGACCGGGTGCGGGCACCGGTCCGGCCGTGCGGTCCGCCCAGTTCGACCAGCACCCGCACGCGCGGACCAGCGGCGGTATCGCGCAGGATCTTGTCCATCAGTTCGACGGTGGCGACGCTGTCTGCCCAGCAGTAGAACTCGAAGCCGGCATCACGCGCCGATTCCGCTGCCGCCCAAGCCAATCCGACCGGGTCGACCAGGGTATTGGCGAGCATGATCCGGCCGAGACCGAACGCGCGCCCCAGCTGCGCCTGCCACGCGGTGGCCAGGGTGATCCCCCACGACCCGGCCACGAGCTGCTCGCGCCACAGTTGCGGCGCCATCGTCGTCTTGCCGTGTGGGGCGAGGGCGACACCTGCCGTGGCGGTCCACTCGGCCATGAGGTCGCGGTTCGCGTCGAGCCTGCCGCGGTCGAGCGTGAGCAACGGCGTCTGCCACTGATCCAGACGCGGTGCGCCGGCGAGATATTCGCGCACGGTACTCCCCCACGCCGCGGGCGGCGCGCTCTTGTCACGGGGCCCGAGCGACTCGTCGGCGAGGGCGTCCACGACGTCGTTGTCGATGATCACAGCATCCCTTTCTCTTCGACCGAACCCGGGGTGGCGGCTCGATCAGTCATATCGAACAAACATTGCATATGTTGCAACGGTGGTTGCGCTGAATGTTTCTGCTCGTTATTGTGCATCTCCAGGGCAGTGACCGCAAGCACGAAAGGGCGAACAAGGTGACCCAGGCAACAACCGCTCAGCCCAGGGCGGTCACCGTCGGCGAGGGACTGGCCGTGCTGATCGCAGGCGCGGGGCCCCTGGAACAGTCCGCGCTGTTCGATCGCGGAGCGGGCGGCGCGGAGGCCAACGTGGCCGTGGTGCTGGCCCAGCTCGACGTGTCGGCGGCCTGGCTGTCGCGGGTCGGCGACGACGGCTTCGGGCGGTATCTGGTCGCCGAGCTCAGCGCGCAGGGGGTGGATGTCGCGGCGGTCGCGATCGATCCCACGCGACCCACCGGCCTGTACGTCAAGGAACGAGGTGCGGGCTCCGGCGCGGCCAACGACCTGGATGCCGACGCCAGCCGCATGCACTACTACCGCACGGGTTCGGCCGCCAGCGCGCTGTCGCCTGCCGATCTCGCGGCCGGGGCGCCCCTGCTAGACGGTGCCGATCTCGTGCACTTCACCGGTATCACCCCGGCGCTGTCGGAGTCGGCGACCGAACTCACCCGCGCGCTGCTCACCCGGCCCCGGCGCGGGCTGGTCAGCTTCGACCTGAATTACCGTCCGGCAGTGTGGGGTTCGCGCATCGACGAGGCCGCCGACGAACTCGACGCGCACCTTCGCGGTGCCGACGTGGTGTTCCTCGGCGCCGACGAGGCCGAGGAGATCTTCGGCACCGGCGACCCGGCCGCATTGCGCGCGTTGTTCCCCGAACCCGCCCAGCTGATCGTCAAGAACGACAAGCACACCGTCACCGGGTTCGAGGGCGAGTCCTCGATCGAGGTTCCCGCGCTGACGCTGGAGATCACCGAACGCATCGGTGCCGGTGACGCCTTCGCCGGCGGCTACCTCGCCGCCCTGCTGCACGGCGCGGACCTGCGCACGCGCCTGCGGTACGGCCACCTGTGCGCCGCGGCAGCGCTGACCGCGACCGGAGATTCCGCGAAACTGCCACCGCTGGACGATATTCAGCGCCTCGCGCTACTCCCCGACGATATCTGGGCCACACTGCGCTACCCAGCGGCGCTGGATGAAACGATCAGCTCATGAGTCAAAGCGTGTCGCGGGCCCTGTCCATTCTCATCGCCCTCGGCGAGAGCTCGCAGTCCCTCGACGAGCTGGCTCTGCGGCTGGGCGTCCACAAGTCGACGGTGCTGCGGCTGCTGCAGACCATGCAGGCCGATCGGTTCGTCGTGCGCGACAACGCGCACCGCTATTCGCTCGGTACCCGGATGTTCGAATTGGCCAGTCGCGCACTGGAGAACCGTGATGTGCGCACCGTCGCCCGCCCGCACCTGAGGGCGCTGGGCGCGGCCACCGGGCAGACCGTGCACCTGGCCGCCTACGAATCCGGCGACGCCGTCTACATCGACAAGGTCGACGCCGAACAGGCGGTGCGGATGTACTCGCGGATCGGCAGGCCCGCACCGCTGCACTGCACCGCGGTCGGCAAGGTGCTCGTGGCCGCGCTGCCACGCACCGAATGGCCTGCGGTGGCAGCACGATTGGACTACCACCCCTTCACCACCCGCACCCTGCGCACCCCCGAGCAGTATCTGGCCGAATTGAATCTCGTTGCCGAGCAGGGGTTCGCCGAAGACCACGAGGAACACGAGAGCTTCGTCAACTGCATCGGCGTCGGCGTGCGCGACGGGATCGGTTCCGTAGTCGCCGCCGTGTCGGTCTCGGTTCCCGACGTGCTCCTCGACCATGATCAAGTGCTGGCGTTGTTGCCGCAGGTCAGGGCGACGGCCGACGCCATCTCCACCGAGCTCGGCTGGGACCCCCGCCGAGACGTCACCGCGAGGAAAGGCTGAACCACATGTCCGACAAGATCGCCGTGCGCACCTCCGACGCCCCGGCTCCCGCCCACACCTTCTCCCAGGGCGTGCGTAAGGGCCCGTTCGTCCAGGTCTCCGGTCAGGGCCCGGTGGATCCCGAGACCAACGAGTACCTGCATCCGCACGATGTCGCCGCGCAGACCACCCTCACCCTGATGAACGTCAAGGCGATCATCAACGCCTCCGGTGCCACCTTCGACGATGTGCTGATGCTGCGCGTCTACCTCACCAAGCGCGAGGATTTCGCGATCATGAACGAGGCGTACGGCGAGTTCGTCACCAAGCACACCAGCAACGGCGTGCTGCCCTCGCGCACCACCGTCTTCACCGGCCTGCCGCGCGCGGAGATGCTGGTGGAGATCGACGCGATCGCCGTCGTAACCGACTGAACCACCACGATTCCCACCATGTCGCGGACAACGCCCGCACCTGCGTGTTGAGATGGGTCCGCCCCCACACTGGGGGTGTTCGCCCCGACCCGAGGATCGCCTATGTTCGCCAAGTTCGCCCGCCCGCTCGCCGTCGCCGCCCTTGCCCTGTCCGTCACCGCGATCGGCGCAGGAACCGCGTCGGCCGCTCCCGCGCAGCCGGTCGTCGGCTCGGTGTCGATCTGCACCGGCATCCCGGTCGGACCGTTCACCATCAGCGTCTGCCTCTGAGCACTAACCCGAGTTGCGCAGGGCGGTGGCCAGGCCGTTCATGGTGAGCAGGATGCCTCGCTTCACCAGTTCGGAATCGTCGCCGCCGCGCAGCCGGGCCAGCAGGTCGACCTGGAGCTGGTTCAGTGGCTCCAGGTAGGGGAAGCGGTTGTGGATGGACTCGGCCAGCGAGGGGTTGTCGCTGAGGAGTTCGGTGTGGCCGGTGACCGCCAGGTACATGCGGATGGTGCGGGCGTGTTCGTCGGCGATCATGGCGAAGATGTCGGCGCGCAAGGTTTCGTCGGTGACGAGCTCGGCGTAGCGGGCGGCGATGTCGAGGTCGCTCTTGGCCATCACCTGGGCCAGGTTCGACAGCACGGTGTTGAAGAACGGCCAGCGCTCGTAGAGGTCGGTGAGACGGGCGAGGCGGGCCGGGTCGTCGCCGACCCAGTCTTCGAGCGCGGTGCCGGTGCCGTACCACCCGGGCAGCATGACCCTGGCCTGGCTCCAGGCCATCACCCAGGGGATGGCGCGCAGGTCCGCGACCGAATTGGTGGGTTTGCGTGAGGCGGGACGGCTGCCGATATTGAGGTCGCCGACCTCGGCGACCGGCGTGGATTCGCGGAAGTACTCGACGAAGCCGGGGGTGTCGTGCACCAGGTTCGCGTAGGCGGCACGAGCGCGGGCGGCGAGGTCGTCGAGAAGTTCGTAGGCCGGTTCGGCGTCGGCGCCTAGGCCCTCCACATCCAGTAGCGTCGATTCGAGCGTGCCCGCGATCAGCGATTCCAGATTGCGATGTGCCGCACCGGATTCGGAGTACTTCGCGGCGATCACCTCGCCCTGCTCGGTCAGTCGCAGCGAACCCCGCACCGCGCCCGCGGGTTGGGCCAGGATGGCGTCGTAGCTGCGGCCGCCGCCGCGACCGACGGTGCCGCCGCGACCGTGGAACAGCCGCAACCGGATTCCCGATTTCCTCGCCACCTCCACCAGGTCGAGTTCCGCGCGGTAGAGCGCCCAGTTCGCGGCGAGGTATCCACCGTCCTTGTTGGAATCGGAGTAGCCGAGCATCACCTCTTGGCGCATGCCCGCCGCCTCGACCAGCTCGCGATAGACCGGAACCTCCAGCACCGCCGCCAGAGTCGACGCACCGGCGCTCAGGTCCTCGATGGTTTCGAACAGCGGGACGATGCCGACGGGACAGCTCGGCGCGGTATCGGCGGTGCCCGGATCGAGGATGCCTGTTTCCTTCAACAGCAATGCCGCTTCGAGCATGTCGCTGACCGAGGTACACATGCTGATGATGTAGTTCGGGATGGCGGCGGCACCGAAGGTGTCGATGACCTCCTTGGCGGCGCCCAATACCCCGAGCTCCTTGGTGGCGAGCTCGCTCAGCTGCGCGTTCGGCCCGAGAAGTGGTCGGCGCGTGAGCAATTCGGTGGCGAGCAACTCCACGCGCCCGGCTTCGGACAGGCTCGGATAGTCGGCGTGCACACCCGACCACGCCAGCAGTTCGGCGACGACCTGTTCGTGCACCTCGGAGTTCTGGCGCATATCGAGACCCTGGAGGTGGAAGCCGAAGGTTTCGATGGCGTGGCGCAGGGCGGCGAGGCGGTCGTCGGCGAGCAGCCCGTCGCCGCTGGCGCGCATGGATTCATCGATCGCGTCGAGGTCGTCGAGCACAGATTGGGGTGTCGGATACGGCGCGGCACCGGCATCGAGGCCCTGCTCGGGCAGTTCACCGAGGGCCAGCTCGGCGGTGGCACTGAGACGGCCCCGAATCGCGTGCAGCGCACGACGATACGGTTCGTCGGCGAACAGACCGGGGTCGGGATAACCGGCGGCCGCGAGCTCCGCGACCGGGGGCGTCACCTGCACCAGGCGCGCCGATTGCGACAGGGTCTTCTCGAGTTCGACCAGCTCGTCCAGGTACCGGCCGAAGGCATAGGCGGCGGCTTGTCCGGCTGCCGTGTGCACGACTTCCGCTGTGACGAACGGGTTTCCGTCGCGGTCACCGCCGATCCACGATCCGGGGCGCAGGATCGGGCGTGGCAGCAGATGTTCGGCGGGCCAGCGCGTCCGCAGCGCGGCCCGCACTTGCGCGTTGATCGCGGGGATCACGTCGTAGAGGGTCAGGTCGTAGTAGCGCAGGCCGACGGAGATCTCGTCCTGGATCCGCAGGCGCGCCAGCCGGATCAGCGCCGTGCGCCACAGGGTGAGCACTTCGCGCCGGATCCGCAGTTCGGATTCGTCGAGGCCGGACTCGCCGGGTTCGAGCCTGCGGCGCAGGCGCATGAGCTCGGTGATCTTGGACTGCACGTCGAAGACGGTGCGCCTGCGGGTTTCGGTCGGGTGCGCCGTGATCACCGGCGAGACCAGCGCGTCGGTGAGCAGGTCGGCCACCATCGCATCGTCGAGCCCTGCCGCGTCGAGTTTGTCGTAGGTGGCGGCCAGCGAGGAATCCTGCGGCGGCTCACCCGCCGCCACGTGCGCGGCGCGCCGCCGGTCACGCTGGATGTCCTCGGCCAGATTGGCCAGCAGCACGAAGTAGCTGAATGCCCGGATCAGCGGGATCGCGACCTCGGTGGGGGTGCCGTCGAGCATATCGGCGACGGCGCTGCGCTCGACCTCCTCGCGGCGCACCCGGAACGCCTCGATCCGGACGCGCTCGATCAGGTCGAACACCTCGGGACCTTCGTGGTCACGGATGGTGTCGCCCAGGATGCCGCCGAGGAACCGGATGTCCTCGCGCAGCGGCCGGGTGGCTTCGGGTTCCATCTCGATTCGCGATTCGCCCATGGTCAGACAGTATTGCCACGGACTCGCCGACGCGACCCGACACCGCACCCGCCCCGCATGTCGCGCTCGGCGGTGGTGGCGCCGGCAAACCTAGAGTTGCCTGATCACCCGCGCGGGATTGCCCGCCGCGAAGACCCGATCCGGCAGGTCGCGGGTCACCACACTGCCCGCGCCGACCACCACGTCGTCGCCGATGGTCACGCCGGGGCACACGATCACCCCGCCGCCGAACCAGGCATTGTTCCCGATCCGGATCGGGGCCGCGGATTCCCAGCGCTGCCTGCGCTTTTCGTGATCCTCCATCGGATGCAGCGCGGTGAGCAGCTGACAGCGCGGCCCGATCGAACAGTCGTCCCCGATGGTGATCTGCGCACAGTCGAGCAGAATCGCGTCGTAGTTGAGGAAGCTGTTCGCCCCGATCTCGATCAGGTACCCGTAGTCGCACTGGAACCGCGGCATGATCCACGAGCCCTCGCCCAGCTTGCCGAGGAGATCGCCCAGCAACTCGGTGCGCCGCCCGGTCTCATCGGGCCCGGTCCGATTGAACTCGTCGCACAACCGTTGCGCCCGCTGCCGTTCGGCCACCAGTTCTGGATCGTTGTCCCGATACAGCTCCCCGGCCAGCATCCGCTGCTTCTGTTCGCCCACCCCGCCGAGTGTAGGGGCGGGCGAACAGTGCACGGCGTGATGTTTTCGGCTACTTCGCCGGGTCGACCTCGAAGGTCTTGGCGATGTCGTCGAGCACCTGGTGCGCGCCGGTGAGACCGACCGAGGTCAGCCAGACCAGGTCGTCGACCGGAGTGATCTTGCCCCGCAGCTGATTCCACAGCGGGTTGGCCTCGGCGGCCGCCTTGCGCTGGGTGGCGGCGTCCTCGCCGTTGCTGGTGAGGAAGACGTAGTCGGCGTCGGCGTCGAGCAGACGCTCGGGGCTCAGCGTGATCGAGAAGTCGTTCTTCGGGTCGGTGGACTTGTCGGGCTGGTTCAGGCCGGTGTCGGCGAAGATGTCACCGACGAAGCTGACCCGCTGCATCAGCCGGTCTTCCTTGGGCAGGAAGCGCAGCAGCGACACGGTGGGCGCGTTGCCACCGTTCTTCGCCTTGATCGCCGCGCCGATCTTGGCGGCACGGTCCTGGTAGGCCGCGAGCTTGGCCTTGGCGAGGTTCTCCTTGTCGATCGCCTTGGCGAGCAGCAGGAGATTTTCCTTCCAGGTGGCGCCGGTGGTCTGGCTGAACACGACCGGCACGGTGCCCGAACCGAGCTTGATGCCCTTGAACTGCTCGTACTGCTTCTCGTGCCGCACCTTCGCCGACACGATCAGATCCGGTCGGGCACCGGCCAGCTTCTCGATATCGGGGGTCTGCAGGTTGCCGATGTTCACCGCTCGCCCACCGCAGGTCTCGGCAGCCGCGCCGAGGAACGCGGGCAGCTTCTCGCCCATGGCCTGGTACGTCGTGTACGCGACCACTTCGGTGTTCAGCACCAGGGCGGCGTCGACGAACGTCTGATCCAGCGCCGCGACCCGGACCGGCCGGGTGGTGATGGTGGCGGGGTCGACCACCGTGCCGACATTCGTGCCCGCCTTGTCCTTGACCGCCCCTGCCTCGATGGTGCGCGGGTAGGCGCCGCCGTCGAGGTTGCTCGCGGTATCGCAATCGCTGCCCGCGGCGCCGGTGGTTGCCCGGTCCTGGCCGCACGCGGACAGGCTCAGTACGGCCGCGGCGACTACCGCGGCGGCGGCGAGCCGGCGGCTCAGTGGGGTGTTCATCGACGTCTCCCGGTTGGTTCAGAGTTTCTCAGGGTTGCTAACCTAGCGAAGCCTTACCTAATTACCAACTATGAAGAGGGATAGTGACCGCATCGCCGCCCGGAGTCGTGTTCGCCAACACGCGGTCTCGCCGGTTGCTACTGATCGCCGGATTGTTGGCCGCGGTACTCGCGGCCGTTCTGCTCAGCTTGGCCGTCGGATCCAAATTCATTGCTCCCCTTGATGTTCTGGACGCGCTCGGCGGCACGACCGACACCGAGACCGGCGCGATCGTCAACGGCCTTCGCCTGCCACGCACCCTGCTGGGGATCCTCGCCGGCCTCGCGCTCGGCATCGCGGGCGCGGTGATCCAGGGTCACACCAGAAACCCTCTGGCCGACCCGGCGCTGCTCGGCATCACCCAGGGCGCGGCGCTCGGCATCGTCTTGGCGGTGATGATCGGCGGCATCTCGAGCCTGTTCGGTTACGTGTGGTTCGGCTTCGCCGGGGCGCTGATCGCCACCGTCACCGTGTTCGTCATCGGCGCGACGGGCCGCGGCGGACCCACCCCGGTGACCCTCGCCTTGGCGGGCGCCGCCGTCAGCTACCTGTTGCAGGGCTTGATCTCGGCGGTGGTGCTGTTCGACACCGACGTCACCGACATCTACCGCTTCTGGAAGGCCGGGTCGCTGGTCGGGTCCAACCTCGATCTGCTCGGCAAGGCCACACCGTTCGTCATCGTCGGGATCGTCCTCGCCCTGGCCAACACCTCCGCGCTCAACGCACTCGGCCTCGGCGAGGACACCGCCCGCGCACTCGGCCATCGCGTCTTCCTGGCTCGCACCGTCGGCATCGGCTCGATCGTGCTGCTGACCGGCGCGGTCGTGGCGATCGCCGGGCCGCTCGGCTTCGTCGGGCTCGTCGTTCCGCACCTGGCGCGCGGCATCACCGGGCCCGACTACCGCTGGCTCGTGCCCGTCGCCGGGCTGCTCGGCGTGGTCATGGTGCTGGTCGCCGACATCGCGGGACGGCTGGTCCTGGACAAGGGCGAACTGCCCGCGGGGATCATGCTCGCCTTCGTCGGCGTCCCGTTCTTCATCGTGCTGGTCCGCCGCCGCAAGCTGGTGACCATATGAGTACCGTCCGGGCGGTCCGGCTGGGACCGGTGTCATGGCAACTGCGACTTCGCACGACCGCCGTGCTGCTGGCCGGACTCGGGATTCTCGTCGCCGCGAGTTGCGTCGCGCTCGCGCTGGGCACCTACACGATGCCCGACGGAGGTCCGGTCACACCGTGGGACGTGCTCACGGTGCTCGCCGGCGGTGGCGACGACGGCCTCGCCTACGTGGTGTGGGATCTGCGACTGCCCCGGATTCTCACCGGTGCGCTGGTCGGCGCGGCGCTGGCGTTGTCCGGCGCGATCACCCAGGGCATCGCGCGTAACCCGCTGTCGAGTCCCGACATTCTCGGCGTCACGGCGGGCTCGAGCGTCGCGGCGGTCGCGGTGATCGCCCTGTCCGGCAGCCGCGGCCAGATCAGCGGCATCGCCGCCGAGATCGGGGTACCGGTCGCGTCCATGCTCGGTGGATTGCTCGTCGCACTCTGCGTTTTCGTCCTGGCCTGGCGCGGGGGCATCGAAGGTTATCGGCTCGTCCTCGTCGGCCTCGGTGCCGGTTCACTGCTCTCCAGTGTGACCTTCTGGCTGCTCAGCGTCGGCGAAGTCGATATCGCGACACGGGCGGTGACCTGGCTGACCGGCAGCCTCAACGGCAGTAGCTGGATCCAGGTGACACCGGTGGCGATCGCCCTCGCGCTCCTGGTGCCGGTGGTACTGGCGGGAACCCACCTGCTCGGCGCACTGCATTTCGGCGACGACACCGCCCGCTCGCTCGGCGTGCGGCTCAACGCCGCCCGCCTGACCCTGCTGGTCCTGGCCGTGCTGCTGGCCGGGGTCGCCACCGCCTCGGCGGGCGCCATCATCTTCATCGCCCTCGCCGTACCCCAGGTGGCGCTGCGGCTCACCGGGTCGGCGCAGCCACCGCTGCTGACCTCGGCGCTGCTCGGCGCGGCCTTCACCGTCACCGCCGATCTGGTCGCCCGCACGCTGCTACCCGCGGGCGAACTCCCCGTCGGAGTGATCACCGCCGTGCTCGGCGCGCCCTATCTGATCTATCTGTTGATGCGGCGCAATCGTGCCGGGAAAGCGGGCGTGTAATGACCGTTCGGCTGCAGGCCAGCGACTTGACCCTCGGCTACGGGCCGACAACTGTCGTCGACGGTCTGAATCTGGACATCACCGGCGGCACTGTGACCGCGGTGATCGGCCCCAACGGTTGCGGCAAATCCACGCTCTTGCGCGCGATGGCCCGGCTGATGCGCCCCACCGGCGGTCATGTCCATCTGGACGGCAAACGGATCGACCGCATGTCGACCAAGGATGTGGCGCGCGTTCTCGGCATCCTGCCCCAATCACCGCTCGCCCCGGAAGGTCTCACCGTCGCCGATCTGGTCGCCCGCGGCAGACACCCGCACCAGCGCTGGTACCGCCAGTGGTCGGCCGACGACGAATCCGCCATCAACGAGGCCCTGACCTGGACCGACATGGTCGAGTTCGCCGATCGCTCGATCGACGAGCTGTCCGGCGGACAACGTCAGCGCGCGTGGATCTCGATGGCGCTGGCCCAGGACACCGACCTGCTCCTGCTCGACGAGCCGACCACCTTCCTCGACCTCGCCCACCAGATCGAGGTTCTCGACCTGGTCCGGCGCCTCCACGCCGACGCGGGACGGACGGTGGTGATGGTGCTGCACGACTTGAATCTCGCCGCGCGGTACGCCCATCGGCTGGTCGCGATGCGCGCGGGCCGCGTGGTTGCCGCGGGAACGCCGGCCGAAGTCCTCACCGAGGAAGTGGTGGCGGAGGTGTTCGGGCTGCGCGCGAAGGTGATCGACGACCCGGTCACCGGAACCCCGCTGGTGGTCCCGATCGGACCGGTCGACACCGAGAGCTCGCCGAAACCCTGAACAGTAGGGTCATGGGGTGACATCTGGGCGGACCCGACACAACTACACCGGCACCTCGGTCGCCGAACGACAGGTCGAGCGCCGGGCGCTGTTCATCGACGCGGGACTCACCGTTTTCGCGGAGAAGTCCTACGCCAACAGTTCGCTGACCGATGTGTGCGCGGTCGCGGGCTTGTCGCGTCGGCAGTTCTACGAACAGTTCGCCGGGCGCGAGGAATTGCTCGTCGCGGTGTACGACTCCGTGCAGGACAAGGCCGGGGCGGCGGTGGCCGCGGCGCTGGCGGCGACGGAATCCGACGACTTACGCGCGCTCATCGACGCGGCGGTGCGGGCGTACACGAAGGCGATCACCGACGACATCCGTTGTGCCAAAGTCGCTTTCGTCGACATCGTCGGGGTGAGCCCCGAAATCGAGGAGTACCGGGCGCAGGTCAGGGACCGGTGGGGTGAGGTGGTCACCGCGATCGCGGCCGGGCGCGACGGGGTGCGGATGCCGCCCGGCGGCTGGCGGGTGCCGATGGCGGCGTTCATCGGGGCGGTGAACGGTGCCGTGCACCAGTGGAGCCTGGACGACCCGCGCCCGCCCGTCGACGAGCTGGTCGATGTCTTCTCCACGATCTTGAACAGCCTGATCTCCGCGGTATCCCCCGGCAGCTGATTGCGATCTACGCCACACCCGTGTCATAGTAGCCGCTATTGAGACGAAGGAGTCTCAATTCATGTGAGGACTGTGCGCGATGAAATCTCCCTTCGTCCAGCGATGGCTTGCCCTGGCCACCGGCTTGCTCGCGGCGGCAACGGTGTTGACGGCCGGACCGGTCGCGGCCGAGCCGTCGGCCACACCGCCGCCGGTGATTCCGCTGCCGCCCGAATGGGATCCGGGCTTCTATCTGCCGCCCGCCGACGTGGTGGCGGCGACGGCGCCGGGTGCGATCATCGCGGTCCGGCAGGTGCGGATCGCCGATTTCGGACTCCTGCCGATCGATGTCGATGCCTGGCAGGTGTCCTATCGCTCCAACAACAGCCGTGACGAGGCGATCCCCGCGGTCGCCACCCTCGTCAAGCCCCGCGGGCAGGCACCGTCGCCGCGCAAGCTGCTGTCGGTGCAGCTGGCCGAGGACTCGACCGCAGGCTACTGCGCACCGTCCTATGCGCTGCAACATCTTTCGGTGGCCGCGGTGGCCGGCCAGATCGTCGTGCCCGCCGAATTCCTGTTCGCGCAAGCGGCGCTGTCACAGGGCTGGGCCGTGGTCATCCCGGACCACCAGGGTCCGAATTCGGCCTACGCGGCCGGACCATTGGCGGGCCGGATCACCCTCGACGGCATTCGCGCGGCGACCAGCTTCGCCCCGCTCGAGGCGGGACCGACCGCGCCGGTGGGGCTCTACGGCTACTCCGGCGGTTCCATCGCGACCGGCCATGCCGCCGAATTGCACAGCACCTACGCACCCGAACTGAACATCGTCGGCGCGGCCGAAGGTGGTGTCGGCGCCGATCTGGGTGCCGCGTTGAGCATGGCGAACAACCAGATGACTTCGGGTCTGGTGTTCGCGGCCGTTCTCGGCCTCACCCGGGAGTACCCCGATTTCGCGGGCTATCTGGATCAGCGGCTCGACCCGCTCGGCAAGGCGCTGTTCGCGATCAAATCGCCGCTGTGCGTGCAGTATCAGTCGGCGCTGCTGCCGTTCCTGAATCTGACCGGCATGATCGGCTCCGACGGGAACCCCCTCGATGATCCGCCGGTCGCGGCCATGCTCGACGACACCCGCATGGGCAAGTCCGTCCCCGATATGCCGTTGTTCGTCTGGCATTCCGCGTGGGACGAGATCCTCCCCCTCGCCGCCACCGACACTCTCGTCGACACCTACTGTCGCGACCCCGCCACATCGCTCACCTACACCCGCGATCACGCCAGTGAGCACATCATCGCCGAAGTCGTCGGCGGCCCCGCGGCTCTGCTGTGGCTGCGCGACCGGCTCGACGGCGTCCCCGCCGCCCCCGGCTGCACCATCAGCGACGCGGGCACGATGGGCGCCACTCCCGGCGCGCTCGACTTCCTGGGCGAATCGCTCGCCGCGAAGTTCGCCACGCTCTTCGGCACTCCACTCGGCGCTCGCTGAGATCGGCGATACATATTGACGTTTGATGTCGATTTGTATCATACTCGGCCGGATCGTCGAGCCCGAGCAGGAGATAGCCGTTGACCGATAGCGCGCTGGCAGCACTGGAGATTCTTCGCGACGCAGGTCAGTTCAAGTGGTATGTCATTCCGCTCTTACTGATCGTGGTGTACATCTACTCCGTCGAGGTCGAGCGACGGAACTGGAATGTGCTGTTCGCCGGACTCGCGCTCTGGGGCATGGACTGGTTCAACGAGATCTGGAACGCGCTCGTCTTCCACTTCACCGAACGGGCGCCGGTCTGGGCCGCGAGCGGACCGACGGCATATCAGATCCTGATCGGGCTGAATATCGAGATCTGCTTCATGTTCGCCATCATGGGGATCGCGGCGGCGAAGATGTTGCCGCCGAAACAAACTCGGATCTTCGGGCTGCCGAACCGGCCGGTGCTGATCGCGGTCAACTCGGCCGCGGCGGTGGGTGTCGAGGTGCTGCTGAACAAGGCGGGAGTCCTCACCTGGGATTGGTCGTGGTGGCAGCCGAGCTTCCCGTTCCTGATCTGGATCATCGGGTACGTGCCGTTCTTCACGGCCTGCTTCTTCGTGCACGATCTGCCGACCGTGCGAAGCAAGGCGCTGGTGGTCGGCACTATCTTCGGGATCGACGCGATCGCACTCGTCGGATTCGGCGCGGCGGGGTGGCTGTGAGGCACGGGCACACCCTTCGGCGTGCGGCGCTGATCGCGGCGGCCGGACTGGTATTCGCCGGGGTGACAACACAATCGGTGACTGTCGCCGATCCGGGGTGTCTGCCGGTGGGTTCCGTCGGCACACCGGAAGTGACCGTCGACGAATCCGATGCCGGACTGACGGCTTTCGCCCCGGCGTCGGTGGCGCTGCCCGAGCAGGTGTATTTCCGCACCATGACCGAGTCGTTCAACCGGCGCTGGGCCTTCGCCACCCGTGACGGTCAGGTGTACGTGAAAGCGGCCGCCGCCCTGGGCGGTTGGCGCATGGTCGCACTGCCGGGCTGCCTGGCGGGCACGATCACCGGCGTGTCGGCCGATGACGACGAAGTGATGATGATCGACCGCGACGGCCGGTTCATCACGATGGACCACGCGCTCAGCGCCCCCAGGGACTGGAACTGGAGCAGTCGCTACGGCACCCCGCTGTGGACCGGCCCCGGCAACACGTTGCCGCCCGGTGCGTCGACCTGGTCGTGGTCGGTGCTCTCGTCCAACGAAGATCACCGGTGGACCGACACCGCCGGCAACGAACATCCGGTCGGCGGGGCCAAGGTGTCGCATGTGTTCGCGCTGACCCATGGCGGTTCGCGGATTCAGTACGTCGACCCGTGGCTGCCGGTGGATCACAGCTACGAGATGGGCACTCCGCTCGGTGGGCGCTTCCAGGCCGTCGCGTTGTCCACCAGCGCGTCGACCTCGCTGGTGGTCAACCGGTACGGCGACTTCTACACGCGCCTCTACGATTTCGACATCTCCGGTGCGGACAAGGTCTTCTTCCGCTACTCCTACGAAGACCAGCGCGGCCTGCCCGAAGCCCCGGACATGCTGTCGGAGCGCGTCGACCCTCGCTTCGCCGCCATCCAGCTACCCGCACCGGATTGGGTCGCGCAGCCGAAGGTGCCCGGCGAGATCACCGACCGCATCTCCATCCACCGGACCGGGCCGGGCTCGGCGGCGCGGGAGTTGCGCGTCGAAGGTCGCGACGGTGGCCGGACCGGGTTCTGGCGCAAGATGCTCACCGACGAGTCGTGGACCTTCGTCGCCACGATCAACCGCTTTCCGGTGCGGCACTGGAGAACTCGCCGGTGAACCGCGCTCAGGAGACGCTCGGTCCCGTGTCGCCCTACGACTATCAGGGCGTCTCACCCCAGGGGTGGACCGCGCGGATACAGTCCTTCGATCCGGCCGTCTCCCCCACACCGATGCGGATCGAATTCGGTGACGGGAGTGGGCTCGACCTCGTACTGCACACCGTCGACGGCTTACGTCAGACTCCGCGGCAGCCCGGGATCACCGGTCAGCCGCGGTTCTTCGACGGGACCATCGAAGTACCGAGAGAACTGCTGGCCGCACTGGACACACAGCCGACCAGCGTCGGTGATTTCGTGCGGAACACGCTGGGCGGGAACAGGTTCACCGACACCTCGGTCGATGTCACCGACACACGGTTTCACCTATCCTTATCGGATCTCACCCTGAATCGGCACTGATCAGCACCGGGGGTCGGGCTCAGCTCACCTCCCGTTGGCGGGGTTGGACGCGGTGCAGGAGGACCTGCTCGAGGAGTGCGACGAGGACATCACGGACGGAGTCGCGGTCGCGGGCATCGCAGTCCAGCACCGGGATCCAGTCGTCGAGACCGAGGGCCTCGCGGACCTCGCCGAGGTCGAAGCGGGTGGCGTCGGCGAAACGATTGACCACCACGACGAAGGGCGTGTGGTGTTCTTCGAAGTAGTCCAGGACCGGGTAGCAGTCCTCTACCCGGCCGGTATCGACCACGATGACCGCGCCGAGGGCGCCGTCGACCAGGTCGTCCCAGAGGAATACGAATCGGTCCTGGCCGGGGGTGCCGAAGAGGTAGAGGATCAGGGATTGGTCGAGGGTGATGCGGCCGAAGTCCAAAGCCACTGTGGTCGCGGTCTTCTCGGCGCGGCGACCGGGGTCGTCGATGCCGATGGAGACCTCGGTCATCGAGGCTTCGGTGACCAGGGGCTCGATTTCGGAGATGGCGCCGATGAAGGTGGTCTTGCCGACGCCGAAGCCGCCGCTGACCACGATCTTCACCGAGGACGGCATAGCCGGTGCGGCGCTGCGGAATTCGGAGCTGCGGAGTTCAGAGTGCGCGGACAAGGTCGCGGATCCTCTCGATGGCGGCGGTCGACAGTTCCGGCGCGTCACGGACGGTCACATGCCCCGCCGCCGCCAGATCGCTGACGATCACCTTGGCGATGCCGATCGGAACCCGCAGGGCGGCACCGATTTCGGCGATGGAGTGCGGTGTCAGGCACAGCTGGACAACGGTGCGCTCCTCGAACCGCAGCGGAGCCGACAGCGCGGACGGCGGTGCCTGGACGAGGGTTTCGATGCGCAGCCCGTCCAGCACCGGAACGGTGCGGCCCGCGGTGAGCACGAACGGGCGAACGAAGCGGTCGCCGGCATCGTCGTGATCGGTGGGGGTCACCGGCACCGACGGGACGGGCCCACGCCAGCCCGCCGGCTGGTTCATCGGGATCATGCGCGGGTCGGGCAACCGCGGGAGATCGGGATCTCTCATCTGCGCAACGACTCTCGCAATTCGCTGATCAGCAGCGGGTCGAGCAGTGATCCGGCGCGTTCGGCGAGGATGGCCATCTCGTAGCCGACCAGGCCGACATCGCAGCCACCGTCGGCGATCACGCCGAGGCAGCTGCCGTCGCCCAGTGCCGACACCAGGAGGAAGCCGCGTTTCATCTCGATCATGATCAGCTCGAGGCCGTCGAAATCGTAACTGCGCGAGGCACTGCGGGCGAGGCTGGACAGACCCGACACCATCGCGGCGAGCCGGTCGGCGCCGGTGCGGTCGAGGCCGTCCGACATCGCGATCAGCAGCCCGTCGGAGGAGACGGCGACGGTGTCGCGCACGCCATCGGTATTGCGGACGAAGTTGCCGAGCAGCCAGTTGAAGGTGTGTGGATCGGCGGTCGGTAGGTGGGTGGTCACCGGGTCTCCTGGGGTCTGGTCCGATCGGTCAGCGGATGGGATCAAGTGGGGTGGAAGACAATTCGGTCTCGCCGCCGCGTTCGTGGCCGGTGCGGAACGACGAGAGCATGCTGCGGGTCTGGTCGGGGGTCCGTTCGACGACCGGCGGCCGGTCCTGCCGGTCGGCCGGATCGCGGCGGGTTCGCTCCGGTGCGCCGGTGATCTTGGCGCGCTTGCTGCGTTTGACCAGGCCGTTGCGGGTGCGTTCGACGGCAGGGGCGCCGATGGACTCGACGGCGGGTAGCTCACGCGGTTGCGGTACCGACGAGCCGTTGTGAACTCTGGCCACTGCCTCGGTGTTCTCCGGGGTTGTCGCGCCGTAGCGTTCTGAGCCATTGCCGACCGCACCGTTGCGTGGTGGGTGCACGGAATCGGGTGTGCTGCTGAGGAACTGTGCGTAGACGGAGCCGCCGGGTGAACGGTCCGCCGATGCCCGGCCATTGCCGTTGGCGCTCGGTCCGGATTCCATGTTTCGGCTGTGCCGGGGTCGGCCGTTGGTTTCGGTCGGCCATGCGGTGCCGCCGCCACGGACGGCGTGGGAAGCCTCGCCGCGCCCGGCGGCGACCGCACCGGTGCGCGGTGGCGTTGCCTCAAAAACGCCGGGTGAATGAGTATCCGCGACGACAGAGGTGGCGTTGCGCTCCAGCGCCGCGAGGTCACCCGAGCCCCGGCCCGCGTCCCGGACGGCACCGTTCCTCGAATCTGCTGTCTGCCCGGCCTTTTCGTCGGCGAGCAGGGACGGCGGGAGGAGCAGGCGGGCGACGATGCCGCTGACCGGTGAGGTGTTCAATTCCACGTCGATGCCGAGACGGCCCGCCAGCCGACCGACCACGTAGTGGCCGAGGTAGCGGGTGGAGGCGACGATGAAGTCCTGCTCGCCGCGCAGCCTGGCATTGGCTTCGGCGAGTTGCTCGGCGGGCATGCCGACGCCGTGGTCGACGACGGCGAGCAGGTAGCCGCCGGCGACCTTGCGGCCGTATACCTCGACCTCGAGATCGGGCGGTGAGAAGGCCAGCCCGTTCTCGATGAGTTCGGCCAGAATATGGGCCAGTTCGCTGACAACGGCGCCGGTCACCGCGATGTCGTCGATCCGGCGTAGCACCACCCGCCGGTAATCGTCGACCTCGGACAACCCGGCCCGGATCACGTCGGTGAGCGCGATCGGTTCGGCCCACCGACGCGGGCTGGCCTCGCCGACCAGCACCAGCAGGCTTTCGGCATTGCGCCGCATGCGGGTGGCCAGATGGTCGAGTTCGAACAGGTTCGACAGTGCCTTCGGGTCGAGTTCCTCGCGTTCGAACTCGCTGATCAATCCCAGCTGACGCCGCACCAGGTTCTGATTGCGGCGGGCCAGATTCGCCATCGATTCCGTGGTGTTGCGCCGCACCAGCGCCTGTTCGGAGGCGAGATCGAACGCGGTGGTCTGCACACGATCCAAAGCGCCTGCGACAGCGGCGATCTCGATGCTCGCACCGCGGGGCGTGCGGACCGGTGCGGGCGGATCGGGTTGGGCGTCGGCGGCACTGTGCCAGGCCTCGATCACCTCGGGCAGTCGCGTGGAGGCGACGTCGTCGGCCTCGGTGGCCAGTCGAGCCAGCGGGCGGACGATGGCCCTGATGCTGGCGAAGACCAGCGCGACTTCGGCGGCGATCGCCAGCAGCGCGGCCAGGACGAATCCGGCGAGAATCAGCGCGGCGTCGCGGCGAAGTTTCTCGGCCCGCGCGCCGACGTCATCGCCGATGACCTGCTGCACGGTGCGCTGTTCGTCGATGACCGCGGTCATCCGCGCCCACCAGACGGCCGGGTCGACGGGCTGGATCAGCGGTCCCAGCGTCGAGGCGATCGCGATGTTCTCCGATTCGGTTGCCCGCCTGGCGTTCTCACTCGCCAGCACCGCATCGAGAAGAGCCTGCTGGGCGGGGGTCGCGTCGTGGCCGAACGCGGTGAGCGCGGCATTGCGGGCGGCGCGGATGTCGAGGAACTGCACGTACTCCCCCGACACGAATTCCCCGGCGGCGAAGACGCCGTTGAGGAACCCGCGCTCGCGGGCCGCGAACTCCTTCGCGTCACCGAGGGCGTAGAGCGCTTGCAGACCGTGCCGGACGGCCGGATCGCGCGCCTGGTCGAGACCGAGCGAAAGGCGGTTCAGCGCGTCGATGCCGTCGGTATAGAACTGGAACGCCGCCTGCCGGGTGACATTGCGATTGTCGACCTGGGAGCGGATCGCGGGCATCCCCGCCAGATGACCCAGCGCGGAACGCACCTCCCCCGCACCCGGTGGGTCGCCCGCGACGGTGTTCACCAGGGCGCGCAGGGCCGCGTCGGTGCCCGCGCGCTGGTCGGTGACGGGTTGGCGCAGGCGTTGATCACCGCCGAGCAGGCCGTTGCTCAGACCGCGCTCGCGCTGCACCTGCTGCACGAGGTCCTGCGCGGCCAGCGCGACGGCCACGGCGTCCACGGTCTCACCGCTGCGGCGGTAGGCGCTGACCTGTGTCGACATGGTCAGCCCCAGCAACGCGAGCACCAGTATCAGCGACACCGCCAAGATCCGGGCGAGCTGACCGGAAATGGTGCGCGGCCGGATCAGCCCGGCGCCGGCCACCTGTCCTCGAGCGCCGTCGTCCGATCGGGTTCCGGTCGGGTTCGGCCGGGAACGTGCACGCACACCTACTCCTTTGCAATGCCACCGCAACGTAATTCGCGATGGCCCACGGAAAGTCAGGTGCTAACTTGCACTCCGCGCACTGCGCGGTCAATTCGGAACGGTGTAAAGCAGCATTTCGTGCGCTGATCTAAACATGCCGGAAATGCAGCCGGGTTTGTGTGGCCGAATGCTCACAGCCGGACCGGCGGCGAGGTGGCCGGCCGGTTCACTGCCGGATACATACAGGTCACCACAGACCGTGACACGCAACACATGTGGTGCAAACGATCAGAAGTCGCAACTCGAATGGTCGACATCACTACCAGCCGCGGCGACGGTGCGCAAACCGGGAAACAATGGTGTATCGATCAATTCGCGCCATTGAACGCTATTCGCGGAATTACTCGCCGCCGAGAATTCCCAGCACCTGATCCGAGTAGAAGAACGGCTCGAGGCGTTCCCTGATCAGCCCGGCCAGCACGCCGTTGCGCTTGGCCGACTCGATGACGGCCGGGCCGTAGCGCAGGATCTCGGCACTGATGTCATCGGCGTCGAGGCCGAGCTCGGGCAGCATCGCCGAGAGCGTGTGGTTGCCGTACCTGGCGTAGAACACCGCGACGCACTCACGCACGAGCAGGCCGAAGTACTCCTTCTCCCTGGTGGTCACCGCGATCTCGTAGCAGATCTGGACCAGCTCGTTGAGGTCCTTCTGGGTGAGGTATTCGCGCAGGCCCGCGACCGGTTCGTCGGCGTGCAGGTCCCAGAATTCCATCGCCGCCGAGTGCACCGGGGCGTCACGCAGCATGTCGCGGATCGCGTTGTTGGTGCGCTTGAGCGCGAACAGCGCGCCCTTGCCCGCGAGATCGCCGACGAAGGTGCTGTCGGCCGCGACCTTCTTGGCCCGGTTGGCCGCGGACTGACCCAGCGACATCAGCGAGGAGACGCCCGGAATCTTCTCGGCGCGTTCACGATTGGCCTGCATGAAGTCGCCGATCAGCTTGTCGACGAATCGCGAGGCCACGGTGGCGACGAGCGGGCTCTCGGTGAGCCGGTCCAGGATCCGCTCCTGGGCCTGATGCATGCCGAAGATCTTCTCCAGCAACGCTTCCACCGGTTCGCGGTCGACGACATCGCCGAGGGTGTATTCGGTGTTCGAGGCGATGTGGTCGTAGATGGCATCGGAGAAGATGCCGACGGTATCGGCGATCACGGGGCTCCCGCCGATGCGGTCGAACACCGTGGCCACCGTCTGCTCGCCCTGCTCCAGCGAGACCACGTCACCGAACCGGATCGTCTCACCGACGGCCAGCACGGCGGCCACGTCGCGGGCGATCACCTCGGCGAACCGGTCACCGGTCACCTCGGCGAGCAGGAATTCCACCTGCGCGTCGAGTAGTCGGTCGGCGATCTGGCGCGCCTGCGTCATCTTCTGTGTCCACCCATCACGGTCGTTGCTGGAACGGGAGGACGCGTGGCTACTTGTCGCCGGAATCGTTGCCCTGCACCGATTTCCGGATCTGATCCAGACGCTCACGCGCGGCTTTCTCCCGCGCCTCCCATTGTTCGTCGACGCTGCGACCCGCGGGAGTCTGCCGGTCGAGCTCGTCCATTCCCTGCGCGGTGCCGAAACGCTGCTCGACCTTATCCCGAACCGAGTCGAATGTCGGCACTCCCGAAGTGGAATATCCGCCGGTGACGGTGGGTGCGCCGGTCACCGGTAGCCCGGACGGTACCGGCGGTACCGGCATCGCGCCTCCGACCTGGTCGGATGCGGCGGGCACCACATCCGCGTCGATGACGTTCGTGTCCAGAGTCACAGGGTCTCCGGTTTCGGCATGACCGGTTTCGGCCTGGGCCAGTGCGGCGGCGACGGCGCCGAGCCCGGGGCGTCCAGCGACCGCGGCGCGCAGCACCGAAACCAGCTCGTCGTCGGGCAACGCGGCCAGGCGGCCGAGGAGTTCGCTCGTTTCGCTCATACCGCCAGGCTACGCAGAATCGGCTACCACCAGGAGCCCGTTATCGGTCCGCCCAGTCGGCGATGATCTTCGCCCATTCCGCGCCGAGGGTGTCGATCACATCGTTGTGGCCCGCACCGGGGACCACGATCAGCTGTTTCGGATCACGCGCCGCCGCGTACAGGCGTTCGGCGTGGCGCAGCGGGAGGAGTTCGTCGCGGTCGCCGTGCATCATCAGCACCGGGACGCGCAGCTTCGCGATGTGCCGCAGGCTCGGGTACGCGTTCGGGATCAGCGGGGCGGGCAGGAACGGGTAGACCGAGCGGGCGGCGGCGCGCATGCCGCTGAACGTCGACATGAGGATCATGCCCGCGGGCGGATGTTCGCCCGCCAGTTCGAGCAGAACCCCGCCGCCGAGGGATTTACCCAGGTAGTAGACCCGATCGGGGTCGACTTCGGGCTGGTCGAGCAGGGCTTGGCGAGCGGCTCTCGCGTCGAGGTAGGTGCCCTGTTCGCTCGGGGTGCCCGTGCTGTGGCCGAAGCCGCGGTAGTCGAAGGCGAGCACGTCGAAACCGGCTTCGACCAGCAGCGCGATGATCGAGACGCGGTCGCCGATGGTGCCCGCGTTGCCGTGCGCGTAGAGGATGTGGCCGCGTGGCCGATCGGCGCGCACGAACCAGCCGTGCACGTCGAGGCCGTCGGCGGTGCGCATGGTCAGGTCGCGATAGTCCAGGCCCAGCGCCGCCGGGGTTTGGGCGAGGTGTTTCTCCGGGTGATAGACCAGCGCGTTGAGCACGCGCGTCGCGGGGTGTCGCATCATTTGCCGCGCCCCGCCTGGAAGCCGAAGTCCCAGTTGTAGAGGCGGGCGATCTCCACCACGCCACCGCCCGGCTGACCGGCGGGCGGGCGAACGAAGGCGCCCTCGCGACGCACCACGAACTCGCCGTTGACGTTCTCCAGCGCGAACAGCACAGCGTCGCGGGAGTTGTCGGTGCAGCCGTCGAGGGTCATCTCGATGGGCGCCGAGTTCACGGTATTGAGGGTGACGGTGGCGTGCACATTGCGGAAATCGCTGGCACCGTCGTAGATCGAGGCGAACACGAGGATGCGGCGGATGAACTGCGTGCAGTCGAGGTTGACCGACAGGTTCTCGCCGGTGATGCTGGCGCCGGTGCGGTCGTCCTGGTCGAGGTGGATGAACGGCGGTTCGTAGAGGGCACCGAAGCGGCGGTCGAGGGCTCGCACGGAACCGATGGCGCCGTTGACCAGTTCGAAGAAGCAGCACAGGTCGAGGTCGATGTTCTTGCCGCGGAGTTTGCCGAAGAGGCGGCCGGTGGCGGCCATCGATGTCCAGTTGAGGTTCACCCGCATGACACCGCCGGTCGCACCGTGTTTCGTCAGGGAGACCGACGGGGCTTCCTTGGTGAGCGACACCTTGGCGAGGTTGACCGGCGGTGCCGGCGGCGGGGTGAACTGGGGGTTCTGCTGATTCGGCGGGAACGCGGGAGTCGGCGGGGTGTGGGGCTGGTTCGGCTGAGGCGCGGGGATGAAGGGCTGTGCCGGCGGGGCGTACGACTGTTGCGGAGTCGACTGTCCCGAAGCGAACGGTTGCGGGGGCGCGGGAGGCGCGGGAGCCTCGTCGACGGAGATGCCGAAATCGGTAGCGAGCCCGGCCAATCCGCTGTCGTACCCCTGGCCGACAGCACGGAACTTCCACGCACCCTGCCGGCGATACAGCTCACCGAGCACGAACGCGGTTTCGGTGGTCGCCCCACTGCTGTCGAAACGCGCGACCTCGGCGCCGTTCGCGGTGTCGATCACCCGGATGTAGAGACCGTGGAACTGCCCGAAGGTCCCCCCGTCGGCAGACGCGGCGAGCACGATCGTCTCGATCTGCGGCTCGACCTGTCCGAGATCCACCGACAGCGCATCGACAACGGTGTGCCCCTGCTGCTTTCCTTCGTACCGAACCGCCCCCGAAGGATGCACAGCCTGGTTGTAGAACACGAAGTCGTCATCGGAGCGCACCTTGGCCCCGGCGAGCAACAGCGCGGAGGCATCAGCATCGGGCACACCCTGCCCCGACTGCCAACCCAATTCGACGCGGACCGCGGAGGCAGGCACCGCGACATTGGCACCTTTCATCATCGACACATCATCCAACCTATCCCGACCCCCGACCGCACCCAACCGGTCGCCCCTACTCGAGCCGCATGACGGCCGAATTCTCGCGTCGCGCCGGATAGGTGGAGCCTTCGCCCGCGATGATGCGCGTGAGGATTTCGCGCAACCGGTCGACCTCTGCATCGCCGATCAGCTGATCGAGGTGCCGATCGAACTGTTCGACCACCCGGACACCCGCCTCGACCGCCGACCACCCGCGGTCGGTGAGCTGTACCAGCCGCGCCCGGCCGTCCGCGGGGTCCGGCCCGACCTCGACGTAGCCGCGATCGGTCAGGTGGCGGATCAACTCCCCCATCGCCTGCTTGGTCATTCCCGCCCGCTCGGCGAGCACGGTGAGGCGGGTGCCCTCGGGGTCGATCACCTGGAACACCGGCGCGTGCGCGGCGCGGATGTCGTCGAACCCGGCGGCGAGCAGACCCGCGTCGAGTTCGGCGGACAGGGTGCGGGCGGCCGCGGACAGCAGGTTTCCCAGCGGTGCCGGTCGATCGAGCAAAGGATTAGTCAGGTGCTTGACCAAATTCTTCCGCCTTTCTATGGTTGGTCAAGAACCTTACTAGTTGAGAGGTTGAGGCGATGCGCACAGCGGCGGCGGTTTTCACGAGTGTGGCGGTTCTGGTCGAAGTCGCGTGGCTCGCGTTCGGGGATGCGACGATCGGGCCGGTCACGATAGGGGTTGTGTCGCTGGTCGCGGTGACGGCAGTGACGCTGGGGCGCGTGCGGGCGCTGGTCGTCGTGACCAGGGTGGCGCTGGGCGTGCTGTTCGCGGGTTCGGTCGCGGACCGATTCGGGATGTTCGGCGCTCCGGGCAGCGCGGGGGTGTCGTGGGGGTCCTACGCGGAGTTCGTCGACTACACCCGGACACTGCTGCCTGCGTTCGCCGCTGACGCGGCGCCGATCGCGGCGGGAGTGGCGACGGTCGCGGAGGCCGTGCTCGGGACGGCGTTGATCTTCGCGGTGCGGCCCCGGCTCACCGCGGCGGCCGCGGCGGCGCTGTTCACGATGTTCGCGGTGGCGATGGTGACCTCGGTCGGGTTCGCCGAGACGGCCGACTACGCCGTGCCGGTGATGATCGGCGGCGCGCTCCTGGTGAGCGCGGCGGCCGTACCCGCGTCACAGAGTCGGCGATTCGGATTCGGCAGACGCGAAATCGCCTGAGGGCATGCGGTTCACGACGAAGGCCGCCCGGTGGAACCGGACGGCCTTCGGGTGTCGAGCGGGGATCAGCCGCGCAGTTCGGCGCCGACCGCGGTGGTGGCCGAGGCGACGGCGGCGTCGCGGGCGGCGCTGGCCTCGTCTTCGGTGAGGGTGCGGTCGGGGGCACGGAAGCGCAGGGCGTAGGTGAGGGATTTGCGGCCCTCGCCTGCTTGGGCGCCTTCGTAGACGTCGAACAGGGCGATGCTTTCGAGCAGGTCGCCGCCGCCGGTGCGGAGCGCGGTTTCCACCTGCGCGGCGGGGACGGCCTTCTCGACGCTGATCGACACGTCCTGCAGGACGGCGGGGAACGCCGAGATCGTCGGGGCAGGCAGGGATTCGTCGAGCGGCAGGGCGTCGAGATCGACTTCCAGCGCGCAGGTGCGCGGCGGCAGACCGGCACGCTCGAGGACGGCGGGGTGCAGTTCGCCCGCGTGTCCGACGACCACGCCGTCGACGAGCAGTTCCGCGCAGCGGCCGGGGTGCCACGGCAGGTAAGCGACGGACCGCCGTTCGATGACGACACCCGCCGCATCGGCGATGTCGTCGACCAGCGCGAACGCGTCGGCGGCCTCGGCCGGACGGCCGGGACCCCACGGCCCGCGCGGATCGTGCTTACCGCTGAGCACCGCGGCCACGTGAACCGGCTGGGCGGGCAGCGACGCGTTCAGTTCGGCGATCTGCTCGTCGGTGGGACGACGATCCACCGGCAGTGCCTCGACCGCGTGGGTCTGCGCGCCGGGCCGCACCACCTGGGCGATGCCGTAGATGGTCAGGTCGCGCGCACCACGAGAGATGTTGCGGGCGGCCACTTCCAGCAGACCCGGCAGCAACGTGGTCGCCAGTTCGGGGCGGTCGCTGTCGAGGGGGTTCAGCACCCGGGTGGTGTTGCGGCGCGGGTCGTCGGCGTCCAGACCCCACACCTCGAACACACCGCCGGGCAGGAAGGCAGGCGGCGGCACCTCGACGGCACCGGCGAAGGCCAGTGCCCGGCTCACCGCGCGGCGACGCTGCTGCTGCGCGGTCAACCCGCGACCACCCGGCGCGGTCGGCAGAATGGACGGGATCTGCTCGAGGCCTTCCAGCCGCAGGACCTCTTCGACCAGGTCGGCGGGCTGAGACAGGTCGGGGCGCCAGCTCGGCGGGGTCACCAGCAGCTGGGTCTTGCCCGCGTCGTTGACCTCGATATCGACGCCTGCGCCGATCTGGGCGAGCCTGCGCACGGAGGTGCCCGCCGGGTAGGTGACGCCGGCGACGCGGTCGGGCAGGTCGATGTCCATCGCGATCGGCGCGACCGGCGCCAGTGGCACCCTGATGTCGGTGAGCGCGGATTCGATGGTGCCGCCGGTGATGTCGGCGAGCAGGGTCGCGGCGCGGTCGAGCGCGGCGATGTTGATCTCGGGATCGACGACCCGTTCGTAGCGCTTGCCCGCCTCCGAGGAGAGCTTGTGGCGGCGCGATGTCCGGTACACCCGCAGCGGGTTCCAGACGGCGGCTTCGAGGACCACATCGGTGGTCCCGGCGCCGACCTCGGTGCTCGCGCCACCCATGACACCGGCGAGGGAGATCACGCCGGAATCGTCGGCGATCACCACGTCCTCGGCGTCAAGAGTGCGCTCGGTGTCGTCGAGGGTGCGCAGGGTCTCGCCCTTGTGCGCCGAGCGAACGACCAAGCCGCCGTGCAGCTTTGCCGCGTCGAAGGCGTGCAGCGGCTGGCCGAGTTCGAGCATCACATAGTTGGTGACGTCGACAGCCGGGGAGATCGGGCGCATGCCCGACAGCATCAGCCTGCGCTGCAACCACAGCGGGCTCACCGCGTTCGGGTTCATCCCGGTGACGCGGCGCGCGCCGAAGCGCGTGCAGTCCGAGTCGTCGTCCAGACGTACCGGCCAGGCGAGCGCGTCGGCCTCTGGCAGCGTGCGCACGGCCGGGTCGGCGTATTCGAGGTCGAAGCCACAGGCCAGTTCGCGGGCCAGGCCGCGCACCGAGAAGCAGTAGCCGCGGTCGGGGGTGATGTTGAGTTCGATGATGGTGTCATCGGTGCCGAGCAGCACATTCGCGTCGTCGCCCGGCTGCGCGGAACCGGGCTCGAGCACCAGGATGCCGTCGTGATCCTTGCCGATACCGAGTTCGGCGACCGAGCAGATCATGCCGTTGGAGGTGTGGCCGTAGGTCTTGCGCGAGGAGATCTTGAACCCGCCGGGCAGCTCACCACCGGGCAGCACGACAACGACGAGGTCGCCGACAGCGAAATTGCGTGCGCCACAGACGATTTCCTGCAACTCGGGGTTGCCGACGTCGACCTTGCAGAAGCGGATCGGCTTCTTGAACTCGGTGAGCTCGGTGATCTCGGCGACGCGCCCGACAACCAGCGGCTTGTCGATCTCACCACCGATCGGCTCGAGCTTGTCGACCTCTTCGACTTCCAGACCCACCCGGACGAAGCCCGCGTCGAGCTCTTCCGCCGACACCGACCACTCGGGGGTGGTGCGCTGCAGGATCTCGGTCAGCCAGGACTGTGCTACTCGCACTTGACGTTTCGCTCTCTCTCTAAGACCGGATACCGAAGGGCAGGGTGAACCGCACGTCACCCTCGACGATGTCGCGCATGTCGGGGATGGTGGTCTGGAACTGCAGAGTGCGCTCCATGCCCATGCCGAACGCGAACCCGGAATACACCTCGGGGTCGATGCCGCTGGCGATGAGGACCTTGGGGTTGACCATGCCGCAGCCGCCCCACTCGATCCAGCCCGCGCCGCCCTTCTTGTTCGGGAACCACACGTCGACCTCGGCCGACGGCTCGGTGAAGGGGAAGTAGTTCGGGCGCATGCGCGTGCGGGTCTCGGGACCGAACATGGCGCGCGCGAAGGCGTCCAGGGTGCCACGCAGGTGCGCCATGGTGAGACCCTTGTCGATCGCCAGACCCTCCACCTGGGAGAAGACCGGGGTGTGGGTCGCGTCGAGCTCGTCGGTGCGGAAGGTGCGGCCGGGGCACGCGATATAGATCGGCACGTCACGGGTCAGCATGGTTCTCACCTGCACCGGGGAGGTGTGCGTGCGCAGCACCTGGCGCGAACCTTCCGGGGCGATGTGGAAGGTGTCCTGCATGGTGCGCGCCGGGTGGTCGGGCAGGAAGTTCAGCGCGTCGAAGTTGAAGTGTTCGGTCTCCACCTCGGGACCCTCGGCGACCTCCCAGCCCATGCCGACGAAGAAGTCGGCGATCTGCTCGGAGATGACGGTGATCGGGTGCCGGGCGCCGACAGGCTGACGGCGGGCGGGCAGCGTGACGTCGATCTTCTCGGAGATGAGCACAGCCTGGTCGCGCTCCTCGAGGAGCGCGGCGCGGCGTGCCTCGAACGCATCGGAGACCCGCTTGCGCGCGACGTTGACCCGCTTACCTGCCTCGGCCTTCTCTTCCTTGGGCACACTGCCCAGCCCACGCTGCGCGAGTGCGATCGGCGACTTGCCGCCGATGTAGTCGGTCTTGGCGACCGCCAGCGCATCCAGATCAGCCGCCGCGGCAAACGCCTTCTCGGCCTCCGCCGCCGCTGCCGCGAGTGCCTCCTCGGTCAAAGAGGCGTTCTGCTCGACTCCACTGTTGTCGTCGGCCACGATCTTCTCGACTCTCCCCTGGGGATCGGTTCGCGGGCGCGTCATTGCCATCCCGCATCGGTGCTGCGTAAATCCTATGGGATGGGGTTCGCGCGATTCATCCGGATTACTCGCGGGGCGATCGGCGCTGGTCGGCGGGGTCACGATATGGACCGACCAGTCCCCCGATCAGCGACGATGCGTCTCGATCGGATGCTGTTCGAAATTCGAGGGAACCGAACGAGTCCGCGGCGCGTCCAAGTGATCAAACACACCAGCGTGTTCGACTCGAGAACAGGACGACTCGATGGCTGAACAGACTTGCGATCCAACACCTCCGCAGGGGCGGCGTGCTCGGCTCACCGCGCCTGGTAGCGGTCTTGCGTTGTGCGGCTTCGGTATTCGACCGGCTGGGCGAGGTTTGTTTCCACGCGCGGGCGGGTTGTGCGCGCACCTTCCGGAACGGCGCGACGCAGCCCCGGAGCAGGGGCAGCAACCGGATGGTGTCGCGTGACGGCGGCCGGCGACCGTCGGGACGGATCGGCTGACAGTTGCGCCTACGTTCGATTCCAGGCTGCTCGACCCAATCGGCACGGTCGATATCCAGGCGTGTTCGGGCTGGTCAACGGGCTGTGGATGGAGGGGCAGTTGAGTGCCGAGGAGGTGCGATTTCGCCGCAGGGGCAATGACTGGTTCGGTGAGCATCTGAGAAATCCGAGCGATGTGGATCCGGGCGTGTACGACCGCGAGCTGCATCCGGGTGCGGCCTCGTGGTTCAAGTCGAGTGCGGTGGCGATGATCGAACGGGTCGGCGGTTATCTCGCGATTCTCGACGCGCACGGAATCGAGTGGGAGCGGTGCGAGTCCGATGCGCCGGGGACCGTCATCTATGACGACGCTCAGCAGGTGGTCGTTCGGCCGGACCGCGGCCGGCTCGGGGAGCCGACCGCGGTCAGCGGCTATTGCGCGGGCTCGGTATGACGCGGAAGGAAGGCTGCTACGACCGCGGCGAAGGCGACGAGCGCGGCGCCGACCCAGACCGCGGGCACCAGGCCGTCCACGTAGGACTGAGGGTCGGTGTAGGAGCCGTAGGAGGCGAAGACCGAGGCGAGGACGGCGATGCCCATGGCTACGCCGACTTCACGGACGGTGCTGCTGATTCCTGAGGCCATGCCCTGGTCAGCCGGCGATGCGCTGGCCATGACGATGGTGGAGGAGGGGGCGAAGGTGAGGCCCATCCCGATGCCGCCGAGGACGAAGGGGGCGACGAAGGCGAGATAGGGGACGTCGGCGGTGGTGATCATCGCCATCCAGGCGAGGGAGACGGCCAGACAGAGCTGGCCGATCGCGATGAGCGTGCGGGCGCCCACGCGGTCGACGATCAGCCCGGCCAGTGGTGCGACGACCATCGGGACCATCGTCCACGGCATCGTGCGGATCCCCGATTCCAGCGGCGAGTAACCCTGCACCACCTGGAAGAACTGGGCGAGCAGGAAGATCGAGCCGAAGACGCCGGACGAGAAGCCGAAGGACACGATGAAACTGAGGCTCAGGCCGCGGGACTTGAACATGCGCAGCGGGAGCATCGGGTCGGTGGCGTAGGTTTCCCAGGCCACGAACGCGACGAGCAGCGCGGTGCCACCGATCAGGGCGGTGAGGACCTGCGGTGCGGTCCAGCCGTCTTCGGCACCGTGGATGACGCCCCACACCAGCGCGAGCACGCCACCGGCGGAGAGCAGCACGCCCAGGTAGTCGAGTTTCCTCGCCACGCCCCGTGATTCGGCGAGCATGCGGGCGGCGAAGGGCAGCGCCAGCAGACCGATCGGGACATTGAGCCAGAAGATCCACTGCCAGTTCAGGCCGTCGACCACCGCACCACCGACGACCGGCCCGACCGCGACACCAAGGCCCGCGATGCCACCCCAGATGCCGATCGCGGCGCTGCGCATCTTCGCGGGCACCGCGGCGGCGAGCAGGGTGAGCGACAGCGGCATGACGGCCGCACCACCGACGCCCTGCACCGCGCGGGCGGCGATGAGCATCCACGGCTCGGTGGCCAGCGCGCACGCCGCCGAGGCGACGACGAAGATCCCGATACCGGCCAGGAACACGCGGCGACGGCCGATCCGGTCACCCAGGGCCGACGCCGACAGCAGCAGCGCGGCGAAGGACAGCGTGTAGGCGTTGATGAACCACTGCAGGTCCGAAAGCGACGCTCCCAGTTCGGTTTTGATCACCGGCAGCGCGTTCGTCACGACGAGGTTGTCCAACGTGACCATGAACATCGGAATGCCGACGGCGGCGATGACCGCACCGAGCGGCTTGTTCTTCACCCCGGGGTTCGCGGGCGCAACGGCGGCTCGCGCGTCGCCGGATTCGAGTGTCTGCGTCATGTTAAGCCTTTAGTTGTTATTGACTGATAACTTCCCTGTCCATGGTTATGCATCGGCTGATAACATGTCAAGAGGCAAACGAACGAGGAGGCCGTGGCGCCCATGACGAGAACCCGGATGACAGCGACCGAGCGCAGCGCCCAGGTGCTCGAGGCCGCGATCCAAGCGTTTGCCGAAACGGGTTATGCCGCAACGAAAACCGATGAGATCGCCAGGCTGGCCGGCGTGTCGCAGCCCTACGTGATCCGCCTGTTCGGAACCAAGCAGCAGCTGTTCATCGCCTGCCTGCTCGAGGTGTGCACCCGCATCGAGCAGGTGTTCCGCGATGCCGAGATCGCCCCCGATGCCGACACCGCGGAGGCATTGCGCTCCCTCGGCCACGGCTTCGATGTCTTCCTGGCCGAACGCGAACTCCCCCTCGTCCTGCTGCACGGCGCCGCCGCCAGTGCGGATCCGGCGATCGGCGACCACATGCGGGAGCGCTTCGGGCGGATGTATCGCCTGATCGGCGAACTCACCGGCGCCGACACCCTGCAATCACGCCGCTTCGTCGCCACCGGGATGCTGCTGACGATCATGACCGCGATGCAAGTCGCGGGCAGCGACGCGATCCCACTCCCCTGGGCCACCGAAATTCTCAACGACCTGCACAGCGCCACCACGCCCGAGTGCTGAGACCGGTCAGCGCGCGAGCAGCGCGGGCCAGTTCTGCCCGCGGGCCCAGTCGGCGAACGAGTGCCAGGCGACGTCCGGGTAGTCGCGGCGCAGGCCGGTGACGTCGACATCGAGTCCGACGGTGCCGAAGTATTCGAACATGGCGGCCAGATCTTCGGAGTGGCGGCGGACGACGAACAGCGGGACTTCGTGGTGCGCGATCGGTCGGTCGATGGCGACGGCCAGTGTGGCAGCGAGTCGGGCCGGGGTGAGTTCGTCGGCGGCCAGGTCGATGCGGCGGTCCGCGAATTCGGCACGGCGATCGAAGGTGAGCGCGGCGAAGGCACCGATGTCCTCGGCGCAGATGAGGGTGAGCGGCCGGTCGGCGGGCATCGGCCAGGCGAAGGTGCCGTCCCGGAGGGCGTCGAGGGTCCAGCCGGTGGCGTAGTTGTCCATGAAGGCGGCGGGTGCGATGACGGTCCATGGGACACCGCTCGCACGTAGGTGCTCTTCGATCGCGAATTTGCTGTCGTAGTGCGGGATTCCGGTGGAGCGGTCGGCGTGCGCCGCCGAGGTGAAGACGATGTGGCCGATGCGCGCGGCGACAGCGGCGTCGACCAAGGTGATGCCATGGCGGGTCTCGACGGTCGTGTCGGTGCCGAAGGGCGTGGTCACGGCGAACAGGGAATCAGCGCCCGCCAGGGCGGCGTCGAGAGAATCGCGGTCGCCGAAGTCCGCATAACGGACCTCGGCACCGAGATCGCCGAGCGCGACAGCGGCCGGGCTTTGGGGAGATCGGGTGAGCGCGCGGACGCGATGACCCATGGTGAGCAGGGCACGAGCGGTGGCGCCGCCCTGCGCGCCGGTGGCGCCGGTGACTGCGATGGTGAGCACGATGTTTCCTCCGGTATGATTTCGCTGTGTGGCACATTAACTGCACCACGCAGCAATTTAACCGTTTTAACTGCGCCGCGCAGCTGATTAGGAGTGTGATCCGGATGACAGAGCGGAGTCGAAGTGCCCGCTACGCGGAGTTGTCGCGCGTCTCGCGGCAGTACATGGCCTCGTATGTCCTGTTCAACCAGGCTGTCGCCGACCATCTGGGCTTGCACCCCACCGATCTGCAATGCCTGAGCCTGCTCACCGCCGAGCCGCGGCCACTCACCGTCAAACAGATCGCCGACATGACCGGACTCACCACCGGCTCGGCCACCCGCTTGGTCGACCGGCTCGAACGCGACGGCTATGTGGTGCGCGAGCCCGATGCCGAGGATCGTCGTCGGGTCCTGGTCTCTCCCGTGCCAGATCGCGTCGCCCGCGTCACCGCCGTGTGGGACGACCTCGGGGAAGGCTGGGAGGCGCTACTCGACACCCATACCGAGGACGAGCTCGCGGTGATCACCGAGCACATGCGCAGGGCCGAGCAGCTCAGCCACACCCAGATCGAACACCTCCGGGGCCGTAGCGCGCCGTCGTGAGAACTACTTCGCGTGCTGGACGCGCGCGCTCGCGTAGAGGCAGATCGCCGCTGCCGCAGCCAGATTCAGGCTTTCGGCGCGGCCGTGGATGGGGATGCGGATGCGGTGGTCGGCGCGGGCAGCGACGGCGGGGTCGAGGCCGTGGGCCTCGTTGCCGAAGAGCCAGGCGACCGGTCCGCTGAGGATGTCATCGGCGGCGTCGAGGTCGACTTCGCCGTTGGCGGCGGTCGCGAGGATCGTCACGCCCGCGGCGGAGATCGCGTCGAGCGTCGCGGTGATATCGCGACTGCGGGCTACCGGAACATGGAACAGGCTGCCCGCGCTGGCGCGCACGCATTTGCCGTTGTGCGGGTCGACGGTCTCCCCCGCCAGCACCACACCGTCGGCGCCGACGGCATCGGCGACCCGGATCAGGGTGCCCGCGTTGCCGGGTTCGGCGATCTCGACGGGAACGGCGAGCATGCGCGGACCGCGGTCGAGGATCTCGCCGAGCGGCACGTCGAGGAGTTCGCAGACAGCGACAAGGCCGGGCGCGGTGACGGTTTCGCCGAGATGTTCGGCGGCACGATCGCTGACCAGCGTGGTGCGGATGCCGTCGGCGGTGGCACCGGCGATCAGCGCGTTATCCCGACCGGCGGCCGCGAGCGAGTAGAAGATCTCCCGTACCCGGCCGGTCTCCAGCGCGGCGGACACGGCGTTGGCGCCCTCGGCGAGGAACAGGCCGGACTTGCGGCGCTGGGCCGCGCGCTGGAGCTTGACAGCGGAAACGACCCGCGGATTGCGCTCGGAGAGCGCGTCCACGGGTCGTTCCGACAGATCGCTGTGTGTTGTCAAGCTCAGGCAGCGGTGGCCGGGGCGTTGACGTCGGCCGGCAGTGCGGCCTTGGCGACAGCCACCAGGCCGGCGAAGGCCTCGGCGTCGGAAACAGCGAGCTCGGCGAGGATCTTGCGGTCCACCTCGACACCAGCGGCCTTGAGGCCCTGGATGAAGCGGTTGTAGGTGATGTCGTTCAGACGCGCGGCGGCGTTGATACGAGCAATCCACAGCTTGCGGAAGTCACCCTTGCGCGCCTTGCGGTCACGGTAGGCGTAGGTCAGCGAGTGGAGCTGCTGTTCCTTGGCCTTGCGGTACAGGCGCGAACGCTGGCCCCGGTAGCCCTTGGAGGCCTCGAGGATGGAACGGCGCTTCTTCTGAGCGTTGACGGCCCTTTTGACGCGTGCCACTTTGGTAGTCCTTGATCATCTGGGGGCGCGGCGGCGCCCGAATTCGGTAGTTGTCGGCGTCCGGTTATCCCGGCCGCGGAATCGTCGGGTTGCGACGGTCGAGCTGACCCGAAGGTCAGGCGAGACCGAGCAGCCGCTTCACGCGGGGGACGTCGACGGAAGCGACGGACTCCGTGCCTTCCAGACGACGAGTCCGGCGAGAGGACTTGTGCTCCAGGAGGTGGCGACGGTTCGCCTGCTCGCGAAGCAGCTTGCCCCGGCCGGTCACCTTGAATCGCTTCTTGGCGCCGCTGTGGGTCTTGTTCTTCGGCATGGATTCCTCTATCTAGTCGTTGAAATCGTTTTACTGCGGGTCGGCCGGCGCAGCCTGCTCGGCAGGCGCGGCCTGCTCGACCGGTGCGGCGGGCTCGACCGGCGCGGCCGGTTCGGCACCGGCGGGACCGGTCGGCTGCGGCGCACGTGTCGCCGCGGGCGCCGAGGAGTCCTGCTGGGCCTTCACCCGCGTCTTCGCGCCCTTGTGGGGAGCGAGGACCATGGTCATGTTGCGGCCGTCCTGCTTGGCCGAGGTCTCGACGAATCCGAGATCGGCCACGTCGGAGCCCAGACGCTGGAGCAACCGGAAGCCGAGCTCGGGACGCGACTGCTCACGACCGCGGAACATGATCGTCACCTTGACCTTGGACCCGGCTTCGAGGAAGCGAACGACGTTGCGCTTCTTGGTCTCGTAGTCGTGGTCGTCGATCTTCGGACGGAGCTTCTGCTCCTTGATCACGGTCTGGACCTGGTTCTTACGGGACTCGCGCGCCTTCTGCGCGGTCTCGTACTTGAACTTGCCGTAGTCCATGATCTTGCAGACCGGCGGACGGGCATCGGGTGCTACCTCGACGAGGTCGAGGTCGGCTTCGAGCGCGACGCGTAGTGCATCTTCAACACGCACGATCCCAACCTGTTCGCCGCCGGGTCCGATGAGACGAACCTCGGGAACACGGATGCGATCGTTGATGCGGGTCTCAGTGCTGATGGGGCCTCCTAGGTCAAGCGGTGTCGTCTTAACGACCGCACGCAATAACTGCAACCCCTGTTTCAACACGAAAGCCCCGTTGCGGTATTTCTCCGCCACGGGGCCCGATGTCGACCGATCGCCCACAGCCGATGCCCTCACGAGCTCGGTTGTCGACCCCCGCGTGCCAGGCACACGGGAAACCCGCCACAATGAGCGGGTGACCGGGACCGTATATCCGTACGATTGCTCGCCGGTAACGGTGGGAGTCGGGCTCCACTTATCTGCCCCACGGATGCATGACACATCCAGGGGCGGTCGTCAGCGAAAAGCTTAGCATGGCGTTGAGCTATCACCGAATCAGCCGGGCGCGAGCATCCGGAATCGGGCTCGCTATAGCCTGATCAGCATGACTGACGAGCTCGATCCCCCCGTGCGCGACCTGGCCGACATCCCCGCCGTCGAGGTGATCAGCCGCGCCGCCGTGATGCTGATGAGCTCGGCCGCGGAGAAGCTGGGCCTGGCCGAGGAGAACCCGCATGCGGGCACGGGCGTCGATCTCGACGAGGCGCGCCGGGTGATCACCGCGCTGGCCGGGCTGGTCACGGCGTCGGTGGAATACCTCGGCCCGCACGCGGGTCCGATCCGTGAGGGCTTGCAGGCGCTGCAGCGCGCGTTCCGCGAGGCGTCCTCGGTGCCGGACGCGCCGGGAACGGGTCCGGGCGAGAAGTACACCGGCCCCGTGCACTGAGTTCCGTCAACGAAAAGATCCGCCGACGCGGTGCGTCGGCGGATCTTTTTCTGTGCTGCGAACGAACGTCGCGACTCAGACCACGGGGGTCGGAGTGGGACCGCCGGGGGTGACCGACACGGCCGAGCCGGAGGTGATCATGTTGGCGAGTGCGGTGAGCAGCGCCGCGCTTCCGGTATCCATTACAGGCGTTCCTTTCGAATCCAGGTCAGACGGTCGGCTTGGTGGGCTCGTAAGCCAACGATGACCCGCCGGCGAGGAAACCGAGAATCTGGGCGATGAGCGCCGTGGTGGCTTCATCCATGAGGACGTTCCTTTCGAACTACACGACGATCGAGCCGTCGACAAACCGCTACTACCCGGTACTCCGGGGACGGTGAGGCGAATGTTACCTACGACTGTTTCACTTCGTGGTGGTTTCGGAAAGTCCCTGCCGGGATGTCTCGAAAGGACGGTAGCCGGGCTCAGCGCAGCGCGGCCGCCTTTCGCGCCAACCGCTTGGCAGCGGTCGTCTCCGCCGGTGCCTTCTTCGCCGCGGGAGCGGCTTTCTCGGCTGCCTTCTTCGCGGCGGACTTCTTTTGTGCCGTCTTCTTCGGCGCGGGCGCTGCCAGGACCTCCTTGAGGAACTGCCCGGTGTAGCTGTCCGACACCGCGGCGATGTCTTCCGGCGTGCCGGTCGCGACCACGGTGCCGCCGCCGGAACCACCCTCGGGGCCCATGTCGATGACCCAGTCGGCGGTCTTGATGACGTCGAGGTTGTGCTCGATGACGATCACCGTGTTGCCCTTGTCGACCAGACCGTTGATCACCTTGAGCAGCTTGCGGATGTCCTCGAAGTGCAGCCCCGTGGTCGGTTCGTCGAGGATGTAGACAGTCCGCCCCATGGATCGTTTCTGCAGTTCGGCGGCCAGTTTCACGCGCTGGGCTTCGCCGCCGGACAGGGTCGGCGCGCTCTGGCCGAGGCGCACGTAGCCCAAGCCGACCTCGACGAGAGTCTTGAGGTAGCGGTGGATCGAGGTGATCGCCTCGAAGAAGTCGGCGGCCTCGTCGATCGGCATGTCGAGAACCTCGGCGATGGTCTTGCCTTTGTAGTGCACCTCGAGGGTTTCCCGGTTGTAGCGGGCGCCGTGGCAGACCTCGCAGGGGACGTAGACGTCCGGGAGGAAGTTCATCTCGATCTTGAGCGTGCCGTCGCCCGAGCAGGCTTCGCAGCGGCCGCCCTTGACATTGAACGAGAACCGGCCGGGTTGGTAGCCGCGCACCTTCGCCTCGGTGGTGGAGGCGAACAGGGTGCGGATCTTGTCGAAGACGCCGGTGTAGGTGGCCGGATTCGAGCGGGGCGTGCGACCGATCGGCGACTGGTCGACCTGCACCAGCTTGTCGAGGTTGTCGAGACCGTTGATCCTGGTGTGCCTGCCCGGCACCTGGCGGGCGCCGTTGAGCTTGTTGGCGAGGACGGTGGCCAGGATGTCGTTGACCAGGGTCGACTTGCCCGAACCCGAGACACCGGTGACCGCGGTGAGCACACCCAGCGGGAACGCCACGTCGACGTTTTGCAGGTTGTGTTCGGTGGCGCCGACGACGGTGAGCCTGCGCTTCTTGTCGATCGCGCGGCGCACGAGCGGCAGTTCGATCTGCTCGCGGCCCGAAAGGTAAGCGCCGGTGAGGGATTCGGACACTTCTAGGAGTTCGGCATACGGGCCGCTGTGCACCACCCGGCCACCGTGTTCGCCTGCCAGCGGACCGATGTCGACCACCCAGTCCGAAGCACGGATGGTGTCTTCGTCGTGTTCGACGACGATCAGGGTGTTGCCCAGCTTCTTCAACCGCAGCAGCGTCTCGATGAGCCTGCGGTTATCACGCTGGTGCAGGCCGATCGACGGCTCGTCGAGAACATAGAGGACACCGACCAGGCCCGAACCGATCTGGGTGGCCAGCCGGATGCGCTGGGCCTCACCGCCGGACAGGGTCGCGGCGGCGCGCGAGAGCGTGAGATATTCCAGGCCGACGTCGAGCAGGAAGCCGAGCCTGGCCTGGATCTCCTTGAGCACCTGCCCGGCGATCGCGGTCTCGCGCTCCCCCAGCGTGAGCGAGTTCAGGAAGTGCGCGCAGGCGCCGATGGACAGCTCACTGACCTCGGCGATCGACTTGTCGGTGCCGTCCGCGGCCAGGGTGACGGCCAGGATCTCCGGGCGCAGCCGGGAGCCGTTGCAGACCGGGCACGCCACATCGCGCATGTAGCCGTCGTAGTGCTCTTTCATCTGCTCGGACTCGGTGTTGTCCATGCGCCGCTGCAGGAACGGCATCACGCCTTCGAAATCGGCGTAGTAGGAGCGCTTGCGGCCGTAGCGGTTGGTGTAGGCCACGTGTACCTGGTCGGAGCTGCCTTCCAGCACCGCCTTGCGGGCCTTCGCGGGCAGGTCGCGCCACGGGGTGTCCATGGAGAAGCCGACCGCCTCGGCCAGGCCGGCGAGCAACCGGTTGAAGTACTCGGCGGTCTGCCCGCGCGACCACGGGGCGATCGCGCCCTCTGCCAGGCTCAGGTCCGGATCGGGCACCACGAGTTCCGGGTCGACTTCCTTGCGGATACCGAGGCCGGTGCAGTCGGGGCAGGCGCCGTAGGGCGAGTTGAACGAGAACGAGCGGGGCTCCAGGTCCTCGATGTCGAGTGGGTGGCCGTTGGGGCAGGCCAGGCGCTCGGAGAAGCGGCGTTCACGGTCGTGGGCGTGCTCGTCGCGGTCGACGAAATCGAGCACGACGATGCCGTCGGCCAGCCGCAGCGCGGTCTCGATCGAGTCGGTGAGGCGCTGCTTGGAGGCGGCCTTGACCGAGAGGCGGTCGATGACCACCTCGACGTCGTGCTTCTCCTGCTTCTTCAGCTTCGGCGGATCGGTGAGCGGATACACCACGCCGTCGACCCGCACCCGCGAATAACCCTGGGTCTTGAGCTGGTCGAACAGATCGACGAACTCACCCTTGCGGGTACGCACCACCGGCGCGAGCACCTGGAACTTGAGGCCGTCGTCCATGGCGAGCACCTGGTCGACGATCTGCTGCGGGCTCTGCTTTTCGATCAGCTCGTGGCACACCGGGCAGTGCGGCGTGCCGGCGCGGGCGTAGAGCAGGCGCAGGTAGTCGTAGACCTCGGTGATGGTGCCGACCGTGGACCGCGGGTTGCGGTTGGTCGATTTCTGGTCGATCGACACCGCGGGCGAGAGGCCCTCGATGAAATCGACATCCGGCTTGTCCATCTGCCCGAGGAACTGTCGCGCGTAGGCCGACAGCGATTCGACGTAGCGGCGCTGCCCCTCGGCGAAGATCGTGTCGAACGCCAGGCTCGACTTCCCGGAACCGGACAGACCGGTGAACACGATCAGGCTGTCGCGTGGCAAATCCAGGTCGACACCTTTCAGGTTGTGTTCCCGAGCTCCGCGCACAGTGAGGCGTTCCGCCACCTGGTGAATCCCTTCTCCATCGTCATCCGCCGACCGGACATAATCCCCCGCTGCCAATGCTAGGCGGGGGGTCCGACAAGTTTCGGTGCGCGGGCGAACGGGCCCCCGGACGGGACGCGCTGTGCAGGGGACGTGACGAAGCTCGTTCGCCGACCCGCCCCACAACCGAGATGCGCGGATTATGTTGGACCACAAGGGTGGATCGTTCGACATGATGAAGGAGCCGGCGTGCTCGAGGTGTTCCTGGTCGACGACCACGAGATCGTGCGGCGCGGGCTGATCGACCTGCTCGAGGGTGATCCAGAACTCACTGTGATCGGTCAGGCGGGCGGTGTCGCCGAGGCGATGGTGCGCATCCGCGAGGCTCGCCCCGACGTCGCGGTCCTCGATGTGCGGTTACCCGACGGCAACGGCATCGAACTGTGCCGCAACCTGCTGGCCGAGTTCGACGACCTGCACTGCCTCATCCTGACCTCGTTCTCCGACGAGCACGCCATGCTCGACGCCATCCTGGCCGGTGCCAGCGGCTATGTGGTGAAGAACATCGACGGGATGAAACTGGCCGACGCGATCAAACAGGTCGGCGCGGGCCACTCGCTGCTCGATACCCGCGCCGCCGACGCGCTGCGTGCCCGGCTGCGCCGCAGCGCCGAACCGTCAGGGCCACTGGCCGGGCTCACCGACCAGGAACGCCGACTACTCGAACTGCTCGGTGAGGGCCTCACCAACCGGCAGATCGCCGCGCGAATGTTCCTCGCGGAGAAAACGGTCAAGAACTACGTGTCGCGGCTGCTGGCGAAACTGGGTGTCGAACGCCGCACCCAGGCCGCGGTCCTGGCGACCAAACTCCGCGAGCCGTGACAGTTCAGGACGGGACGACGATGGTCAGGTCCCCGTCATAGCGGCGGTAGAGCAGGTTCCCGCGGCCGGTGTGGCTGTCGGTGAAGAACAGGTAGGGCAGCCCGGCGGCGCACAGCGCGTCGGAGGCCTCGTCCTCGGCGAAGACGGGAGCCGCGTCCTGGACCACCCGCACCGGCATCGCGCTCGCGGTGAGCGGCAGCTCGGCCGACTGGTCCGCCGCGGCGGTGCGCCGCTGCCTGGCCAGCGCCACACCGTGCGGGTCGGCCCAGGTGACGATCGCGTCCTCGCCGGTGTCGGCGTCGGTGAACAGGTAGGCGTCGTAGTCCATCGCGTCGAGGACGGTGCTGGCCTCCAGTGGGGTGCCGGTCATCAGGGCGCAGTCCTTGCGGCGGATGATCGGGCGCGTCTCGGTGATCTGGGCCAGCGGGCGACGGGCCGGATCGGGCCACGCGCCGCGCGATTCCTTGCCCGCGCGGCGGGCGAGCTGGCGGTCGAGCCGCTCGGCGGCGAAGGTGACCGCGAAACCGCCGGGGCCGGTGACCTGGACACGGGTGAAGGTGTCGTTGGTTCGGATATTGGCCTGCACCAGCGTCGGCTCGTCGTAGCCCTGCGGCGCGGTGACGCGCACCCTGGCCGGGCTGTCGAGGTGATGCCTGCGCATGACGCGGGTGATGGCCCGAACAGCGCGGGTGACGTCCTGGGCCGGCACTTCGCCACGCGTGGTCACGGCAAGCTCCGGGTCCGCGGCGGTCGTCCAGTGCTGGGTGCTCGACAACGAATTCATCATGTGCCCCACTTCTCGATCCCAATTCCCGGTGCCCAATGCCACCACTACCGCCGGTGCGAGTGAAGGGCCGAAAGTCCCCTCATTGCGGACTAGACTTTGTTGCGACTCACTCGAGGAGCTGCGAAGACGGGATACTGCGATGGCGAATGACGGTCGGGGCGGCCGCTATTCGGCTGACCAGACGGTGTCGCGGCAGATGTTGCGCAGCCTGCTCGGCGAGGTCGCCGATCGGGTCGAGGTGATGATCGGCTCGCGCGATCGGATGGACGGCCTCGTCGAGGCCATGCTCACCGTCACCGCCGGTCTCGACCTGGACGAAACCCTGCGCACCATCGTGCGGACCGCGATGAACCTGGTCGACGCCCGCTACGGCGCGCTGGCGGTGCGCGGCCACGATCAGCAGGTCGCGCAGTTCATCGACGAGGGCATGCCGGATCAGATCCGCGACCGGATCGCGCGATTACCCGCGGGCCACGGCGTTCTCGGCGCGGTGTTCGCACACAAGGCGCCGCTGCGGCTGGCCGATCTCACCGAACACGAATCCTCGATCGGTTTCCCGGCGGGACATCCGCCGATGCACACGTTTCTCGGTGTGCCCGTCCGCATTCGGGACGAGGTGTTCGGCAGCCTCTATCTGACCGAGAAGTCCGACGGACAGCCGTTCACCGAGGAAGACGAAGTCCTGGTGCTGGCGCTGGCGGCCGCGGCGGGCATCGCGGTCGACAACGCGCGGCTCTACGAGCAGGCACGAACCAGGCAGGCGTGGATCGAGGCCACCCGCGATATCGCGACGGAATTCCTGGCCGGTACCGAATCCGACCGGGTGCTGGGCCATGTGGTCGATCACGCGCGCGGGCTGACCGGATCGCATCAGGCGTTCCTCGCCTCGGTGCCGGTGCCCGACGAATTACCGGGCGAGATCAGCGAATTGGTGGTCACGCAGTGGACCGGCCCGGACGCGGGACAGGACTGGCAGACCATTCCGATCGCGGGGACCGTGGTGGGCGACGCGTTCAGCAGACGGACACCGCTGCGCTTCGACGACGTGTCGGAGGTGACGCTGGGCGTCGAGTTCCCCGTGGCCGAACTGCCCGGTGCCGGACCGGCTCTCGTGCTGCCGCTGTGCACACCCGATGCCACCCTCGGCGTCCTGGTGACGTTCCGGCCGCCGGGTTTCGCACCGTATTCCGACGAGATGCTCGAGCTGACCGCGGCGTTCTGTGATCAGGCCGCGCTGGCGGTGCGGCTGGCCGACGCGCAGCAGCGGATGCGCGAACTCGACCTCGTCGCCGACCGCGATCGGATCGCGCGTGACCTGCACGATCATGTGATCCAGCGCCTGTTCGCGATCGGCCTGACCGTGCAGGCGACCATGCCCAAAGCAGTGGTTCCCGAAGTGCGGCAACGGCTTTCGACGGTGATCATGGATCTGCAAGAAGTGGTGCAGGAGATCCGCACCTCCATCTTCGATCTGCACGCCAGCGGCTCGGGCCACAGTGAGGGGCTACAGCAGCGGCTCGAGGTCGCGATCCGGCGCCAGACCGCCGACATCGCCCTGCGCGCGACGATCCAGGTGTCGGGCCCGCTGTCGGTGCTCGATCCGCAACTGGCCGACCACGCCGAGGCGGTGGTGCGCGAGGCGGTGAGCAACGCGGTGCGCCATTCCGGCGCCGACACCGTCGCCATCGTGATCGAGGTCGCCGACGATCTGGTGATCACGGTGTCCGACAACGGCTGGGGCATCCCCAACCACGTCATCCGCAGCGGGCTGCGCAATCTCGAGCAACGCGCGCAGGAGGCGGGCGGCCACTTCGAGGTCGGTCCGGCCAAGCGCCCCGACGCCGACGGCAACCACCCGGAGATGTCGGGCACGCAGCTGCGCTGGGCGGTGCCACTACCCCAGGACGCACCGACGACCGGCGGGTTCGCCCTCGCGGGCGGCCCCGAGACCGGCGACGAGTAGTCATACCCCGGCCAGGATCACGGCGGCGTTGTTGCCGCCCATACCCATTGACAGTTTCAGGGTCGGGCCGTCGAGCATCGGGGTCGGGCCGTCGAGCAGCCGGGGGTGCGCGGGCGCCACGATCGGCGCCGACGCGGCGATGCCACGCTCATAGGACAGCGCGATCGTGGCGACTTCGATCGCCGCGCATGCGCCCTGACAGTGCCCGGTGAGCGGTTTGAGCGCGGCGATGGCGGGGCGGTCGTCGAAGACCGTGGTCATGACGTCGCGTTCGGCGCCATCGCACTGCCTGGTCCCGGTGCCGTGCGCGTTGTAGTAGGCCACGTCGGCGGCATCGATCCCGGCGTTCGCCAGCGCGCGCTCGACGCAGGCGATGATCTGGGCGTGGGTGGGATCGACCGAGACGACATGGAAGGCGTCGTTGGTCATCGCACCGCCGAGTACCCGGGCATAGGGCAGCTCGACCGCGCCGGTGAGCAGCAGCGCGACCGACGCCTCGGCCATGGTGAAACCAAGCGTGCCCTCCTGGAAGGGCTTGCAGGCGGTGAACGGGTCGGCGTCGGCGATCGCGGCACCCACCCCGACGAAATGTTCGAGCATGTCCGGGGTGGCCGAGAGGTCGGTCGTCACGCACAACACATCGTCGACCAGGCCCGCGTCGCGCCACATCTTCGCCGTCAGCAGGGCGACATTGCCCGAACTGCAGGCGGCCGAGACGTTCATCGCGGGCCCGTGGAAACCGAACTCCTGCATCACCACCGAGATGGGTGTCGACGGCAGCATCCGCAGATAGTCGCGCGAGCGCCGGTGGCCGTCGTCGCGACGGTAGAAATCGCGCCAGTCGGCGACGTCGCCCAGAGTGAACGCGTGGACGAGGCCGACAGTTCGGCCTTCGCCGCGCCACCCACGGGCCCGCGCGTCGGCGATCGCCTCGGTGGCCGCGGCGTGCACGGCGCGCCCGAACAGACCGGTTCCATGCGCCGGGTCGCCGCCGTCGGGGATCCGCCCGACCCAGGCGTGCTGATCACGTCCCCGCCCGTAACCGGGGTACAAACGGGCTGCCGGTTTGCCCCCCATCAATCCCTGCCACAGGAACTCGCGGCCCCACCCGTAACCGGAGACGACACCGATGCCGGCGATCGACATAGAATCGAAGCGGTGGGCCATGCCGCCCGTGAGCACATCCGGTGTCACATCGCTCCTCGCGGGTCTTCATGAAGGATCACCAGACTAGTCCGGTACGCCGTTCGCAGACCAGGCCGAGATCGGGGGTTGCGCAGTGGGAGAGAGAAAGACCGACGCGGCGAGCGCCGAGCAGCTCGCGCAGCGCTACCGATCGCTGGTCGAACACACTCCCGATGCCATCTGCGTGCACGAGTCCGGGACCATCGTCTACGTCAATCCGGCCATGGTGCGCCTGCTCGGTGCCCGCTCGGCCGACGACCTGCTCGGCTTGTCGATCACCATCTTCGTCCACCCCGATTCCGTGGCGGCCATGCTCGACCGGATCAACCAGCTCACCGCCGAGGGTTCGGCATCCCCGCCCTCCGATATGGACCTCGTCCGGGTGGACGGGCGCATCGTGCCGGTGCAGACGGTGTCGGTGCTCACGGTGTGGCAGGGCGAGCTGGCCTATCAGGTGGTGGTGCACGATCTCACCGCGCAGCGCGCCGCCGAGGCGTCGGCTCGCCGGGCGGAGGCGTATTTCACGACCGTGGTGTCACAGCTGGAAGAAGGCGTGCTCGTCGTCGATCGGCGGGGCCGCCTGGAGTCGATCAACCCGGCAGGAAAACGCATACTCGGCATCGACGACGCCGAGCCCGTCCTCGGCCACCTCATCGACGACCTGCCGATGTCGATGATCGACAGCGACGGGCGGCCGCTGCCGCCCGGCAAGCATCCGATGGCGCACACCCTCGCGACCGGCGAGGTGATCACCCAGTTCATCTTCGGGATCGAGCACGCCGACGGCCACCAGGTGTGGTTGTCGTGCAACTGCAGACTGCTCAACCCGGACAGCCCGGATTCGTCGGGGGTGTCCTCGTTCGCCGATATCACCGAATTTCGGGCCAGCAGGCGCCAGCTCGAGCATCAGGCCACCCACGACGCGCTGACCGGGCTGGCGAATCGTTCCCTGATCCTGTCGCAGCTGTCCTCGGCGCTGGCCGACGAGGGCGGCAGCCTGGTCACCACGGTGCTGTTCATCGACCTCGACGGCTTCAAAGCGATCAATGACACTCTCGGGCACGCCATCGGCGACACGGTGTTGCAGATCGTCGCCCAGCGGCTGCAGCAGTCGCTGCGGAGCGAGGACCTGGTCGGGCGGCTCGGCGGCGACGAATTCCTGGTGCTGCTGGCCGGTCATCCGCACCGTGCCGACCTGCCCGCACTGGTGGAGCGCCTGCGCGTCACGATGTCGGAACCGATCATTGCCAGCGGTCACCGCCTCGAAGTGAGCGCCTCGGTCGGTATCACCGAACTCGGACCGCACGAGAACCGCACCCCCGAGGCCGTGCTGCACGACGCCGACCTGGCGATGTACCGCGACAAGCCGTCGGCACATCGTGAGCTCGGTCTCGGTCAGAATCGACGCTCGAACAACACCCACGCCTCCTGACAGACTGGTCGGCGTGATCGTCGAACACGCGCTGTTACCCGTGCGCCCCGGTGCCGCCGCCGCTTTCGAAGCGGCCTTCGCGCAGGCGTATCCGATCATCGCGGGAATGCCCGGCTTCGGTGGGCTGTCGTTGTCGCGCTGTGTCGAGCGGCCCGAGTGCTTTCTGTTGCTGGTGCGTTGGGAGCAGCTGACCGATCACACCGTGGGATTCCGAGAGTCGCCGGAATATCAGCGCTGGCGTGCACTGTTGCACCACTTCTATGAGCCTTTCCCGGTGGTCGAACACTTCACACCGATCCTGGGCGAGGAAGTCTTCCCGGTCGCGGCTGCCCTACCCGCGGACACGTAGACTCGACAACTCTGTTCTCAACGCGGTGACAAAGGAGTCCTGTTTTGCCCGACCGCCTCGCCGACGCCTCCCCGGCCGCGCACGACCGCGAGATCGAACAGGAGCAGAAGTACCTTTCGGTGCTCTACGACCGGCTCGACGGCATGCGCGACTACGCGCAGAACCGGCTCAAGACCGTGCTCCTCGAATCCGGTGGCACACCGCAGGCGCGCAGTGAGCGCGAATCGTTCACCCAGCTCTACAGCGAGGACCTCTCCAAGTACGACGCCGCCGAGCACGGTCTGTGCTTCGGCCGGATCGACCTCGACGGCACCGAGGAGGAGGCGCGCTACATCGGCAGGCTCGGCATCCTCGATGAGGACAACGACTACGAGCCGCTGCTGCTCGACTGGCGCGCCCCACTGGCGCGCCCGTTCTACCTGGCCACCACCGCCAACCCCGAGGACGTCACCCGTCGCAGGCACATCCGCTCGCGCAACCGCGCGGTGACCGCGATCAACGACGAGTACCTCGATCTCGGCGCCGCCCAGCGTGACGGTGTGGTCGGCACCGACGACGGTGTCGGTGGCGAGAGCGCGCTGCTGGCGGCGCTCAACGCCGCCCGTACCGGGCACATGAACGACATCGTCGAGACGATCCAGAGCGAGCAGGACGCGATCATCCGCTCCGAGCACAAGAGTGTGCTCGTGGTGCAGGGTGGGCCTGGCACCGGGAAGACCGCGGTCGCGCTGCATCGCGCGGCGTTCCTGCTCTACACCTACCGTCAGCAGCTGGCCAAGAGCGGCGTGCTGATCATCGGCCCGAACGCCACCTTCCTCGACTACATCGGTCAGGTGCTGCCCTCCCTCGGTGAGACCGGTGTGCTGCTGTCGACCATCGGCGACCTGTATCCGGGTGTGAAGGCGGTGCGCGAGGATTCGCTGCGCGCCGGGGAGATCAAGGGCTCCCTCGACATGCTCGAGGTGCTCAAGCAGGCGGTGCGTGACCGTCAGGAAGTGCCGTCGGAGCCGGTTCGCCTGGCGTTCGACGGCTATCCGGTGACCCTGGATCGCAAGATCGCGACCAGGGCGCGCGGCCGGGCCCGCTCCTCGCGGCGCCCGCACAACCTGGCCAGGCCGATCTTCGCGTCGTCGGTGATCGACGCGCTCACCGATCAGCTCGCCGCGACGATGGGTGCCGACCTGTCCGGCGGCAAGAGCCTGCTCAGCTCCGCCGACCTCAGCGAGATCGGCGACGAGATGCGCGGCGACCCGCACGTGCAGGCCGCGATCAGCGCGCTGTGGCCGGTGCTGTCGCCCCAGGAAGTGCTCGCCGACCTGCTCGCCGACCCCGCCCGCCTCGACCGCGCGGCCAAGACGCTCAGCGCCCCGGATCGCGCCGAGCTGGTGCGTTCCGACGACGGCATGTTCGGCGCGGCCGATGCCCCGTTGCTCGACGAGCTGGCCGAACTGCTCGGCGTCGACGACACCGAGGAACGCGAACGCTCGCGTCGCCGGTGGCGGGCCCAGATCGAGGAGGCCCAGGACGCCCTCGACATCCTCACCGGTTCCGCACCGCAGGACATCGAGGACGAACTCGATCCCGAGATCCTGATGGCCTACGACCTGATCGACGCCTCCCAGCTGGCCCAGCGCCAGGAATTCGGCAACCGGCAGACCACCGCCGAACGCGCCGCGGGCGACCGGACCTGGACCTACGGTCACGTGATCGTCGACGAGGCACAGGAACTCTCGGAGATGGCGTGGCGAATGGTGATGCGGCGCATCCCGAATCGCTGGATCACCGTCGTCGGCGATGTGGCGCAGACCGGCGACCCGGCGGGCGCGTCGTCCTGGCAGCGGGTGCTCGAACCGTATGTGGCCAAACGCTGGAAGCTCACCGAACTCACGGTGAACTACCGCACCCCCGCCGAGATCATGGCGGTCGCGGCCGACGTGCTCGCCGCGATCGATCCCGGCACCAAGGTGCCACGTTCGGTCCGCGAGACCGGCAATCCCCCACGCGCCCACCGGGTTCGGCCCGCTGACGTGGCGGGCGAGGTGGCGCGCTTGCTCGAAACCGAACACGGCCCCGGCACCAGCGCCGTCCTGGCTCCCGCCGCCCTCGTACCGGAATTATCTTCCCTGGCAGGCGAATCCGTTCAGGTGCTCACCGTGCACGACGCGAAGGGCCTGGAGTTCGACCGCGTGTATCTCGTTGAGCCACAGGCGATCCTGGACGAATCCCCGCGCGGCCTCAACGACCTGTACGTCGCACTCACCCGCGCGACACAGCGGCTCGCGGTCGTGCACACCGAGAAGCTGCCCGGGATCCTCTCCTCGCTGGAACCGGCCTGAGCGCTACCCCCGTGACACACAAAAGCCTCTGATCGCGTGTGATACGCGCGATCAGAGGCTTTTGTCGTTTCGAACTAGCGGACCGTGTGGACGATCAGGACGTCCGAACGGGACTTGCGGGCTACGTCCGAGGGGACGGAGCCGAGCAGGCGGCCGGTGAGGGTGTTGAGGCCTCGGTTACCGACGACGAGCAGATCCGCGTCCACCTCGTTGACGAGATCGAGCAGCGAATCGACCGGCTCGCCGACGATCGCGCGATCGACGATGTTCTTCGCACCGGCGGCCAGCGCCTTCTCCCGGGCGACGTGCAGGATCTCGTTGGTCGGGGCCGAGCCACGGACCTGGTAGGCCTCGTCCTTGAGTACATCGGCGGCGGCGGCGACGTCGCGGTCGTCGGTCGGGAAGTAGGCGCAGGCCAGCACGAGAGTTGCCTCCGCGTCCCCGGCGAGCGCCGCGGCCTTCTCCACCGCCACATACGACGAATCCGAGCCATCAGTACCGACGACAATGGTCCGGTAGGCGGTCATCTCTCCTCCAACTTGGTCGGTGCCAGCACCGAACCACTCGGGAATCGAGCGTCAGCGCGGCAATTGGCTCGACCCTAACGCCAAATCAGGCCGATTTATCGACAATTCGCAATAGATCACACCCGGAGTGTTGGCGTGTGTGCCGATGTCACGGCGGTTTTCGCGACAGTCGAGAACATCCACCTGCGGCAATAGAACCGCAGGTCGAAGAAATTGTGGCCTATCACAACACGATCAACGACGCAGTGCGGCTGGGACTTCGATCACATCAGCCGGAGAAACTGGGGAATCCGCAGGCGGCGCTGCCGGTACCGGTATTCGGCGCGACGGTCACCGTGGCGGGGGTGATCCACCAGATACGCCCATAGCCGTCGACTTTCGCCGTCACCTCGTGTGAACCGGCCGCGGAGGGGCGCCAGGAGGTCTTGGTCTCGCCGAACGCCGGGACCGTGACCGTGTCGATCACCACGCCGTTGTCATAGAAGGTCACCGGCGCGCCGGCGTAGCCGGAGCTGTAGCCGACGACGTTGACCGCGACCAGCGTGTAGGAACAGCCGGCCTTGGGGTCCTGACTCGAGACGCTGACCCACTGACTATCGGCATGCGCGGTCGGTGCGAGCAATGCGGTGGCGGCCAGCGCGCTCGCGAGGGCGGCGCCCAGACGGGCGGTCCGGTCGAAAGATGTTGTCACGGTTGATGTCCTGACTTCTCCACGCAGCAACGGCCGCTGCGAATGCAGTGACACTATCGACGAACACCGCCGCACGAAGTTGGAACGTCAATATTTCACACCCCCCGATTCTGGGGTCTTCCCACCGGTCACCGTGCCGTGGAGACCACCTGTGCGCTGCGGGCGTATTCCGTCGGTGACATCCCGATCTCGGCGGTGAATTCTCGGCTGAAATGCGCCTGGTCGAAATAGCCGAGGTCGGCGGCGAGAACCGCGAGGTCCGGGTGGCCGTGCGCGAGGAGGTCGGCGGCGTCCTGCAGCCGGAACCGGCACAGCACCCATTTCGGGCCTGCCCCGACGTAGCGGCGGAACAGCCGTTGCAGGGTGCGGATCGGGATCGCGAAACGATCGGTGACCTGGTCGACCCTGGTGAGCTCCGGATCGTTCGCCATGGCGGTGACGATGCGCGTCACCAGTGCGTAGTGCGGATCGTCGGTGCGACCGCGGCCCGCGAAGAACTCCTCGACGATGACCCGCCTTCGCTCGTCGGACTGTTCGGCCAGCACCCGTTCGGCCAGCCCCGCGGCCTCGGGCAACACCGCGCTCAGCGGCGCCGAATCATCGCGCAGCGCTCCGACATCCATCCCGGTGAAGGCACCGAAACCGCCGGGGGCGAACCGGATGCCGAAGGTCTCGCCTTCCCCGGCGAGTTCGCGCACGTACTTCGTCGTGCACACACCGTTGACGAAGCCGCCGGTGCGGGTGGTGCTGCGTTCGAAGGTGACATTCACACACGGGAACGACAGCACCTCGGCCGAATAGCTGGGCTGCCCACGCAGATCCCAGCGCACCACCCAATAGCGGTCCGCGAATTCGGCCAGCGCGGGCCCGACCCCGAGCCGGTTCAGCGACCGGTGCCTTGCCTGCTCGTCCGGGTGCAGAATTCCCTTCACATCACCGGGATCCGGCGCCGCTGTCATCACCGGCCGATCTGTCGCGTTCTTACAAGACGGGTCGTCGGTAGCGGCGCAGGATCGTAGTCATGACCAATCCCGTTGCGCCCATTCCGGAGGGCTACCACTCCATCACCTGTTTCCTGGCCGTGCCCGACGGTAACGCGGCCATCGACTTCTACACCGCGGTCTTCGACGCGAAGGTGCTCAGCCGAGCCGATCAGCCCGACGGCCAGCCCGCGCATGCCGAACTGCTCATCGGTGATTCCACGCTGCAGCTCGGAATGCCCATCCCCGACAACAATGTTCGCGCCCCCGAGGACTGGGTGCACACCTCGGTGGTGCACTACTGCCCCGACGTGGACGCGGTGATCGCCCGTGCGCTCTCCCACGGTGCCCGCAGCGCCGAGGAGCCGCAGACCTTCGTCACCGGCGACCGCTTCGGCGTGGTGATCGACCCCTTCGGGCACCGGTGGGCGGTGATCACCCGCGTCGAAGACGTCTCCAGGGAGGAGGCCGACCGCCGCGTCGCCGCCTGGATGGCGGAGCAGGGCTGACGGCGTCCGCCGCGGGGCTCGGCTCGGCATCGCTCAGCTGAGCCCCGCGGCGTCCATGCCGCGCAGCTCCTTCTTCAGGTCGGCGATCTCGTCACGCAACCGGCCCGCCAGCTCGAACTGCAGTTCGCGGGCCGCGTTCATCATCTGCGCGGTGAGTTCGGAGACCAGGGCGGCCAGATCGGCACGCGGCATCGACTTCACATCGCGTTCGGCGTAGATGCCCGCACTGGCCCGGCCCGGCTCGCCCTGAGCGCGCCTGCCGCGGCTGGCATTGCGGCCCGATCCGCCGACGGCCACCTCGTCCTCGGCTTCGGTGTACACCTGGTCCAGGATGTCGGCGATCTTCTTGCGCAGCGGTTGCGGGTCGAGGCCGTGTTCTTCGTTGTAGGCGACCTGTTTGGCACGGCGACGGTCGGTCTCCTCGATGGCGTGCTGCATCGAATCGGTGATCTTGTCGGCGTACATGTGCACTTCGCCGGACACATTGCGCGCCGCGCGGCCGATGGTCTGGATGAGGCTGGTGCTCGACCGCAGGAAGCCTTCCTTGTCGGCGTCGAGGATCGCCACCAGCGACACCTCGGGCAGGTCGAGACCCTCGCGCAGCAGGTTGATGCCGACGAGCACGTCGTATTCGCCGAGGCGCAACTGACGCAGCAGTTCGACCCGGCGCAGCGTGTCGATCTCGGAGTGCAGGTAGCGGACCTTCACGCCCAGGCCGAGCAGATAATCGGTGAGGTCTTCGGACATCTTCTTGGTGAGCGTGGTGACCAGCACCCGCTCGTTGCGCTCCGCGCGCCCACGGATCTCGTGCACCAGGTCGTCGATCTGACCCTTGGTCGGCTTGACCACGACCTTCGGGTCGACCAGGCCGGTCGGGCGGATGACCTGCTCGACCACCTCACCGCCGACCTGACCCAGCTCGTAGTTGCCGGGAGTCGCCGACAGATACACCGCCTGACCGATTCGCCCGGCGAATTCCTCCCAGGTCAGTGGGCGGTTGTCGACTGCCGAGGGCAATCGGAATCCGAAATCGACCAGGTTGCGCTTGCGCGACATGTCACCTTCGAACATGCCGCCGATCTGCGGCACCGTGACGTGCGATTCGTCGATCACCAGCAGGAAATCGTCGGGGAAGTAGTCGAGCAGCGTGGCCGGTGCCGAACCCGCCGGACGCCCGTCGATATGGCGCGAATAGTTCTCGATACCCGAGCAGAAGCCGACCTGACGGATCATCTCCAGGTCGTACTCGGTGCGCATGCGCAACCGCTGCGCCTCGAGCAACTTGCCCTGACGCTCCAATTCCGCCAGCCGCGCGGCCAATTCGGCCTCGATGTCGACGACCGCCCGTTCCATCCGCTCCGGACCGGCCACATAGTGGGTGGCCGGGAAGATGCGCGCCGAATCGACTTGGCGCACAACATCACCGGTGAGCGGATGCAGATAGTAGAGCGCCTCGATCTCGTCACCGAAGAACTCGATGCGGATCGCCAGCTCCTCGTAGGACGGGATGATCTCGACGGTGTCGCCGCGTACCCGGAACGAGCCACGGGTGAACGACATGTCGTTGCGGGTGTACTGCACGTCGACGAGCAGCCGCAGCAACGCGTCGCGATCGATCTCGCCACCGACTTCGAGCTGCACCGACCGATCCAGATACGACTGCGGGGTGCCGAGGCCGTAGATGCACGACACCGACGCGACCACGACGACATCGCGACGCGAGAGCAGACTCGAGGTCGCCGAGTGCCGCAGCCGCTCGACGTCGTCGTTGATCGAGCTGTCCTTCTCGATGTAGGTGTCGGTCTGGGCGATGTACGCCTCGGGTTGGTAGTAGTCGTAGTAGGAGACGAAGTACTCGACCGCGTTGTTGGGCAGCATCTCGCGCAGCTCGTTGGCGAGCTGCGCGGCGAGGGTCTTGTTCGGCGCCATCACCAGGGTGGGGCGCTGCAACTTCTCGATCAGCCACGCGGTGGTCGCCGATTTACCGGTACCGGTGGCGCCGAGCAGGACGACGTCCTTCTCCCCCGCGTTCACCCGGCGCTCGAGCTCCGCGATGGCCGCGGGCTGGTCGCCCGCGGGCGAGTACTCGCTGACCACTTCGAACCGAGCGCCGGTGCGCTCGATCGTGCCGACGGGGCGGTGTTCGGAATGGGCGATCGGGTGACCCCGCTCTTCGTACCCTTCCGTCGGGATCTCGGTTGCGAATGCCATGGATCCAGCTTAGGCGCGCCCACCGACACATTTCCGCGCCGGCGAACCACGCCCTGTTCGCCACACCGGGCGCCGCGCCGATGACCGCCGGTCGGGTCGTGGTCGTTTCCGTGAACTTCTGCTCATCGATACCGTCACAGCGCTGCGCGAAGGTGACAGCGACCACTGCCGAGCGACCCGGCGGCGACCACTGTTTCACCTGGTAGACGCACCAAACTCGAACCCGGCGAATACCGAGCACCTCGATCGATGTCCGAAATATCCCTAGCGCCAATGACATTCGACCATCGCGGGTACCGAATCGAACCTGCCACACATCCCGGCGCGGGCGTACCCTGAGTTGATCATCGGCACGTGGTGAAGGACAAGGCCATGAGCGTTCTACTTCCCCTGCTCGTCGCGGCTCCCGCGGTAACCGGATTCGCCGGATATTTCGCCAGAGAGATACGCGGCCCGCACACACCGACCCCTGATCCGATTTCACCGGCTGCCAGACCCCGGGTCGAATACTTCGACCTCGCCGAGCTGACCAGTACCGACGCCAAGGGCTACGTCCACTCGGTCGACCGGTACGAGGTGCAGCCTTGGGGCATCTACCTGGCCCGCGTCCTCGACCGCCCGCACGGTCGCTACGAGGAGTCGTGGATGTTGCCCGGCCACGCCATTCGCGCCACAATCGGCCACGATCGGCCCGGCCATCACCGCAGCCACGACTATGTCCTCGACATCGTCGAGCTCGTCCAGGTCGGGCCGAAACGGTGGAGGGCCACCGACTACTTCCTCGACGTCGCCGTGCGGCGCGGCCGGTCGTCGACGTTGTCCGGTTCGGGCAAACTGCTCGCCGCGCACGCCGCGGGCCATGTCGACACCGAGCACGCCGACCGGGCCTTCGAACGCGCCGCGCGCGTGCTCGACGGGCTGGCGGCCAACGACCACGATGTCGAACAGTGGTTGCGCTCCCGGGACATCACGCTGACCTGGATGTAGCCGGCGACCGGGCGAGGGTCTGCACGCGCCGGTAGATTCTGCGCTCATGACGCAGGCATCCACCGTGCACGTGCATCCACCCAAGGTCGAGTACTTCGACGTCGCGGCCAAGACGAACACCGACCCCAAAGGCTTCGTCCGGCCGGTGGAGGTCTATCGGGTGGAGCCGTGGGGCCTGTACATGGGTCGTCACTCCGATCACGCGCACTTCCACTACCTGGAATCGTGGGTGCTGCCCGAGCTGTCGCTGCGAGCGTCGAAGCTGCACTACAACCCTGGTGTCGACCAGTGGCAGGACATCTATGTCGATGTCGGCGAGTTCACCAGGGAGTCACCGACGCTGTGGCGCTCGATCGACCACTACCTCGATCTCTTGGTCCGCACCAGACGTGATGTCCGGCTCGTCGATATCGATGAACTGCTCGCCGCGTACGCCGACGGCCTGCTCGACGCCCAGCAGTGCCAGGCCGCGATCCAGCACGCGACCGCCGCGATCGACGGGATCGCCGCGCACGGCTATTCACTCGAGAATTGGCTGAGCACCTTCGGCATGACCCTGACCTGGCGCCGAAACGACGAACCGCCCGAACCTCGGTAGGGGTCCGGGCGGTGCGAGGAGTCGGTGTCAGCCTGCCGACAGGCTCGGGAACAGATCCGCGAGGCCGCCACCGCACGACGCGCTGCCGGTGCTGCCCGCCGCACCGACTGTGACGGTGATCGAGTCGCTGATCAGCAGCTGACGCGCCTCGAGCTTGTGCTGGCCCGCCGTGGTCGGCTTCCAGGTGATGCTCACGGTGCCCGACAGCAGCGACGGCGACACCGGGCTGCCCGGGATGTCAACGCCGTTGTCGGTGAACTTCACCGAGGTCAACCTGTCGACCTCGACGCTCGCGGTCAGCTTGTAGCTGCAACCGACCTTGTGGTCGGTTCCGGCCACGCCGAGGTTGCCGACCCAGGCCGAGGCCTGCGGAGCGGCCAGCACGAGGCTGGCGGCGACGGCGCCGAATGCGGTGATGCCGAAGCCCGCACGGCCGAACTGACGGTGATGTGTTGTCATACGCGCTACAACTTCCCTGTGAATCGAGTCACCCTGTAGTGACTTCGCACAATTTACACAGCGCGCGACAGCATGCGGACGGTTTCCGAAACAATGATGTTTAACAGTTTGGTACTCGGTTCACGCGCGGGCTCCTGCCCACTCGGTGACCACCGGATAGACCGCGTCGAACCACGGCTCCTTCACCACGTAGTAGGCGTCACCGGCCGCGTCGTCGGTCAGATCCGCCGCCGCGAGTTCGGCCCCACGCTTGACCGCCAGGTACTCCGACCGCGCGCTCTCACTGGCCCGCAACCAGTCGCGCAGGTCGAGCGCGAACCGCTGGCCGAGCGAATCCCGCACGCGCAGATGAATATTGGCGGGTCGGCCGGGGTCGGCGTTGCCGTGCAGGCGTTTTCCCCACCGGGCGAGGTCGGTACCTTCGGGATCACCCTCGCTCGGCTTCGGATTGTCGTGCGTCACTCCGGCGGCCGGCGGGAACCCGGCCGCCGTCAACGCATCGGTCAGCGATTCGGCCGTTGCCATGTCGGCCACGGTCACCTGGATGTCGATGATGTCCTTGGCGGGTAGTCCGTGCACCGCGGTCGATCCGACGTGATCGATGCGCACCGCCGACGCACCACACGCCAGATGCAGCCGGGCGATGATCCTGCGGGCCTGCATGTCCCATTCCGGCTCGGTGACGAGGCGGTAGTCGGCGCGCGCGCGGACGCCCTCGCGCTGATTGCGTTCGAACGGCACCAGCCGTCGCGTCCACAGCTCCCGGACCTGCGCCTCGACCACCTCCGGCGCACCGTTGTTGTCGAGCCACACATCGGCGACCGCGCGGCGCTGTTCGTCGGTGGCCTGCGCGGCGATCCTGACTCGCGCATCCGCTTCGGCCACCCCGCGGTGCTCGACCAGCCTGCGCAGCCTGGTCTCCTCCTCGGCCCCGACCACAACGACGAGCTGCATCAGCGGCGCGAGCCCGTTCTCGACGAGCAACGGAATATCTTGCACCACAACGGCATCCGCGGGCGCGTCGCCGATCAGTTCCGCGGTGCGGGCCCCGACCAGCGGATGGGTGATGGCGTTGAGCTTGCCCCGCGAGACGTCGTCGGCGAAGGCCACCGCGGCCAGCGCGGGCCGGTCGAGACTGCCGTCGGGGCTCAGGATCGCCGCACCGAACTCCTCGACCAGCGCGGCCAAGCCCGGCGTGCCGGGGGCGACGACCTCGCGAGCGATCGCGTCGGAGTCGATGAGCACCGCCCCGAGCTCGACCAGCGTCCGCGCCACTGTTGATTTACCAGCTCCCATGCCTCCGGTGAGGCCGATCCGCAACATGGGCCCAGTCTCGCATCCCGACCGCCGGGCCGGGGCAGCTCCTGCGACACGCCCACGCGCGGAGCGGCGGAAGATCCCGGGCCGGGCGCGTCGCGTCGATTAATCTTCGCGCAGGCGAGAAGGCCGCACGACTACCGACAGGATGATCATGGGTACCAGGAACCATCGGGCGGCCCGCCACCGCCTCGGCATGCAGGGCGGTGTGCACTGCATCGAATTCCCCGCCGTCGCAGCGACTCTCGCCGAATACCGGCGTTCCTGGTTCAGTACCCTGCTCTCCCCTGCCAGACACAGCTTCGCCGCGATGCGCAAACGCCCCAGCATGGCCACCGGATACTGGTCGCCTGCTGCCGCGAGCTGACAGTGGGCCCGGCCTGATGCCGAGCCCACCCCCGGCTCACACGCCGACGAGTCCGCTCGGCGCGCGCCGAGTCCCCGGCTGCTGAGCCGGCATCGCATTCGGCGGCACCGGGTACGGCACCCCCTGCCCCAGCGTGCCCGCCGCGATATTCGGACCGCACTGCACGACCGCCGCATCGGCCTTGGGACGCGGGTCTGGCAGCACCGGTTTCGCGGCATTCGGCGCCGCCGCGAAATCGAAGGTGGAGGTCATGTCGCCGGTGACGCCGCGTCGCCAGGCGGTCAGGTTCGGCACGTCGACGCCGAATCTGGTTTCCAGCAAACGCAATTGGGAGGTGTGGTCGAAGGTCTGCGAGGCGACCAGCCCACCGCGACTGTACGGCGAGATCACCATGCACGGCACCCGGTAACCGAGTCCGATCGGGCCGGTGATGCCGCCCGCCGCGGGCACCCGGTCCAGCGGCACCGTCAGGAATTCGCCCGCGGTGCCCGGCGGCGGCGTCAGCGGGGTGACGTGGTCGAAGAAGCCGCCGTTCTCGTCGTAGCTGATGATCAGCGCGGTCTTCTCCCACACCGCCGGATTCGAGGTGAGGATATCGAGAAGCTGCACTATCCCCAGCGCGCCGAAAGCCGCAGGCAGCGCGGGGTGTTCGCAGTGCAGCACCGACGGGACCACCCACGACACCGCGGGCAGGGTGTTGCCGGCGACGTCGGCCTGGAAATCGTTCGGGTAGGTCGGGGCGATACCGCGGCGCGCCAGTTCGGAATTCGGGTCGGCGGCCTGGGTGAAGCAGCCCATCATGCCGTCCAGAATCATCGATGAGGCCTCGCCGATATCGCGATTGCTGTAGATCTTCCACGGCACCCCACCCTCGGACAGGTTCTCCGGGTAGGTGCGCCAGCTGTAGACGTTCTTCGGGAGCAGCAGCGGCGTCTCCACCAGCGGACCGCCCGCCAGGCCGTCGGGGTCGATGCTCGCGCTCATCCAGTACAGCCGGTTGGGGTCGGTGGGGCCGAGCACCGAGCAGTGATAGTTGTCGCAGAGAGTGAATGCCTGCGCGAGCTCGGTGTGGATCGGGATGTCCTCCGGCAGGTAGTAACCCATCGCCGCGGGCGCGTTAGCCGGCCCGACCGAGGCCACCGACATCGGCATCCAGCCGTCGTTGCGCCCGTTGTTGAATGCCTTGTGCATGCCGGGCCAGGTGTGGTCGGGGTCGTTGATGCACTCTCCGTCCAGGGTTGCGCCACGGGTGGTGTCGAGCCGAAACGGTTCGACGAAACCCTCCGCGGTGGGCCCGATTCCGGGCGACCACCCGAACTGACGCCACGCCGCCGACGCCTCACCGAACCCGCGCACACCCGACATGGTGCCGAAATAGTGGTCGAAGGACCGGTTTTCCTGCATGAGCAAGACGAAATGCTCGATATCGCCGAGCCCACCCATACCCGCCGGATCGGCGGCAAAGGCTCGGTCGATAATGGGATTCGCCCACGTGGCAAGCGTTCCCACCGCACCGGCGGCCATCGCCTTCGCAAGGAACTGCCGCCGGTTGAGACCGGCGAAGGGACCAGAACTCATCGGATTGGAGCACCTTTCCCGTAGGGGGATGGAGCAATCGCGCACACGGTACTCCACCTGGGAAAGGGCCTATTCCCGCAACCCGAGTGAACGGACCAGATCGAGCATCTCGGCCCGGTAGAGCTTGTCCGGATGTTGCGCCCGAGGCCCGAGATGACCGTAGATCTCCAGCGCGAGCAGCCCGTGCATGCGCCCCCACATCCGCAGTGCGAGAGCCAATCCCGCGGCGGGCAGGTCGGGGAAGTCGCCGCGCACGTGATCGACGAGCCCGGGATCGAAATCCGACCAGGCCGGCGCACCGATGGTCTGCGAGACGGCGGCGTAGGGCCACGCCGCCGCGGCCAGACCCACCAATCCGCTGCATGCCCGCAGTTCGGCATCGCGAGAAGGACCACCGACCGGCGGCTGGTAGCCGAGGACAGGATCGCCGTAGATCAGTTTGAACCCAGCCGGATTGGCGACAGCCCATTCGCGGACGGTCTCGCCCCAAGCCACGATCCGACCGGCCGGATCGGTCTCGGGTATCGCATCACGCGCGGCTTCGGCCCGGTCGACGAGCGAGGTGTAGACGTCGGCGATGAGGGTGGTGATCAGGTCGTCCCTGGCCGGGAAGTAGCCGTACAGGGCACCCGCGGTCATCCCCATCTCCCTGGCGATGGCGCGCAACGAGATCGCGTCGGGACCACCTTCGGCCAACAGCCGCAACGCGATCGCCTTGATCTCCGCTGTCGCTTCCTCGCGCAATCGCTCGCGCCGATTCCTCACCTCGACCACGGTTGACACCCTACAGCGTTCGTCTACTATCAGCCGTGTCATTACTGAACGGCGTGTAGTAATCGAACACCGCAGAGAAACGAGTGGCATTGTGAATATCGGAGTATTCGGCGCGACCGGCGTCATCGGCTCCCGAGTGGTCGCCGAGGCACAGCATCGCGGACACCGGGTGACAGCCTTCACCCGCGATTCGGCCCGCTTTCCCACCGAGCGCGGAGACACAACGTGGCGAGCCGCCGACTGGCTCGACGCCGACAGCATCGCCACGGCGATCGCGGGACTCGACGTGGTGATCAGCGCCGTCAACGCGGGGCACGGCATCGCCGACACCATCGCCAAGGCCGGTAATTTCGTCGTCGGCGCGCGGGCGATGGTCGATGCGCTGCAACAACATCCGGAGATCCGGCTGATCGCCGTCGGTGGCGGCGGCAGCCTGGAGGTCTCCCCCGGCCTGCAGCTGGTCGACACGCCGGACTTCACCCGGGTGCTCACCGAGGAACTGCGGGTACCGGCCGAGTATCGCGAACCCGTACTCGCCGGTCGCGACGCACTGAACATCTACCGCCAGTCCAATCGGCACTGGACCTATCTGAGCCCGTCCTCGGGCCGCATCGAACCGGGCCCACGCACCGGGCGCTACCGGCTCGGCGGTGATCAGCTCCTCGACTCCGACACCGATATCTCGGCCGAGGATCTCGCCGTCGCGCTCCTCGACGAGGTCGACCAGCCGCGCCACCTCCAGCGTCGCTTCACCGTCGGACGCTGACGAACTACCCCAGAAAAGGCCGAAGGCCCTGGTCCGTGTGGACCAGGGCCTTCGGTGATGCAGTTGTCGATTCAGGCGTCAGCCGACTGAATCAGGCGTTGCCGCTCACTCAGGCGTTGCCGCTGAGCTTCTCACGCAGAGCCGCGAGCTGGGCATCGCTGGCCAGCGAGCCGCCCGTGGACTCGGCCGGACCGGAGGTGGACGCAGCCGCGCTGCCACCGGTCTCGGAGGAGTAGTTGCCCGCGACGGGACCGCCGGCGGCGGCCTCGGCGGCAGCGTCGGCTGCCATCTTCTCCATCTGAGCAGTGTGCATCTTGTGGCGACGCTCGGCCTCGGCGTAGCGGCCTTCCCACTCTTCACGCTGCTTGTCGAACCCGTCGAGCCATTCGTTGGTCTCGGGATCGAAGCCCTCGGGGAAGATGTAGTTGCCCGCATCGTCGTAGCTGTCGGCCATGCCGTACTTCGACGGGTCGAACTCGGCGTTGTAGTCCTCGTTCGCCTGCTTCAGCGACAGCGAGATACGACGACGCTCGAGGTCGATGTCGATGACCTTGACCATGGCGTCGTCGCCGACGGCCACAACCTGGTCCGGGACCTCGACGTGGCGCTCGGCCAGCTCCGAGATGTGGACCAGGCCCTCGATGCCCTCTTCGACGCGCACGAAGGCACCGAAGGGAACCAGCTTGGTGACCTTGCCGGGCACGATCTGGCCGATGGCGTGGGTCCGGGCGAACTGACGCCACGGGTCTTCCTGAGTCGCCTTGAGCGACAGGGAGACACGCTCGCGGTCCAGGTCGACGTCGAGAACCTCGACGGTGACCTCGTTGCCGACCTCGACGACCTCGGACGGGTGGTCGATGTGCTTCCAGGACAGCTCGGAGACGTGCACCAGGCCGTCGACGCCACCCAGGTCCACGAAGGCACCGAAGTTGACGATGGAGGACACGACGCCCTTGCGGACCTGGCCCTTCTGGAGCTGGTGCAGGAACTCGCTGCGGACCTCGGACTGGGTCTGCTCGAGCCAGGCGCGACGCGACAGAACCACGTTGTTGCGGTTCTTGTCGAGCTCGATGATCTTGGCCTCGATCTCCTTGCCGACGTACGGCTGGAGGTCGCGGACACGACGCATCTCGACGAGCGAGGCGGGCAGGAAGCCACGGAGGCCGATGTCGAGGATCAGGCCGCCCTTGACGACCTCGATGACGGTGCCCTTGACGGCCTCGTCCTTCTCCTTGAGCTCCTCGATCGTGCCCCACGCGCGCTCGTACTGCGCCCGCTTCTTCGACAGGATCAGGCGGCCTTCCTTGTCCTCCTTCGTGAGGACCAGGGCCTCGACCGCGTCGCCCACGGAAACGACCTCGTTCGGGTCGACATCGTGCTTGATGGAGAGTTCGCGGGAGGGGATGACACCTTCGGTCTTGTAACCGATGTCGAGCAGGACCTCGTCACGATCGACCTTGACGATGGTGCCCTCGACGATGTCTCCATCGTTGAAGTACTTGATCGTTGCGTCGATGGCGGCCAGGAAATCCTCGGCGGAGCCAATGTCGTTAATGGCTACCTGCGGCGAGGTGACGGTGGTGGGCATATGTGGGTTTGCTCCGGACGGATTGTGGTCGGTTGCGGACATTGGATCTTTCGGTACGCTGCGAGATCACCGCGACGACGCGACGAAGGGATACCGGTAAAGTATCGCACGGACCGTCGCACTTGCCGCTGATCAACTTCAGCGTCCCTCTACAGCGTGTGTCAGCGTACGCGACCGGCGCCGAGCCGGGCAAACCACCCCCCGCACCACGCCGATACCCTGTTCGGCGTGTCCGACGACGAACGCCATGCGCAGGCCAACGCGCTGCTCGGTACCTCAGCGACCACCCGAACCAAGATCGACTCGCGCGACAGCGAGCGCGCGAATCGCCGCTGGTGGGACGCCGACGCCGAGCAGTACCACCAGACCCACGCCGACTTCCTCGGCGTCGATTCCCCCGGCGGCGAGTTCGTGTGGTGCCCCGAGGGCCTGCACGAGGGCGACATGGGCTTCCTCGGTGACGTGACCGGCAAGACGATCTTGGAGATCGGCTGCGGTTCGGCGCCGTGCTCGCGGTGGCTGGCCGGTCACGGCGCGTTCCCGGTCGGGCTCGATGTGTCGATGGGGATGCTGGAGCGTGGCGTGGCCGCGATGGACAAGGGCGGGCCGCGGGTGCCCCTCGTGCAGGCGGGGGCCGAGGCGCTGCCCTTCGCCGACGCGTCGTTCGATCTGGCATGCTCGGCGTTCGGCGGGGTGCCGTTCGTCGCCGATTCGGCGCTGGTGATGCGCGAGGTAGCGCGGGTGTTGCGGCCGGGCGGGCGCTGGGTGTTCTCGGTGAACCATCCGATGCGCTGGATCTTCCCCGACGATCCGGGCCAGGCGGGACTCACCGCCACGATCCCCTATTTCGACCGGACCCCTTATGTAGAGGTCGACGCCGACGGTGTGCCGACCTATGTCGAGCACCATCGCACGATCGGTGACCGGGTCCGCGAGATCGTCGGCGCCGGCCTGCACCTGGTCGACATCGTCGAACCGGATTGGCCGGAGTGGCTCGACCGCGAATGGGGTCAGTGGTCGCCGCTGCGCGGGCAGATCTTCCCCGGGACCGCCATCTTCATCGCCGAGAAGCCCTAGAACTCCGGTAGCGCGGCGAAGGACGCGTCGACCCGCACGCTCGGCACCGTGTCGGCGACCCAGCGGCGTGCCCTGGTGAGCGCGTGGTCGGGGAACTCGGCGTCGAAGCGCACGTCATCGGACAGTAGATAGGGCAACCGTCCGCGCAGGCCGGGCGCGTACGGGTGGGGTGGACACATCTCGTCGCGCCGAACCTGCCTGCCGATCGCGGTCTCGCGCGCGCCGGGCACACCGGTCTCGGGGCACATGATCTGGAACACCGCCGAGCACCGGTCCTTGGGCACCACGATCGACGCGGCGAAAACGAGTTCACCGCGCGGACCGGGGAGCTGCGTCTTCTCCACGCGGAGCAGGGCGGGCAGCTGGTCGACCCACACCACGAAGGCCTCGATCAGGCAGCCGGTCCGCGCGTGGTGCTCGGCCAGCCGCCTGCGTAACCGCTTGAGGTCGTCCAGCCGAGCGGGCAGGTCGGGCGCGCCGTTGACATAGTTCAGCGCGACGACGTCACGAGTGGCCGGATTCCCCCAGGTCGTGTCGTCCAACTGTTGCATTCCAGGAATGTCGAACGAGATGGGCACCGGATCAATTTACCGGCGCCGTCGACTTCGGTTATCCCCGTGCGGCGCTCGGCGCGTCGATCAGGGGAGAAACGCGCTCTTCGACCACGTCGACGAGCCAGGCTTCGTGATTGATCACCATCGCGCGGCTGCGCGGGGTGGCGAGCACGGTCGCCAGCGCGGTGCGAAACGCCTCAGCCGTCGAGCGGTCGTCGAAATCGAGGTCGATGAGCACCCGTGGTGGTGCGCCGTCGACCCGGCCGACCCGGTAGGTGCGCACGCCGTTGTCGGCGCGGAACCGCTCGTACTGGTCGAACGCGGCCTTCCAATCGTCGTAATCGCGAACGGTGTTGTCGATGTGCAGGGTGATGGTCATGATGACCTCCGTTGTCGTGGGCGAATGGGATACCTCGATCATCGGCCGGTCCGGTGTGCCGGAACATCCCTGATCCTGGGGGTATTCCGCCGTAGGCTGGACATGTGCCGAGTACCTTGGCCGACCGGATCGGCCGTCTGTGCCGCGCCGATCACTCCGCCAAACGACTGCGAGAACTCGTCCTGGTCGAGATCCGCGCGACGATCCCGTTCGCCGGTCATGTCTTCGCGCTCACCGATCCCGTCACCGCGGTCGCGACGGCGCCGCTCGCCGATCTCCCCGGCCTCGACCTCGGGCTCCTGCCGGACTTGATCCGCGCCCGCTACCTCACCCCGCTCAATCGGTGGGACACCGTGCGCGGCACCGGCGCCCAATCCTTGCTCGGCGCCACCGACGGCGACCCGGACCGATCCCTGCTGTGGCGTACCGCGCAGCGCGATCTCGGCGTCACCGACTCCGCCACCATCACCTTCGCCGACCGCTACGGCTGCTGGGGTTTTCTCGAACTGCTCCGCTACACCGAATCCCCTTTCACCGCAGCAGAACTCGCTGCGCTGAACACGCTGACAACCACAGTCACCGTCGGCCTGCGCCGGACCGTCGGCGCCACCTTCGTCGAATCCGACGCCCGACTCGCACCCCTCGGCCCCGCGGTCGTACTCCTCGACGACACCCTGCGCGTGCGCTCCCAAACAGCGGCCGCCGCGGATTCCCTGCTACGCCTACTCCCCCCTGACGAACCGATTCCCCCCGTCCCCGCCTCGGTCTACAACGCGGCCGCCGCCCTGCTCGCCACCGAGGCGGCCACGCCCCTCGGCCCACCTACCTCCCGCGTCCACCTGGGCGGCAACCGCTGGCTCACCGTGAAAGCCGACCGCATCGGTGCCGACATCGCCGTGTCCCTCGAACCGAGCACCGCCACCGAACGCCTCGACCTGTTCGCCCGAGCCCACGCCCTCTCCGCCCGCGAATCCCAGGTCCTCACCCTCTTGGCGACAGGCCTGGATTCCCACGAACTGGCAACAGAACTGTTCCTGTCCGAACACACGATCAACGACCACGTCAAAGCCATCCTCGCCAAATCCAGCACCCGAACCCGCCAACGCCTGCTTTCTCGCGTCCTCGGGGTCGGCTGAGCTGCGATCGATTCCCTAGTCCCGCTTGGGTTTTCGGCCTGCTTGGTCGAGGGCCAGGCGTAGGGCGTATTCGATTTGGGAGTTGATGCTGCGCAGGTCGTCGGCCGCCCACTTGGCTATTGCCTCGTGGACGGCCGGGTCGAGCCGTAGCAGGATCTTTTTGGGTTCCTTCTTCGGCTGGGTCATCGCCGCGGCTCAGGAGTAGAGGGATCCGGTGTTGACGACCGGCTGGGTGGCGCGATCGCCGCAGAGGACGACGAGCAGGTTGGAGACCATGTTGGCCTTGCGCTCCTCGTCGAGTTCGACGGTGCCCTGTTCAGCGAGGCGGTCGAGAGCGAGGGCGACCATGCCGACGGCGCCTTCGACGATCTGGGTGCGGGCCGCGACGACCTGGGCGGCCTGCTGGCGCACGAGCATCGCCTGGGCGATCTCGGGGGCGTAGGCGAGGTGGGTGATGCGGGCCTCGATGACTTCGATGCCGGCGGTGAGGGTGCGTTCGCGCAGCTCGACCGTCAGTTCCTCGGCCACCTCGGCGCCGTCGCGCAGACTGGTGCGCGAGTCGTCGTGGGCGTCGTAGGGGTGGGTGGTGGCGAGGTGGCGCACGGCGGCCTCGGACTGGGTTTCGACGTACTCCTCGTAGTCGTCGACGGCGAAGGCCGCCTTGAAGCTGTCGACCACCTTGTAGACGACGACGGCCGCGATCTCGACGGGGTTGCCGTCGGCGTCGTTGACCTTCAGCTTCTGGGTTTCGAAGTTGCGCACCCGCAGCGAGATGGACTTGCGGTCGGTGAGCGGGACCACCGAGAAGAATCCGGGGTCACTGACCGAACCGATGTAGCGGCCGAAGAAGGTGACGACCTTGGCCTCGTTGGGGTTGACGATGATCAGCCCGGTGGCGAGCAACCAGACGACCAGGATCGCGACGACAGCGGCGACCGCGCCGATCCAGGCCGGTGCGCCACCGTTGTGCTGGGTGGCGGCGATGAACGCGAGAACGGCGGCGGCACCGAACAAAAGGGTGAACACCAGCCACCCCAGCACGACGACGAATCCATTGACGCGGAATGCGGACCGCAGTTCCATGACATCCTCCCGATATCTGAGTGATATCACTAAGATAGTAGATATCGGGAAGCCCGGCAAGAGGAGCTAGAGGCTGGGGGCGATGTTGCGGTTGGCCCGGAACATGTTTCGCGGGTCGTACTTCGCTTTCGCCGCCGCCAGCCAGCGATAGGTGTCCGGGGAGTAACCGGCCGTAGTCTGGGCCTCGTCCGCCGCGGCACCTGCGCCGTAGAGGAATGCGAGGCTGTGTCCGATCGTCCACGGCGCCAGCGCTTCTCGCACCGCAGCCAGCCCTTCGGGCGCCGAGTCACCCTCGCCGGGACCGGTGATCACCCGCACGATGTACTCGGCATCGCGATGATCGATCGATGCCGGGCCGCCGTGCCGGAGGGCGGCACCGAGATGGCGGATGTCGATCACCGCGTCGACCTGTCCGCCCGGCGCGGTGAGTGCGCGCAGTGCGGACAGACCCTGCGGTGTCAGCTCCGAGAGCAGTGCGTTGGTCGCGGCGTAGGCGTGCGGGAAGGGGGGATCGCTGTGGATGGTGTGCGATTCGGCGTAGGGCATCGTGCGCAGGTCCTCGCGCAGCCGAGGTCCGATCTGCCGCAACGGCGCGACCCACCGCTGCCCCTCCTCGTCCGGTCCGTCGAAGGCGATTCGGATCGAGGCGACGTGGCGGCCTCGCAACGATTCCGGCACGGGCGGGATATCGGGATAGGTCACCACCGCGATCGTGGAGGTCAGCGCGCTCGGCACGGTCTCGGTCCAGGTGCGCCAGGTCTCCAGCGCCGCATCGACCAGTGGCGCGTCGAAAACCAGCTGGCCACCGTAGATTTCGGCGACGGGGACGAGGTCGAGTTCGAGCGCCGTCACCACACCGAAGTTCCCGCCGGAACCCAGTACCGCCCCGAACAATTCGTCGCGCGGGCCGAGTGAGCGCATTCTGCCGTCGGCGGTCACGAGCTCGATGTGGCGCACATGATCGGCGGCATAACCGAATTCACGCGCCAGCAATCCGAGCCCGCCGCCGAGCACATACCCGACGACGCCCACCGACGGCGACGACCCGTTCAAAGGCGCCAGCCCGTACGGAGCCGCCGCCTCGACCAGCGCACCCGCGCGGACCCCCGCACCGATGCGGGCGGTACGGGCTTGCGGGTCGACGGTGATGCCGTCCATGCGTCCGGTCGTGATGAGCACCCCACCATCGGCCGCGACCGACAACCCGTGTCCGGTCGCCTGCACAGCCACCGAGAGCCCGTGCCGTGCGGCGAATTCCACCGCGGCGCGCACGTCCTGACCGTGCAGGGCGCCGACCACGAACGCCGGACGATGGGCGTAGGCGGTTTGGAAGCCGGCGATCTCCTCGGCGTATCCGGGGTCGTCCGGGGTGAACACCGGACCGGCGAACTTCGTTGCGATATCGGTCATGACTTCGACTCTGCGCCCGGCAAATGAATAAGTACAAGAGATAGTTCTACTGCTACCTATAATCGATATTTATGGAACTTCGGCAGCTGCGCTACTTCGTGACGATCGTCGACGAAGGTGGGTTCACCAAGGCCGCCGAACGGCTGCACTTGACCCAGCCCGGCCTCAGCACCCAGATCCGGCAACTCGAACGCGAACTCGGTCAGCGCCTGCTCGACCGCGGCGCGCGCACCGTGACGCTCACCGACGTCGGCGCCGCCGTGCTCGAGCACGCGCGGGCCGCCCTGGCCGCCGCCGACCGGATCGGCGACACGGTCGGGGAGTTCACGGGATTGCTGCGCGGGCAGGTCCGGCTCGGCATGATCTCCGGGGCGGCGTCGGAAGTATTCGATGTCGCGGGAGTGCTGGCCGATTTCCACCACGATCATCCGCAGGTCGGGATCAGCCTCACCGAGGACACCGCGGAAAGAATGCTCGCGGCCGTCGAGCACGGCGATCTCGATATCGCGCTCACCGGATTGACCGGCGCCCCAACAGGTTCCGGCATCGGCCTGCACGTTATCCTGGAGACCCCGCTCGTCGCCGCCGTCGCGCGCGACGCACCCGTCGACCCCGCCGAATCGGCGAACTCCATCACCCTGGCGACTCTCGCCGACCGCAGGCTGATCTGCCTCACCAGGGGCACAGGTCTGCGCGGAATATTCGAACGATCCTGCACCGCAGCCGGTTTCACCCCGAACATCGCTTTCGAAGCCGCCGCTCCCCCGTTACTGCTCGAGCTCGCGGCGCGCGGCCTCGGCACCGCGATCGTCCCCGCGCTCACCACCGACGAAGCCGCCGAGTTCGGCGTCCGAACCCTCGACATCGTCGCCCCACGAATCCACGGCAGACTCGCCCTCGCCTGGCGCACCGACCGCCCCCTCAGCCCGGCCGCCACGGTGCTGCTCGGCCAATTGCGCATCGCGTTCGGCGCCCGAACCCCGACAACGACTTCCGACGATCCGTCGGGCCATCAACCGTAACTGCGGCTGAAACGCTCCACATAGGGCTCCACCAGCCAGGCACCGCGCTTCCGCGCCTCGATGGCCACCAGGTCCGGGTTGTAGCGTTTGTCTATCACTGTCAGTGGCATGTGCCACACTCGTCGACGATGAGCCGCCACACCACGTTTCGCTACTGCCTCGACCCCGCCGTCGAGCCGTTCGACGTGCTCGCACGGCATGCCGGAGCAGCCCGATTCGCGTTCAACCAAAGCCTCGATTTCGTCAAGACCGCCCTCACCCGTCGGAAAACCTGCCCGGAACAACGCGTGCCGTGGACACGGTTCGATCTGATCAACGCGTTCAACTCCTGGAAGAAGACCGAAGCCGCAGGGCGCGTCTTCACTGTCAGCCCGGGCGGGATCCCCCGAGGTTCAGGTGACCGGGCTGGTATGGCGCGCCCAGGTATGCCAGCAAGTATTCGAAGAAGCCGCGGTCGACTGCGGACGCGCCCTAGCCGCGTTCTCCGAATCCCGTTCCGGTAAACGCGCCGGCAAGCGGGTTGGATTTCCCCGTTTCAAGTCGAAGAAGAAGAGCATTCCGTCGTTCCGGATCCGCAACAAACAAGCCAACACCGGAAGGGCGATGATCCGGGTCGGTGACAACGACACCGCCAGGTCTGTAACCCTGCCTGGGATAGGCGTGGTCAGGGTGCGCGACGACACCCGCCGGTTGCGGCGCCTACTCATCAAGCAACGGGCGAGAATCCTCCATGCCACCGTTTCGTACCGGGCGCGACGATGGTGGATCAGCCTGACCGTCGAAGCTGCGGACTTACACCCGTCTCACCACCACCGACCACGCAAACACGGGAACGAAGGTGGTTGGGTCAGGATCGACCTCGGGTTGACAGTGTTCGCTGTCGCCGCGACCGCCGACGGGACCGAAGTCGATCGCATCTCGGCCGCACCCAAACCATTGACCACCGGGCTGGGCAGGCAACGCCGTCTCGCGAAGTCCCTGTCCCGGAAACAGAAAGGGTCACACAACCGTCGAGACGCAGCCGTTCGGCTGGCACGGCATCATTATCGGATCGCGAATGTCCGCCGTCACTTCGCCCATCAGGTCGCCAACAAGCTGGTCAAAACCCACGACCGGCTCGTGATCGAAGATCTGAATGTGGCGGGGATGCTCGGCAATCGTTGTTTGGCGCGCGCGATCAGCGATGCGGGATGGGCGGACTTCGCCCGGATGCTCACCTACAAGCAGGCATGGCGTGGCGGCACGGTCGCCATCGCGGATCGTTGGTATCCCTCGAGCAAACGGTGCTCGGAATGCGCGACAATCAATCCTGCCCTGACCTTGGCCGATCGAGTGTTCGTCTGCGTGTGTGGGTTTCGCGGTGACCGCGACCATAATGCGGCGGTGAATCTCGCAGTGTGGCCGAACATCGACCAGGACTTTTCACGATCCCCGGACCCCCGAGCAGGGGGCCGGGCCACCAAAGTCCGCCGACAGGAAGGCGCTGACCGACACCCCATGGATGTCGGTGAAACCGGCCTGGTTGACGCGGAAACCGACGTTCACGCCACCCTCGTTGCCGTGAGCCGACGACGCCCGAGAAGGGCGGTGTCTGGACACCTGTAGGTATTCAGACATGCTGTAACCGATGAAGGAGAGCTCGACCGCCGAGTCCGCAGGCACCGTGTCTCTCGATGATCGCCGCTGTCCGATCTGACTACCCAAGGAACCTTCGGTAGAAGACAATTCGGACCCACACGACAAATTTCCCTGATTCGTCAGGAAGCGGGCCGTCGTGCCGATGACGTCGGCGCGAACCTCGGCGTTACGCTGTTTCGATCCGATGGAGGAGAGCTCGACCAGGACGAGGAAGGGCGTGCGTGGTGGAGTCGACTACTGCTGCGAAACTGCAAGAGCTGCGGGACAATCTGAGGGCGGCGCGGGAACCGGCGGGGAAGGCGGGGATCGCCAAGCGTGCGGCGAAAGGAATTCCCAGCCCACGCGAACGCATCGAAATACTTCTCGACCAGGGCAGTTTCACCGAGATCGGCGCGCTGGTGAAGCAGCCGGGCGCGGCCGACGGGCTCTACGGCGACGGTGTGGTCACCGGGCACGGCAGGATCGACGGGCGGCCGGTGGTGGTGATCGCCCACGACCAGACCGTGTTCGGCGGATCGGTGGGTGAGATGTTCGGGCGCAAGGTCGCGATGGCGATGGATCTGGCGGCCGATATCGCGTGCCCGTTCGTGGCGATCAACGACTCCGGCGGTGCGCGGGTGCAGGACGCGGTCACCTCACTGGCCTGGTACGCGGAGATGAGCAGGCGGCAGACGCGGCTGTCCGGGGTGGTGCCGCAGGTGTCGGTGATGTTGGGCAAATGCGCTGCGGGCGCGGTGTACTCGCCGATCAATACCGATGTGCTGATCGCGACCGAGTCGGCGTACATGTTCGTGACCGGTCCCGAGATCATCCGCGAGACCACCGGCGAGGAAGTGACCCTCGACGAGCTCGGCGGCGCGTTCAACCAGGCGAACAACGGCAATATCCACCACGTGGCGGTGGATGAGAAGGCCGCGTTCGAGTGGGCGCGAACATATTTGAGCTTCATGCCGTCGAACTGCTACGAGCGGGCGCCGCTGGTCAATCCCGGTCTGGAACCCGAGATCACCGACTCCGATCGCGAACTCGACTCGCTGATACCGGATTCCGATCGCATGGGCTACGACATGTACGAGGTGTTGCTCCGGATCTTCGATGACGGGGAGTTCCACGAGATCGGCGACGGCGCCGCCCGCAATCTGATCACCGGATTCGCGCGAGTCGACGGACGCAGCGTCGGGGTCGTCGCCAATCAGCCGCTGGTGGCCAGCGGCGCGATCGATGCGCGCGGATCGGACAAGGCCGCGCATTTCATCCGCCTCTGCGACGCGTTCGACATTCCGCTGGTGTTCGTCGTCGACACACCGGGTGTGCTGCCGGGAGTCGAGGAGGAGAGGATCGGCGTCATCAAACGCGGCGGCCGATTCTTCTTCGCGGTTGTCGAGGCCACCGTCCCGATCGTCACCGTGGTGGTTCGCAAGGCCTACGGCGGCGGCTACGCGGTGATGGGGTGCAAGCAGCTCGGCGGCGATATCAACCTCGCCTGGCCGACCGCGCGCATCGCCGTGATGGGCGCCGAGGCCGCGGTGGGACTGACGCAGCGCAAGCAGCTCGCCGCCGTCCCGGCGGCCGAGCGGCCTGCTGTGCGTCAGCAGATGGTCGACTTCTACAACGCCGCGGTCGCGACACCGTGGACCGCCGCCGAACGCGGTTACATCGACGCGGTCATCGAGCCGTCGACCACGCGGCTGGAAATCCGCAAAGCGCTGCGACTACTCGGTGACAAACACGTCGAACAGGCCCCGCGCAAACATCGCCTGATGCCGTTGTAGCGGCGGCGTCACCGCGCCGACGCCAGTAACTACGTGGGCCGGACTCGTCGGAGTCCGGCCCACGGCGGCTACGCGCTGACCGGGCTCGCTTGCGGCACTGGCGAACTACCGCGGCGTGCGACTTCACGCACCAGCAGGTAGATCGGAAACGCGATGGGCGACAACAGGATCGTGCCGACGAGTAGCGGCCCCATCAGCAGCGGATGGATATTGCGCTCACGACTGTCGAGGTAGACCCAGCGCCCGAGGAACAGGTCCCACGCGATGATCTGAGCCCATAGTGCGGTCAGTACGGCAGGGTCGGCGGTGGCTTCGGTGATCGCGTCCAGCGACGGCGAGGTCACCAGTGACCACATCGCGCCGAGCACCGGCACCGCGACGATCGCCCATACCACCAAGGGCACCAGCACTATCCACGGTGAGGAGATGATCGTGCGGGTCCAGCGCCAGGTCGGGGCGAAGATCATCAAGGCCCAGAACGGCACCGTGACGAAGAACGACAGGTCGAACAGCGTGCTCATGCGGTGACTACCTTTCGGGAACCGGCCGCGCTCGCGACCGAGATCATTACTCCGACAACAACTCCGGTCACGATCGCGGCCGCAGCGGTCAGCGTGGCCTGATCGGGATGGATCAACGGCTGCCCACGCAACGCCTGCCAGGTGACCAGCGCGAGCACCGCCGCGTAACCCGCCGACGCGGTGATGATCAGGCCCAGCCGCACCCGCGTCGGACGCAGTGCGGGGATCCGTGGCGCCAGGAACACCAGCAGCGCGGCGAGCAGTGGCAACGCCTGTAGGGCGTGCATGCCGAAGAAGTGCGGAATCCGCAGGTCACCGTCGGTAGTGCTCCACCCGGTCAGCGGCATGCCGGGGGTGCCGTCGGGAGCTCCGACAGTGTGCGCGCCCGCGATTCCCTCGACGCCGGATTCCTGCTGCGGCATCAGATTTCCCAGCGCCAATCCGACCAATGTGATCGCGATGCCGAGACGAATCGACCAGGTGATCGAGGCGTCGCCGAGGCGTTCGCGCATCAGTCCGATCCCGATCACCAGGGTTGCCAGGAACAGGATGACGATGGTGGATCCCATGATCACCCAGAGGGTGCCGTCCAGGGTGGTGGTCATGTTGTAGTGGCTGCGGGTCCCGCGGATCACCTGCCCGAAGATGATCGCCTGTTCGATCACCCCGGCGACCACGATCACCGTGGCCATCCACGAGGCGAGCCGAGAAGGCTTGGGCCGCAACGACATCAACCAAGCCAGGGCCACGCCGTAGAACACGAACGAGATCGCGAACTTGGTCGGCTTGAACCAGGCGGCCGACCCGGCGATCACCCGGTCATCGACCAGCATCCCGATCAGGCCGACCACTACGAGCGCGGCGTTGGCAGCGGCGAAATACATCAGCGGTCGATGCAGAGGGGCGTTGGGGCGGGGCAGCGAGGGGGCGGTCAGGACTGACATTCGAATCTCCCAGAGATAGATAGCTATACTATCCGTTATGGATAGTTAGACTATCCGCTACACATGGCGTAGGCAAGGGGTGGGAACGAAATCGGAGGTAAGAGTGCGGATCTCGGAGTTGAGTGAACGCAGCGGCATCGCGGTGGCGACCATCAAGTACTACCTGCGCGAGGGCCTGCTGCCCCCAGGCGAACGCACCAGCCCCAACCAGGCCAACTACGGCGAAGACCACCTACGCCGACTGCGTTTGATCCGCGCGTTGATCGAGGTGGGCGGGATACCGGTCGCCACCGTCTCCGACGTTCTCGCGGCGATCGACTCCCCCGACCTGCCGCTGTTCCGCGTCCTCGGCCTTGCGCAGGACAGCGTGTCCCCCGACGTGCCCGCCGTGCACGACGCCGAATGGGATCGCGCGTACCAGGTCGTGTGCACGGAGATGGACCGGCGCGGCTGGAGCCGACACCACAGCCTCGAGGCCGTCGACAATCTCGCCAGCATGATCGTCCGCCTGTCGCAACTGGGTTACCGGGACTGGGCCACCACCGCCATGCCCGCCTATTTCGACGGCGCGCGCGTGGTCGCGGAAAACGACGTGACGGCCGCGCTGTCGGCCGGCGACCGCGACGACATCGTCGACGCGGTCGTCGTACTCACGGTCCTCGGCGACACCGCGCTGGCCATCATCCGCCGCATCGCCCAAGCGCAGGTCTCCATGGAACGGCTGAAACCCACCTCGTGAACGACACGGCGGCCCCACGAATTCGCGGGGCCGCCGTGTCGTGGCAGATGTGATGTCAGAGCAGACGTGACAGGAACGCCTGCGTGCGCTCGTGCTGGGGGTTGGCCAGCAGTTCACGCGGCGGTCCCGACTCCACCACCACACCGGCGTCCATGAACACCAGTTCGTCGGCGACCTCGCGGGCGAAGCCCATCTCGTGGGTCACCACAAGCATGGTCATGCCCGAGTCGGCCAGCTCCCGCATGACGGCGAGGACCTCACCGACCAGCTCGGGATCCAGCGCCGAGGTCGGCTCGTCGAACAGCATCAGCTTGGGGTCCATCGCCAGTGCTCGCGCGATGGCCACACGCTGCTGCTGACCGCCCGACAGCTGTGCGGGGTAGGCGTTGCGCTTGGCCGAGAGACCGACCCGCTCGAGGAGTTCCTCGGCCCGGACGATCGCGTCGGATTTGCGGATCCCGCGCACCTGGATCGGCGCCTCGATCACGTTCTCCAGCGCCGTGCGGTGCGGGAACAGGTTGAAATGCTGGAACACCATGCCGATATCGCGACGCTGGACCGCGGCATCACGCTCGTGCATCTCGTAGAGCTTGCCGTTCTTCTCCCGGTAGCCCACGAGATCGCCGTCGACGTAGAGCCTGCCCGCGTTCACCTGCTCGAGGTGATTGATGCACCGCAGGAACGTCGACTTGCCCGAGCCCGACGGACCGACCAGGGTGAGCACCTTGCCGCGCTCCACCTCGAGCGAGATGCCCTTGAGCACCTGGAGCGCGCCGAAGCTCTTGCACACCCGGTCAGCCAGCACCATCGGCGGGACTGCCGCAACTTGTTCGGTCATTTCGCCTTCACCGCCGCCTGCGCCGTGGCCAGTTCCTGCAGCTGCTTGGCCGTGAGCTGCCGGGTGGCACCGCGCGAGTAATACCGTTCCAAGTAGTACTGGCCGACCATGAGGATGCTGGTGATCGCCAGGTACCAGGTGGCACAGACGAGCAGCAGCGGGATCGGCTGGAAGTTCACGCCGTAGATGTCACGGGCGCGGCCGAACAGGTCGGTACTCAGCGGAATCGCGGTGACCAGCGAGGTCGTCTTGAGCATGCCGATCAGCTCGTTGCCGGTGGGCGGGATGATCACCCGCATGGCCTGTGGCAACACGGTGCGGCGCATCGTCTGCGTCCACGACATGCCAAGTGCCACCGACGCTTCGCGCTGACCCTCACCGACGGAGTTGATGCCCGCGCGCACGATCTCGGCCATGTACGCGGCCTCGTTGAGACCGAGGCCGATCACGGCGAACAGGAACGCGGCCTGCAGGCTCTGCACGTCGAGATGGAAGAACTGCGGGCCGAACGGCACGCCGAGGTCGATCTGCTTGTAGAGCGAGGGAACCAGGCCCCAGAACACCAACTGCACATAGACCGGAGTCCCGCGGAAGATCCACAGATACACCCAGGCCGCCGTGCGCAGCACCGGGTTCGGCGACAGGCGCATCACCGCGAGGACGGTGCCCAGACCCACCGCGATCGCCATCGCGAGCACGGTGAGTTCCAGGGTGACGATCGCGCCGGCGGTGATCCGGCTGTCGAACAGGTACTTGCCGTAGGTGTCCCACCGGTAGGCGGGATTCGTGGCAGCGCCGTAGACGAACAATCCCACCAGGATCAGGATGATTGCCGCCGCGATCCAGCGGCCCGGCCTGCGCAGCGGGACCGCTTTGATCGGTTCGGGTTCGGTGCCCGGTCCGGGCACCTCCACCGTGTCTTTCTCGTCGGTCACGTCAGCTCACTGCACCGTTGATCACCGAGGTCTTGATCTGACCGTCCTGCACACCCCAGTTGGTGGTGATCTCGCCGTACTTACCGTTGTCGATCAGGTGCTGCAGCGCCTTCTGCAGGGCCACCGCCAGCGGGGAGGACTTCTGCACGGCCCAGCCGTAGGGCGCGGAATCGAACAGCGGGCCCGCCGACTCGATCTTGCCTTCGCTCTGCTTGATCGCGTACGCGGTCACCGGGGAATCCGCCGACATCGCGTCGACCTGGCCGAGCACCAATGCGTTGGTCGCGGCGCTCTGCTCGTCGAATGCCTTCATATCGATAGCGGGCTTACCCTCGGCGACGCACTTGGCGCTCTTGGCGGGAATCTCGTCGGTGTGCTCGACCGTAGTGGACTGTACGGCGACCTTCTTGCCGCACGCGTTATTCGGATCGATCGCTTTACCGGTTTGCTGGGCCCACTGGATACCCGCGGAGAAATAGGTCGTGAAATCGACCTGCTGTTCGCGTTCGCGCGAATCGGTGATCGAGGACATACCCACGTCGTAGGTGCCTGCCTGAATGGCGGGAATGATCTTCTCGAACGAGGATTCGACATAGTCGACCTTCAGTCCGAGGGTGCTCGCGACGGCGTCGAGGAGGTCGACATCGAAGCCGACGATCTTGCCGCTGGCGTCCTTGTACTCGTTCGGCTGGTACGGCACGTTCACGCCGACGACCAACTTGCCTGCCTGCTTCACCTTGTCGGGGACGGCCGCGGCGAGCGCGTCGACCTTCTCCGCCGACACCTTGCTCACCGAGGCGCCGTCGCCCTCGGTGTTCTCGGCGCAGCCGGTCAACAACAAGGCACCGCCGGCGACGGTACACAGCAGCCGCACGGCGCCACGGCCGAGGACAGTTCGAACAGACAAAGGAGCCTCCACATTTCACGTCGACGCCGGCCACGTGTCAGCGCCTGTTTGGCAATGTATGCGAACCGGACACAGCGTGGTGCGACAGTAACCGAAGATTAATCAGCCAATGTGAAAGGGGTCCCTTCACCTCCGGTGCACGCGGGCACTGACCTGCTCGGTGAATTCGCTGGTGGAAGCCAGGCCGCCGAGATCCGCGGTCGCGATTCCGGCCGCCAGTGTCGCCGTCACGGCGTGGGTAATACGGTCGGCCGTATCATGGAGCACCCTATTGTCGTCACGAACCGCCAACCAGCGCAACAACATTGCCGCCGACAATTGCAGCGCGGCGGGATTGGCCCGATTGTGTCCGGCCAGACCCGGCGCCGCGCCGTGCACGGCCTGCGCCATCGCGCGCGTATCGGAGCAGTTGAGCGAGGCGGCCATGCCGAGGGAACCACTGAGCTCACCGGCCAGGTCCGAGAGGATGTCGCCGAACAGGTTCTCGGTGACGATCACGTCGAACCCGGCAGGTGAGCGGACCAGGTGCGCCGCCATCGCGTCGACGTGTTCGTCGTCGACCCGCACGTCCGGATACTGCTCGGCCACTTCGTAACAGACGTCACGGAACAGGCCGGTCGTCATCGGCAGCACATTGGCCTTGTGCACCACGGTGACCCGCTTGCGCCTGCCCTGCGCCAGTCGCAGCGCCTGATGCGCGATCCGCTCGCACGCCTTGCGCGTGATCACCGCGACCGCCATCGCCACGTCCTCGGTGGGGCGGAACTCCCCCGAGCCTGCGAACATATTGCGGTCGGCGTAGAAGCCCTCGCTGTTCTCCCGGACGATCACCAGATCGATATCGGGCGCCAGCGCGCGCACCCCGGTGAACGCGGCGGCGGGGCGGATGTTCGCGTAGAGCCCGAGGCGTTTGCGGATGACGCCGCCCGGTGCCACCCGCATGTCCGACGGGTAGGAGGCGTTGTCGTGGGGACCGAGGATCCAGGCGTCGAGGTCCTCGAGGGCGGTCATGGTCTGTTCCGGCAGCGGGTTGCCGTAGGCGGCGATCGCCTCGTGCCCGATCAGCAGCGGCACCCACTCCACCGGCGCGAGCCCGGCCGCGCCGATCGCTTCGTCGACGACCGCTCGGGTCGCGGCCACCACCTCGGGGCCGATTCCGTCGCCGTCGATCACACCGAGTCGCAGGTTCGCCTTCACACCGTTCACTCCCCCATCCTCGCGCGTGTCCGGTCCGGATCGAGCGAGTGGGCTGTGCGGACACGCCGCAGCGACTAGTTTCTGCAGATCATGGTGCAGTCGGTGGAGTTGCTCCTCGACGAGGGCGGCGAGACGGAGATCCGCAGGCAATGGGCGGTTATTGCCGAAGCAGGCCTCGGCAGTCGCCACGCCGAGATCTATCGGCCGCACATCACCGTCGCGGTGGCGCGCGAGATCTGGCCGCGCATCGACCACGCGCTCGAGCGGCTCGCGTTCGAGCCGCTGCCGATCCGTTTGGGCGGACTGCTCGTCTTCGGGGCGCGCCGACCGATCCTGGTCAGGGCGGTCGTCGTCACCGCGGACCTGCTCGCCCTGCATCGCCGGGTCAGCGAGGTGGTCTCGCCCTGCCCCGGCAGACCGGCGACCATGGCTCCCGGCGCGTGGACACCGCACGTGACCCTGGCGCGGCGCGTGCCCCCCGAACGGCTCGGCGACGCGGTGCGGGCGGTCGCGGCCGACACCGATTTCCGGTCGCTCATCGTGGGGATTCGCCGCTGGGACGGGGAGGCGCGGCAGGAGCGAATCGTGATCGGGGGAAGATAGTGGGACGCCCCGGCGTTACAGCCGAGGACACCGACAAGGAGAGGACGTCATGGCCACCCAGACGCTGACCCAGCAGAACTTCGACGAAGTCATCACCGGAAACGACGTGGTCCTCGTCGATTTCTGGGCTTCGTGGTGCGGTCCGTGCCGCAGTTTCGCGCCGACCTACGAAACCTCGTCGGAAAAGCACACCGACGTCGTGTACGGCAAGGTCGATACCGAGGCCGAGCAGGGGCTCGCCGCTGCCGCCAACATCCAGTCGATCCCGACCATCATGGCCTTCCGCGAGGGCGTGCTCGTGTTCGCCCAGCCCGGCGCACTGCCGCCTGCCGCGCTCGAGGATCTGGTGACCCAGATCAAGGACCTGGACATGGACGAGGTGCGCAAGCAGATCGCCGAGCAGCAGGAGTCCTCCCCCGCCGAGTAGTTCGGCGCCGCATACCTTGCGCGTAACGCGAAGGGCCCGTTCACCTTTCGAGGTGAACGGGCCCTTGTGTGTTCTGTGTGGTGTCAGCCCGCGAGCAGGTTGACACCGGCGATCATGGCGCGCACGGTCGATTCCGCGCTGCCGGTGGCTGTCGCCACCGCCCAGCCGCGCCTGCCGTTGAACTCGCACTGCATAAAAGTGGCGATGCCGTCGGCGGTCGGGCGCTGATGGAAGTGCAGGATCTCGAGGGGGTAGCCCTCGTCGTAGAGCGCGGAGGTCATCGCCGCGACCGGGCTGCCGGTGGCGATGACGGTGCGAAGGTGGTCGGCGAATTCCAGGGTGGCGGTGAAATCCGTTCCGGAACAAGACCATTCGCGCAGGGCGATGGATCCGTCGGCGCGGGTGTACCGGTCGAGGAAAGCGGCGGGGTCGAGGTCGGTGAGCTCGGCGCGCAGGCCCTTGGGGGCGGCGGCGAACAGGGCATGGTCCAGTGTCAGCGTCATTGCAGGTGAGGTCTTCCCGAAGATGTCTTCGTTGGCAGGGTGGGACCAGCAGAACGATGAAATACAGCCCGCAGCGTAGGGGCTGGTCCGAATCAGACCCCGCTACGGCGGATTACTACGAGAAGAATTCGCCGTGAAGCTTCCTGCGCGGTCTGCGCAGCAGCGACCGCGAGGTCGCGGTCAGCGACTAGCAGCGCGGCACAGCGGGCGGGATTCGGCACGCACTCGAGAATAGGGCGATCGTCGCGAAACCGCAACCTGGTCTACCGCCCGGAGTGTCTACCGGTGAGTACCATCACCGCAGCTCAGGATCGGTAACATCGGGCGCGGTCGCGGCGATTCGACGCTATCGCCGCCGGATCAGCGCCCCGGGATCGTGCCGGGTAGGGGTGCCACCGAGGCGAGCGCGCGCGCCGAGCCGTCGACGTCGACTTGGATGCGCAGGCTGTCGGACCGCGAGCTCGTCCGCAACGCCACCTTGTCGCCCATCATCACCGGGCCGACGTGTTCCACGATCGCCCGGTACGGCAGCCGGTGGCGGTCCGGGTGCGCGGCGAGGGCTTCCTCGACCGCTTCCCAGTACACGGCGTTGTTGACGTGGCCGAGCCGGTCGACGTCGGTGACGCGCAGCGGGAACGGCACCGACTCCACGTGCGGGTCGTCGAGTTCGGCCAGGGCCGCTTTCCAGCGCAGGCGGTGTTCGGTGGTGCCGGCCAGCATGGGCGCCATGAACGCATCGCTCATCCGGGTGGGGCGACCGGCGACGGGGTCGATATGGATCAGGAACGCCGCGGCTTCGATGTGGCCACCCTTCTCACCGCGTAGCCGAATTCGCATGTCGCACCAGCGATTCGAGAGCGCGTCGGCCCAGCGGCGTAGCTGGACGCGGTCGCCGAACACGATCGGCTCGTACACGTCGATGACCGTGCGTCGCACGATCCACGCCTGATGGGCATCGCCGTCCTCGACCGCATCGAGGTGATCGAATCCGATGTCCTGCAGATACCGCGCCACCGCGTCGAGCCGCAACCGGTCGTCGCCATCGGTATCGCCCAGCCGCACCGGCCACGACATCGCGAAGGCCTGCTCGATATCGGGGCAGTCTGGCAGCGGGGTCGCGATGACGGGTTCGGTCATACGGCCGATGCTGCCACAGTTCGCCGCACCCGAGCCGATGCACCGGACCCGGGCGTTGACCGGACCCTCGGAGCACACCTTGAACCGCGGATCTCTTCGTCCGTAAGGTCGGTTCGAAGCCCTCGGACAGGATGGATGCGATGCTGATCGATTTCACACCGGACAAAGCTCTCTACCCCTTCGAGTCCCGGTGGTTCGATTCCTCCGCGGGCCGGGTGCACTACATCGACGAGGGCTCCGGAATCCCCATCCTGTTCTGTCACGGCAGCCCCACGTGGAGTTTTCTCTATCGCAAGATCATCGGTGAGCTGGGCGACCGATTCCGTTGCGTAGCAGTCGATTACCCTGGCTTCGGCTTGTCCGAGCGGCCACCGGGCTACGGCTACACCATCGCCGAACACGCCGCCGTGGTCGGCGAACTCGTCGACCATCTCGAGCTGGACCAGTTCGTGATCATGGGCCAGGACTGGGGTGGGCCGATCGGCGCCGCCGTCGGCACCGCTCGCGCCGACCGGGTTCGCGGGCTGGTGCTCGGCAACACCCTGCTGTGGCCGACGGACACCTGGCCACAGAAGGCCTTCAGCCGGGTCATGGGCAGCAGGCCGATGCAGCGGCGGATCCTGAACAACAACCTGCTCGTCGAGCGGTTTCTGATCGCCGAGCTGCGGAACACGATCAGCGCCGCCGAGGCCGATCACTACCGCAACGTGCAGCCCTCACCCGAGGCCAGGCGCGGCATCGCCGCTATGCCCGGGCAGATCCTGGCCGCGCGTCCACTGCTCGAGCAACTGGCCACCGACGTGCCCGCTCGACTCGGCGCCAAACCCACCTTGCTGGTCTGGGGCATGAAGGACATGGCTTTTCGCGCCTCGGCGTTCCTGCCGCGGATGCGCGACACCTTCACCGATCACCAGGTCCTCGAACTGCCCGACGCCAAGCACTTCATCCCCGAGCACGAGCCCGGCAAGATCGCCGAAGCTATCGGTCGGCGTTTTCTCTAGCGCCGCAACAGGTTTCCCGATGACGGCCGGTAGATCGTGCGCCGACTCCAGCCGCCGGTCACGAGCAAATCACCGGCAAACGAAGTGTGACCAGATCGTGAATCCCCCGCGAGTCGCCGCCCAGAACGGGCGATCGCACTGTAGCGTCGCCGCCGCTAGGCCAATTGTTACTGCGTGAAAGGAATTGTTCGACATGGCATTCGAAGTCACTGGGGCTATCGGCGATCACTACAACGAAGCCGGTGGCGCGTCCAGCCCGCTGGGTGAGCCGACCTCCGCAGAGCAGGACGCCCCCAACGGTGGCAAGTTCCAGGAATTCACCGGCGGAGTCATCTACTTCAAGCTCCCGACCGGAGCCAAGACCGTGTACGGCGCCATCCGACTGGCATGGGAAGCCGAAGGCGGCGCGGGCGGGCGGCTGGGCTACCCGACCACCGACGAGCAGGACATCGACGGCGGCAAGGTGAGCCAGTTCGAGAACGGTTCGATCAGCTACTCGATCGCCGACGATGCCGTGACGGTCAACGCGTAATCAGCGTTCCCTGACACGCCCACAATGGGCACCGACCCGCGCGGGTCGGTGTCCATTGTGCTGTGTGGCCCGGTCAGTGCGCGGCCGCGTCCCAGCTACGGCCGGTGCCGACGGAGACGGAGAGCGGGACCGAGAGTTCGATCGCGGCGGACATCTGTTCGCGCGCAAGGGTTTCGAGCGCTTCGCGTTCGCCGTCGACCACCTCGAAGACCAGTTCGTCGTGGATCTGCAGCAGCATGCGCGAGCGCAGTCCTGCCTCGCGGATCGCGTTCTGCACGTTGATCATCGCGACCTTGATGATGTCGGCGGCGGTGCCCTGGATGGGAGCGTTCAGCGCCATGCGTTCGGCGGATTCGCGGCGCTGGCGGTTGCTGGAGTCCAGGTCGGGGAGGTAGCGGCGGCGACCGAACAGGGTTTGGGTGTAGCCGACCTTGCGGGCCTGATCGACGACGTCGGAAAGGTAGTCGCGGATGCCGCCGAAACGGTCGAAGTAGACGTCCATCTGCTCTTTGGCCTCGGTCGTGCTGATCTTCAGCTGAGCGCTCAAGCCATAGGAACTGAGACCGTAGGCGAGGCCGTAGGACATGGCCTTGATCCGGCGGCGCAGCTCGGGACTCACCTCCGCGATCGGGATGTCGAAGGCCTTCGACGCGACGAAGGTATGCAGGTCCTCACCGGAATTGAACGCCTCGATCAGGCCGGCGTCACCGGACAGGTGCGCCATGATGCGCATCTCGATCTGGCTGTAGTCGGCGGTCATGAGTTCGGCGAAGCCGGGACCGACCACGAACGTGTCGCGGATCTGGCGGCCGGTATCGGTACGAATCGGGATGTTCTGCAGGTTCGGCTCGGTCGAGGAGAGTCGACCGGTCGCGGCGATGGTCTGGTTGAACGTGGTGTGCACGCGACCGTCGTCGGAGACCGACTTGAGCAGGCCGTCGACGGTCACCTTGAGCCGGGTCGCGTCGCGGTGGGCCAGCAGGTGTTCCAGGAACGCGTGGCCGGTCTTCTCGAACAGCGATTCCAGCGCGTCGGCGTCGGTGGTGTAGCCGGTCTTGGTGCGCTTGGTCTTCGGCATGTCGAGTTCGTCGAACAGCACCACCTGCAGCTGCTTGGGCGAGCCGAGGTTGATCTGCTTGCCGATCACGTCGTAGGCGGAGTTCGCGGCCTCGGTGACGCGGTCGGCGAACTGCTGCTGGAGGTTTTCGAGCTGGGCGACGTCGACCGCGATGCCCGCTTCCTCGAGTTGACCGAGCACGCCGAGCAGGGGCAGCTCCATCTCCGTGAGCAGCGGGGTCGATTCGATCGCCTCGAGTTCGGTATCCAGGGCGACGGCCAGGTCGGCGACCGCGCGGGCGCGCAGCATCTCCTCGCGCGCAATATCGGCGGCGAGGGTGTCCTCGTCGTCGAGCAGGGAGAGCTGGCCGGTGTCGCCGGTCTCGACGCGCAGTTCGCGCTTGAGGTAGCGCAGGGACAGGTCGTCGAGGTTGAAGCTGCGCTGGCCGGGGCGGACCAGGTAGGCCGACAGGGCGGTGTCGGTGGTGAGACCGCCCAGGGTGAAGCCGCGCCCGCGCAACGCGTGACCGGCGGACTTGGCCTCGTGCAGGGCCTTGGGCACCTCGGGGTCGGCCAGCCAGGCCGCGAGGGCGGTTTCATCGTCGGGGGTGAGCACGGTCAGGTCGATGTAGCCGCCCTCACCGTCGGCGGCGGCGATGGCCAGTGCCCGCGCGTCACCGTGCACCGGAGTGCCGGTCCCGACGATCGAGAGACCGTGGCGCACACCGGCTTTCGCGTGCTCGGCCAGCCAGTCGGCGACCGCGCCCTGATCGAGGGCGCCACCGCTGATCTCGAAACCTGATTCGGCTTCCGGCTCGGGCGAACCGAGGGTGTCGAAGAGCCGGTCGCGCAGCACCCGGAACTCGAGGTCGTCGAAGAGCTGGTGGATCTTGTCGCGGTCCCACGGCGCCTTGATCAGCTGGTCGGGGGTGTAGGGCAGCGGCACCTCGCGCACCATCTCGGTGAGCTGGCGGTTGAGCACCACACTCGACAGGTTCGCGCGCAGCGAGTCGCCGACCTTGCCCTTCACCTGGTCGACCCGGTCGACGAGGGTGGCGAGGTCACCGTATTCGCGGATCCACTTGGCGGCGGTCTTCTCCCCCACGCCGGGAATGCCGGGCAGATTGTCGCTCGGGTCGCCGCGCAGAGCCGCGTAGTCGGGGTACTGCGCGGGGGTGAGGCCGTATTTGGTCTCCACCTCGGCCGGGGTGAAACGGGTTAGATCCGAGACGCCCTTCTTCGGGTAGAGCACGGTGACGTCGTCGTTGACCAGCTGGATCGCGTCGCGGTCGCCGGTGACGATGAAGACCCGGTAGCCCTGAGCGACGGCCTGGGTGGTGAGGGTGGCGATCACATCGTCGGCCTCGTAGCCGTCGATGGCCATCACCGGAATGCCCATCGCGCCGAGCACGTCCTTGGTGAGTTCGACCTGCCCACGGAACTCGTCGGGGGTGGCGCTGCGATTGGCCTTGTACTCCGGGTACGCCTCGGTGCGGAAAGTCTTGCGCGACACGTCGAACGCCGCGGCCACATGGCTCGGCTTCTCGTCGCGCAGCAGATTGATCAGCATCGAGGTGAATCCGTACACCGCGTTGGTGGTCTGACCCGTGACGGTCTTGAAGTTCTCCGCCGGTAGCGCGAAGAACGCGCGATAGGCGATCGAATGCCCGTCCAGGAGCAGCAGCGTAGGCCGCTCGCCGTCAGGGGCAGTGGTCGTAGTCGATGCCTGCGCAGTCGTCGGTGAACTCACGCGCATGAGTCTAGGCACCCCCACCGACAGATCCGGCCCCGCATCGCTCGATCGCGATACGGGGCCGGACGGTGGACGAATCCCGGGTCAATCGACACCCAGGTAGGCCGACTTGACCGCGGGGTCGGTCAGCAACGACGCACCGGGGCCGGACTTGGTGACCTCGCCGGTTTCCAGGATGTAGGCGCGATCGCTGCGGGTCAGGGCCTGTTGGGCGTTCTGTTCCACGAGCAGCACGGTGGTGCCCTGGCGGTTGATCTCGCTGATGATCCGGAAGATCTGCTGGATCACCATGGGGGCGAGACCCATCGAGGGTTCGTCGAGCAGCAGCAGCTTGGGCCGGGCCATGAGGGCGCGGCCGATGGCGAGCATCTGCTGTTCGCCGCCCGACATCGTGCCGCCGACCTGCTTGCGGCGTTCGGCCAGGCGGGGGAACAGTTCGAAGACCCAATCCAGGGTCTGCTGGTACTCGGTCTTCTTCTCGAAAGGCCTGCCGTAGCAACCCATGTCGAGGTTCTCCGCGACTGTCATGCCGGGGAACACACCGCGGCCTTCGGGCGCCTGGATGAGACCCTCGACCACCCGATCGTGCGCCTTCATCGTGGTGATGTCTTTGCCCTGGAACAGGATCCGGCCCGAGGTGAGCGGTAGCAGGCCCGACATCGCCCGCATGGTGGTGGTCTTGCCCGCGCCGTTGGCGCCGAGCAGGGTCACCAGTTCACCCTCGGCGACCGAGAGCGAAATGCCGTGCAGCGCTTCGATCCGGCCGTAGTTCACGACCATGTCCTGCACCTCGAGCAGCGGCACCGCCTTCTCGGCAACGGCTTCGGGCTCGTCCTCGCGCGCCTGCACCACAACCGGCGAAGGGGTCGCCCCCTCCTCCGCAGCGGCCACGGATTCCTCGCGCACCTCGGCGATGGTGTCCGCGTCGGGCACGCCGAGGTAGGCCGCGATCACCGCCGGGTCCTCGCGCACCGCGGTGGGCAGGCCGTCGGCGATCTTGCGCCCGAACTCCAGGACCACGATCCGGTCGGTCACGCCCATCACCAGGCGCATGTCGTGCTCGATGAGCAGCACGGTGTAGCCGTCGTCGCGGATCTTGCGGATCAGATCCATCAGCGCCGACTTCTCGCTGGGATTGAAACCAGCAGCCGGCTCGTCCAGACACAGCAGTTTGGGCTCGGTGGCCAGCGCCCGCGCGATCTCGAGTCTGCGCTGATCTCCGTAGGACAGGTTGCGGGCCTTCTCCACCGCGCGCGGCGCGATGCCGACGAACTCGAGCAGCGCCATGCCGCGTTCGATGGCGTCACGTTCCTCGCGCTTGAACTTCGGGGTGCGGAACACCGCGCCGGGCACCGAGGTGGTGTGGCGAGCGTCGGTGCCGACGACCACGTTCTCCAGCGCCGTCATCTCGCCGAACAACCGCACGTTCTGGAACGTGCGCGCGATACCCAGCCGGGTGATCTCGTTGCGCTTGGTCTTGGCCAGTGGCCGACCGTCGAAGTGCACGCTGCCCGACGCGGGCTTGTACACGCCGGTGATCGCGTTGAAGCAGGTGGTCTTGCCCGCACCGTTCGGGCCGATCAGCCCGAGGATCTCGCCGCGGCGGATCTCGAAACTCACCCCGTCGAGCGCGGTCAGACCGCCGAACTTGACGGTCAGACCGTCGGTGCGCAGCAGCGGCTCGCCGACGGCGGTCTCGATCGCGCGATGCGGCGCGACCACCTCGGCGACAGTGTCGGCATCGGCGAGTTCGGGCATCACCGCGGTGACGTCGACCTCGCCGGTCGGCTCGACCTCGGGCGGTGGCTGGTAGCCGGCCTTCATGTCTTCGTTGTCATACAGCGCGTCTCCCGCGCCCGGCCCCGTCATCGCCCTGCTCCGATCGATTCGGCCGCCGGCTTGCGCACAACGGCCTGGTACACCTGTCTGCCGTAGGCGAGCAGCTTCTGCCGCACCGGGAACAGACCCTGTGGCCGCAGAATCATCATCACCACGAGCGCGATGCCGAAGTAGAGGTACTTCAGGTCACCGAGGTTCTGCGCCCCGCCCTTACGGAACAGCAGCACGCTGCCGAACAGCAGCAAGCCGGCGATCACCGCGAAGATCGCCAGGGCGATCACCACGCGTCTGACCCACACGCCCAGCTGATCACCGCGCAGACGCCACAGCAACCACAGCCCGATCAGCAGCGCGATATCGAGGCCGAGCAGCAGGTAGCCGGTCGACTCGTTCGACACCAGCTGCACCGACTGCAACCGCATCGGCAGGTACGCGATGAGGAACGCGCCCACGATCACGCCGAGCTTGTTGCCCGAACCACCGAGCACGACCGCGCACAGGAACAGCATCGACAAGATGATGTCGAACTGCTTGGGGTTCACGTAGGTGACCTGACCCGCATACATCGCGCCGGACAGACCACCGACCGAAGCGCCGATCACGAACGCCCACAGCTTGAACTTGAAGGTCGGCACGCCCATGATCTCGGCGGCGTCCTCGTCCTCGCGGATGGCGACCCAGGAGCGGCCGACCCGGCTGCGTTCGAGATTGCCGATGATCAACAGCACCACGATCACCAGGACCATGCCGAGCCAGAACCACCAGGTGCCGCTACTGGCCCGATCGAACGGGTTCCAGCTGCTCTTGTCACCGAGGTTGCCCGGGGAGAAGTAGCCACCGGGGTGCGCTTCGGATTCACCGACCTCGGGGTAGGCGATCTTGGACAGGCCGAGGCTGCCGTTGGTCAGATCGCCCAGGTTGTCGGCCATCAGGCGCACGATCTCACCGAAGCCGAGCGTCACGATCGCCAGGTAGTCGCCGCGCAGCCGCAGGGTCGGGGACCCGAGGATCAGACCGGCCAGCGCGGTCAGCGCGACCGCGATGGGCAGACAGGCCACCCACGCCCAGCCCGAGCTGAGCCATCCGCCGTCGGTTTGGTTCCACGGACTGTTCGGGCTGGTCAGCAGGCCGACCGTGTAGGCACCGACGGCGTAGAAACCGACGTAGCCGAGGTCGAGCAGGCCCGCCTGGCCGACCACCACGTTGAGGCCGATGGCGATCAGCGCGTACATGGCGAACTGCGCCATCACACCACCGAAGCTCACGCCCGGAGTGTCGAGCAGCGGTGGCGGGAACAGCGGCATCAGGGCCAGCAGGGCGATGATCGGCACACCGACGGCCCACTGGGCAGGCCGCGAGAGCCCGTCCCACCAGCTACGGATCGCGTCGCCGACGCCACGCCGGTCCTTGGGTGCCACGGGAACTTCCGGAGTTTTCGTCAGGTCTGTCATGCGCGTGCCCTCCCCAGGCTCTCGCCGAGGATGCCGGTCGGCCGGAACATCAGCACGGTCACCAGCAGCACGAACGCGACCACGTCACGCCATTCGGTGCCGAACAGGATCTGCCCGTATTGCTCGGCGATGCCGAGGAGCAGACCGCCGAGCAGCGCGCCACGCAGGTTGCCGATACCGCCGAGCACCGCGGCGCTGAACGCCTTGATACCGAGGATGAAACCGCCGGAGAAGATGATGCCGGTGGGAATGTAGAGGGTGTACAACATCGCGGCGGCGCCCGCGAGCAGACCGCCGATGAGGAAGGTCAGCACGATGACCCGCTCGCGCGAGACACCCATCAGGGTGGCGGTGTCGGGGTCTTGGGCCACCGCGCGGATGGCACGGCCGAATTTGGTTCTGTTGATGACGATCTCGGTGGTGACCGCGAGCACGATGGCCGCGGCGAAGATCACCAGCGCCACATTGGTGACCTGCGCGCCGAGGAAGGTGAACTGCACCTTCGGCTCCACGAGCCGGATTCCGGTCTGGGCGTTGGAACCGCCGAGACCCGGCTTGATCTTGGGCAGGATGTAGTGGACGAACTCCTGGATCACGAACGACATACCGATCGCGGTGATCAGGAAGGCCAGCGGTTTCGCGCCGCGCCTGCGCAGCGGCCGGTAGGCGATCCGTTCGAGCCCCACCGCGGCGATGCCCGAGACGAGCATGCCGAACAGCATCGCCAGACCGAGGTAGAGAACCGTCAGCAGGACACCCTGGGAATACACGTTGCCGCTCGGCGCGAAGCCGAGCAGTTCCAGTCCCACGTAGGTACCGAACATGCCGAGCATGAAGATCTCGGAGTGGGCGAAGTTGATCAGTCGCAGCACGCCGTAGACCAGCGTGTAGCCGACAGCCACCAGGGCGTAGATCGAGCCGTAGGTCAAGCCGTCCACGGTCAATCGCCAGAACTGGTCGATCACCCCGGAGACGTTGAAATCGATGGACCCCTCGGCCAACAGGGTCACACCGAGCGAAGCCGCTGATGTCATGATTACTCTCGCGTCAGGCGCGCGGTGGGGGGGGGGGGACACCCCCCCCCCCCCCGGCGCCCCAGAACGGGAAGAAATTACAGGGGTACACCCAAAAATGGTATTTGGGCACGGCCCCCGCGCGCCCCCCCATATAAAGGGGGGGGGCCCCCCGGCCGG
>NZ_JBHXNK010000016.1:0-10582 GCF_042719755.1 Nocardia sp. NPDC058519 | reverse complement strand
TCTTTTTATTGCGAGGCCCCCCCCGCCCCACGGGCCACCCCCCGGCCCCGCGGCGGCGTTCTTTTTACCTCCGCCGCCGGGGGGGGGGGGCGGGTGCCAACACCCCCCCGCCCACCGCTGCACACGTCTTCGGAACTACTTGACCTGGTACATCCAGATCTGGATGTTGGCCAGCTCGCCGGTCTCGCCCCACTTGTACTGGCGGGCGACACCGGTGCCGTTGTAGTTGCGGACGTAGTCGACGAGATCGGCGCGGGTGACCTTACCGGCATCGATCCCCTTGAGCAGGATCGTGGTCAGGTCGTAGCCCTCGACGGAGTAGACGCCGGGCGCCTGTCCGTTGAGCGCCTTGTAATCAGCGGCGAACTTCTCCGGCGCGGGGCTGCACGGGCAGGACAGCAGGGCGTCCTTGGACGAGGACCCGGCCTGGCGGACGAACTCGGGATCGTTGGTGCCGTCGGCGGATACGAAGGCCGCGGTCACGCCACCGGAACGCAGCTGCTGCACGAACGGTGCCGCCTCGGCGTAGTAGCCGGCGTAGAAGATGGCGTCGGGCTTGGCCGCGGACAGCTTCGAGACCGCTGCCGAGAAGTCCTTGTCACCTTCCTTGACGCTCGTCCCGCAGGAGGCGTCGGCCGCGGGACCCGCGGCGGTGATGAAGGCCTTCGCCAGACCGGCACCGTAGTCGGTGTTGTCCTGCACGACGCAGATCTTCTTGAAGCCCTTCTCACCGGTCAGGTAGTTGGCCACGGCCGGACCCTGCGAGTCGTCGTTGCCGAGGCCACGGAAGAAGGTCTTCCAGCCGTTGGTGGTCAAGGTGGGGTTCGTGGCCGATGCCGTCAGCGTGGGCATGCCTGCCTCGCTGAGGATCTGGCCGGTCGCCTTGGTCTCACCCGAGAAGGTCGGGCCGATCAGGGCCACAATGTTCGGGTCGGCGACGATCGTCGGAATCACCTGGCTGGCGATCTGCGGCTTGCCCTCGGTGTCGAACTGCTTCACCGAGACCTGACAGTCCGGGTTGGCCTTGTTGTGCTGGTCGAGCGCGAGCTTCACGCCCATGATGATGTTGATGCCGAGGGCGGCATTGCCGCCGGTCAGCGGGCCCGCCATGCCGAGAGTCAGGGGCGCGCACTTGGCCTTGCCGTCGCCTGCGGGGTCCGCGGCCGCACCGGCGTCGGTGGTCGCGACCGCCTTGCCCTCGGTATCGAGCTGAACGACCGACTGGATGGAGAGATCGGTGTTGCCGCCACCGCCGCCATCGGACGACTTGTCACTGCATCCGGACAACACCAACGACGCGGCAGCTCCGATAACCAGAACTCCTCGCGTCGACCGACTGCGCCATGTCGAACTGAGCACGTCTCACCTCTATGTCCTGTGCTCCCCGGGTTCACCGAGGGGGCCGACCACGTTCAGCCCGCAGAGAACATATCGCCGCTTTGTTAGATCCGCATCACATTCGCATCATGTCGGAGGTCGGTTGTCCAGCAATAGTTCACATTATTGTTTCGCTTACGTAAACATTTTCTGCTTCCGGCCCGCGCGGCGGCAAGAGCCGAACCGTGTCACTGCGGGGTGAGGTTCTCCAGCACGACTTCGGCGACCGCCTTCATCGTCGTGCGGCGATCCATCGCGGTGCGCTGAATCCATTTGAACGCTTGCGGTTCCGAGAGGCCCTGGGTCTGCATGAGCACGCCCTTGGCCCGCTCGACCAGTTTGCGCGTCTCCAAACGGTCCGACAGATTCGCGACTTCTGTTTCCAGCGCGGTGATTTCGTGAAAACGACTGGCCGCGAGTTCGATCGCGGGGACCAGATCGGATTTGGTGAACGGCTTGACGAGATAGGCCATCGCGCCGGCGTCACGTGCCCGCTCGACCAGATCTCGCTGACTGAACGCGGTCAGGATCACCACGGGCGCAACACGTTTCGACGCGATCTCGGCGGCGGCATCGATGCCGTCACGGCGCGGCATCTTCACGTCCATGATGACCAGATCGGGGCGCAGCTCCTCGGCGAGCTCGACGGCCTGTTGCCCGTCGCCCGCTTCGCCGACGACGTCGTAGCCCTCTTCCTTGAGCATCTCGACGAGGTCCATCCGGATCAAGGCCTCATCCTCGGCGACGACGACCCGCTTGGCCGCGGCCTCACGCGTGGCCCCGGCTGCATTCGTGCTCATAGGTTCGACCCCTCTGGATTCCGATGCCTGTCGATCACACCACGACTGGCGATGTAAAGAGTACCTTTTGCTTCCGCGCAGAGAATGCGCCTGCGATGAGATCACGCACACCCTGCGCCGGATACTCCCCCGCGGAGCGCGGCTGCCTGCGCCGCGCTTCCGCCGTGGTGCCGAGTGTGGGACTCGAACCCACACGTCCTTCCGGACAACGGTTTTTGAGACCGTCGCGTCTGCCAGTTCCGCCAACCCGGCGCACCGCGGTCACTATAGCGTCTCGGCGCGCCGGGAAGCGAACCGCCGGTCGAACCGGAGGTCCGCCTGCCCCGTAGTACCCCGAAAGGGCACCGTGAAAGGGGCTGCGACCATGCGCGTGCACAGAACGACGGTCGACCTGGATGCGTACCCCGACCTGGTGATGATCCTGCTCGGCATGCGGGTGCGTACCCCACGCGGCGTGCTGCGGCTGCTCGGTGTCGGCCCGAAGTTGTATCGCTCACACGCCGACCGGCCCGACGGATTACTGCGCCACGAGGACATCGTGTGGTCGATGTTTCCGCCGCACTGGGGCGCCCGGCAGTACTGGCGCGATCTCGACTCGCTCGAGCGCTGGACGCGATCGGAGCCGCACCGGCAGTGGTGGGGTCGATTCCTCCGCGATTCCGGCGGCACCGGCTTCTGGCACGAGGCCTACTTCCGCCGTGGCGGCATCGACGCGATCTACGACGACATGTCGGCACCGACGGGACTGGCGGCGTTCGCGCCGGTGGTGCCCGCGCGCGGACCGATGTTCTCCACCAGGGGCCGCGTGCACGGCACCCCACCGGCCGTGCCACCGGTTATTTCCGAATCGAATTATTACAACCGAAAAGAGTGATAACCGACACATATCACCGCAAGGTTTCCACCGCCTATCTCGTGGGTATCACGGTGACACACAACAGATTTGAGCATCGTGATTGATGTACGGCATTCAACCGAAAGGTGAATAAGTAGTACCGCGTTTGTGATGGTTACAATTCTGACCTACTGCACGACAATCGACCCGATTACGGTGTCGGTATGCACGTGCTCTTCGTCTGCAACTCCAACGTCTGCCGATCGGTGATCGCCGAACGGCTCACCCGGGCGTTCGCGGCAGAGCACGGTCTACCCGGCCTCACCGCGGAGAGCGCGGGCACCCGGGCCCTGGTCGGCTTTCCGCCCGAGCCGATGGCCGTGGAGACCATCCAGGGCCTCGGTGGCGACACCGCGGGCTTCAAGGCCCGAAAGCTCAAGCCCGAGATGGTCGATCGCGCCGACCTGGTGCTGACAATGACCGATTCTTTACGCGACCAGGTCGGTGAACTCGCCTTCGGCACCGCCCCGCGCACCTTCACCCTCGCCGAGGCGTACCGCATCGCCAAGGTGACCGGCGCGAAATCCATTGCCGCACTGCACCATGCGCGCAACAACCTGGCCTATGTCGGCCGCGAGAACATCGCCGACCCGATCGGCCTTTCCCCGGTTGCCTTCCTCGAGGTCGGCGACCGCATCGCCGAATTGCTGTTCCCCGTTCTGGGAGCACTGGCACCGCACGAGCAGACGAAACTCTCCGGCGACGGCGATCGCCCCGGCCTCGTGATAGCGCCCGGCGCGCCCGGCGGCCCCCTGTCGGCGTTCCTCGCCGCACAGCGCAGACGCTGAGGCACCCTGACGGTCGCTAGGGCTCAGTGTCCACCCATCCACGATGCAATGCCCTCGTGTCCTGACGGTCGCCAGGGCTGTTCGCGGCGCCGCGCAGGGATTAGACTTCGGCGCGGACGTGGGTGTTACCCCTTGCAGGTTCGACACACGACGGGACTACAGACTTGCCGAAACGCATTTCGGATGTTTCGCTCCATGTGTATGTGACACCGGAGATCCTCGACCGCATCGTCGCCAGTGTCCGGACGGTCCTCGACGACCATGTGCACGACCGCGATGTCTATGCCTGGCGGTTCACCATGCCCGTCGACGCGAGCGATCCGGTCCATCGCGATCTCGAATCACAGTGGCGCGGTAGCTATCCCGGCCTCGAACCGAGCACGGAGAGCACCTACGAGATCGCGCTGAGTCTGGTCGGCGACCCGGCCGACCTCACCGACGCCGACATCGCCGACCTCGAGCACGGTCTGGCCGTGGCCGTGTACGGCGCGGCCACACCGCATCCTGCCCCAGGTGTGCCCTTCACCTTGCGCGCGCATCAACGCACGGACGTCGTCGAACCGGAACTCGACCACGAACTGCGTTGAGCTCGCCCGACCGCGGGAGCCCTCAGCGGGGCCACACCGCCGCGCTCAGCGGGCCGGGAAGTGCCGGATGACGCCTTCTTGCACGGTGGTGGCGATCAATTCGCCTGTGCGCGAATAGAACCGGCCGGTCGCCAGCCCACGCGAACCCGCCGCGACCGGTGATTCGGTGGCGTAGAGAACCCAGTCGTCGAAGCGGAACGGACGGTGGAACCAGATCGAATGGTTCACCGTCGCCGCGAGAATCCGGTCCAGCCCCCACGACAAACCGTGCGTGGTGATGATCGAATCGAGCACAGTAGTGTCGGAGGAGTAGCCCAGCGCGGCCACGTGCAGCAGCTGATCATCGGGCAGCGAGCCGTCGGTGCGCATCCAGACCCGGTTGTGGTTGAGCTTCTCGCCGGTGCCCTTGAGGATCCACGCCGGATCGTTGGTATAGCGCATGTCGATCGGGTGCGGCGCCTTGATGAACATCTCCAGCTTGTCCTCGAAGCCGGCGAAGCTCTCCTCCACCCGGGGCAGGGTTTCGGGATCGGGCACATCCGGGCCCTCGTGCGCGTGCTCGAGGCCCTTGCCCCAGTCCTGGAACGCGGCCAGCATGACGAACAGCTCCTGGCCGTCCTGGCTGGCCGTCACCGTCCGGTTGGCCAGCGCGCGACCGTCGCGGTGGCGCTGCACGTGGTACTCGATCGGCTTCTTCACATCGCCGCCGCGCACGAAATGCGCGTTGATCGCGTGCAGCGGCCGATCCCCCGCCGTGCGGCCCGCCGCGACGATCGCCTGCGAGACCAGCTGCCCGCCGAAGGTGCGGCTCCACACCTTCTCGGGGTGGTTGCCGAGGAAGGTGTCCTCGCCGATCGACTCGAGATCGAGCAGGTCGAGCAACACCCGCAGATCGGGTGTCGGCTCGCCCTGAGTGGTCTCGATGTCGATCGAACTGCTCACTATCAGTGGTCCTCTTCGCCGATGCGGTGCACGTGGATCAGGTTGGTGGAACCGACGGTACCCGGAGGGGAACCGGCGACGATGACCACCAGGTCACCCTTGCGATAACGCTCCAGCGACAACAGCGCCTGATCCACCTGGTGGATCATCGCGTCGGTGGTGTCCACCATGGGCACGATGAACGTCTCGGTACCCCAGGTCAGGGTGAGCTGGCTGCGCACCTCCGGCAGCGGGGTGAACGCCAGCAGCGGCAGCGGAGTGTGCAGGCGGGCCAGGCGGCGCACGGTGTCACCGGACTGGGTGAACGCCACCAGGGCCTTGGCGTTGAGCCGCTCGCCGATGTCGCGGGCGGCGTAGGAGATCACGCCACGCTTGGTGCGCGGCACGTGGGTCAGTGGTGGCACCCGGGACGTCTCGGACTCGACCGCGGTCACGATGCGGGCCATGGTGCGCACCGCGTCGATCGGCCACGCGCCGACCGAGGTCTCCCCCGACAGCATCACCGCGTCGGCGCCGTCGAGCACCGCGTTGGCGACGTCGGAGGCCTCCGCGCGAGTGGGCCGGGAGTTCTCGATCATCGACTCGAGCATCTGGGTGGCGACGATGACCGGCTTGGCGTTCTCGCGCGCCATCTGGATCGCACGCTTCTGCACCAGCGGCACCTGCTCGAGCGGCAGCTCCACACCGAGGTCACCACGGGCGACCATCACCGCGTCGAAGGCCAGCACGATCGCCTCGAGGTTCTCGATCGCCTCCGGCTTCTCCAGCTTGGCGATCACCGGGACCCGGCGGCCGACGCGGTCCATGATGTCGTGCACGAGTTCGATGTCGGACGGCGAGCGCACGAACGACAGCGCGATGAAGTCGACGCCCAGATCCAGGGCGAATTCCAGGTCGGCGATGTCCTTTTCGGACAGGGCGGGCACCGACACGTTCATGCCGGGCAGCGAAAGGCCCTTGTTGTTGCTCACCGGGCCGCCCTCGGTCACCCGGCAGACGACGTCGTTGCCCTCGACGGATTCCACCGTGAGGCCGACCTTGCCGTCGTCGACGAGCAGCCGGTCACCGGCCTTGGCGTCCTGCGCGAGCTCTTTGTACGTGGTCGAGACACGGTCGTGGGTGCCGTCCACCTCGTCGACAGTGATCCGCACCTGCTCGCCGTTGACCCACACGGTCTTGCCGTCGGCGAAGCGGCCGAGGCGGATCTTGGGGCCCTGGAGGTCGGCGAGGATGCCGACCGCGCGGCCGGTCTCGTCCGAGGCCGCGCGGACCATCTTGTAGTTGTCGGCGTGGTCGGCGTGGTCGCCGTGGCTGAAGTTCAGCCGGGCCACATCCATGCCGCTTTCGACGAGCTCACGAATACGGTCCTGGGTAGCAGTGGCCGGCCCCAGGGTGCACACAATCTTCGTCCGTCGCATCACGCCCAACAGCCTAGTACCAGCCCGCCTCCCCGCGAATTTTGCCGGTCGGGGGGTTGGAGTCGGCTATCGACCGGACCGGCGGTTATCGACGAGGTGGGGGCCGAGCGTTCCCGATGAGTTACCCATGTGTTCACGAAATCAGTTGTCACCGGACAGCGACATGTCTGGAAAGTCTTGTTTCCAAACGGGTTTGGCCGAAGCCGAGGATCAGGCAGATCACCCAGTAGTAGAGCGCCGCGACGCCGTAGAGGGCGAAGAAGTCGAAGGTGGGCGCGGCGGCCAGCTGGGCGGTGCGCAGCAGCTCGGTGACCAGGATGGTCGAGGCCAATGAGGTGTCCTTGACCAGGGAGATCAGCGTGTTCGACAGCGGGGGCACCGCGATCCGCGCGGCCTGCGGGAACACGATGTGCCATAGCGTCTGGACATAGGTCATGCCCAGCGATTGCGCGGCCTCCCACTGCCCGTGCGCCACGCTCATGATCGACGAGCGCACCACTTCCGCGGCGTACCCGCCGACATTGAGGCTGAACGCGATCACCGCAGCCGGGAACGGATCGATGACGATCCCGAACTGCGGCAGCGCGTAGAACACGATGAACAGCTGCACCAGCAGCGGGGTGCCGCGGATGATCGAGATGTAGAAGCGGGCGAGCACCGACAGCACCCGCCGCGTCGACATCCTGGCCAGTGCGACACCCACCGCGATGGCCAGGCCGATGACGAAGCTGACGGCCGTGAGCGGCAACGTCATCGTCACCGTGGCCTTCAGCATCGGCACCAGGTTGTGCCGGATCAGCTCCCAGGTAGCCGGATCCATCCGTTATTTGCTGACGTCGGTGCCGAAGTACTTCTCCGACAGCCGGGCCAGGGTGCCGTCGGCGCGCAGTTCCGCCAGCGCCTTGTCGACGTCGGCGATCAGCGCGGTGTCGCCGGAGCGGGCGGCGAAGGCCTGCTTGCTGGTCTCGCCGGTCTCGGCCGCGATCTTGATGCCGGTGTCACCGGTCTTCTTGGTGTACTCGCCCACGGCGAGGGTGTCGTTGACGGTGGCGTCGACCCGACCTGCCTTGAGCAGTTGCACCGCCTGCACGAACCCTTCCACCGCTTCGACTTTCGCACCCGCGCCGGAGGCGACCTTGCTCCAGTTGCTGGTGGCCGACTGCGCGGTGGTCTTGCCCGCCAGGCTCGCCAGCGAGGTGATGGTGGTGTTGTCGGCCTTGGTGACGATCACGCCCTCGGAGGTCGTGTACGGCTGCGACAGCGCGTACTTGGCCGTGCGCTCGGGGTTCACGGTGACCTGGTTGGCGACCAGGTCGAAGCGCTTGGACTCGAGCCCGGCGAAGATCGAGTCCCACGGGGTCTGCACGAATTCCACCTGCTTGCCGAGCTTCTCACCGACCGCGCGGGCGACCTCGACGTCGTAGCCGGTGAGCGTGCCGCCCTCCTGGTAGCTGAACGGTGCGTAGGTGCCCTCGGTGCCGATCTTGAGCACGTTCGGGTCGGACGCGGACGAGCAGGCCGACAGGCCCGTCGCGGCGACGACAGCGAGTACGGCGGCAGCAATGAATTTGCGCACGGACATCCCTTTCTCCGCTGCGCGTAACGGGCACGCGCAGGCTCAGCGACGGTACGGCGCCGCCACAGACCGACACAGAGTATCGCTCACCGTGATCGGAATACCGTCGCGGAAACGCGAAACGGGTACCCCGCGTGAGCAGAGCACCCGTTTCATCCCCGTATGGGCTGCGATCAGTCGCGCAGCGGGCGGCCCTGTGCGTCGGGCACCTTGCCGGTGAGCATCATGATGCCGTCGATCAGCGGCCAGATGGCACCGAGGCCACAGGTCAGCCAGGTGACCGCGATCTGGGCGATGCCGAGACCGGTGTAGCCGAGGTAGAAACGGCCGACACCGAAGCTGCCGAGGAAGATCTGCAGCAGACCGGCCATCAGCTTCTGCTTGTCCGAGAACGGCACGCCGTACATGTCCCGGCCCCAGGGCGCCTCCGGGTCGTTCGGGTTGAAGCCCTGCGGCATCGCACCGTACTGCGGCTGGCCGTAACCCGGCTGCGGCTGCTGGGCGTACGGATCGGCGGGCTGGCCGTACTGCGGCTGCGGCGCACCGTATTGCGGCTGGCCGTAGCCGGGCTGCGGCTGCTGGTTGTACGGATCGGAGGGCTGACCGTAGGCCGGCTGACCGTACTGCGGCTGCGAGCCGCCGTCCTGCGGCTTGCTCAGGTCAGGGCCGTACTGGGGATTGGGGTTGTAGGGGTCGGTCACTCATGTCCTCCATCATTCGTGCGGGTACCCGTCGTGGCCCCCGGCCAGTGGCGATCGGCCGAACGGCGGTGCGCCCGCGACGATCACGGGCCATTGTTGCCGGTACTGCCCACCGTTGTCTTGTCGGGTGCCACCCGATCGGCCCTCGCCACCCATTCGAGATATCGCGGCGGGCGCCCGCAATGTTGCCGGACGCCCGCCGATTCGACGAAAACGGTCGTGGATCAGGACTTCTTCGCACCTGATTTCGTCGGCTCCGCGGAGGTGCCGGTCGTGGACTCGGAGTCTTTGCCGGACACGTCCTCGGCGTCCTTCGCGTCAGCGGCGCCCTTCGCGTCGGTGACGTCCTTCGTGTCATCACCGGCGGGCTCGGTCACGTCCGCGTCGACCGAATCATGTTCCACCGCAGCTGAATCCGTCTTCTTCGTGACGTCGACCGCCGCCGCCTCGGATTCCGTCGCCGCCACGGTGCTGCCGGCCGCACCGGCGGCCCGCAGCGCGGAGAACTGCCACGGCCACGGGCGCGGCTCCCCGTCCGGCTGCAACTGCGCGGGCGTCTCGCGACCCTTGGTCGCCAGCGCGAAATAGGCCATGGCGCCGAGGAAGACGAGTGCGGAGGTGAACGAGTTGATCCTGATGCCGAGAATCTGGGTGGCTTCGTCGCTGCGCAGCAGTTCGACGAAGAACCGGCCGAAGCTGTAGCCCGCGACATAGAGCGCGAACAGACGCCCGTGACCGATCTTGTAGCGCTTGTCGAGCAGCACCAGCCCGATGACGATCAGCACGTTCCAGACGAGCTCGTAGAGGAACGTCGGGTGCACGACCTCGAGTACCCGCCCGGTCGACACCCCGTTCATCATGTCGCGCGCGCCGGTCTCCGGGTCGAACCGTTCGTAGATCTCCAGACCCCACGGGACCTCGGTGGCGCGCCCGTAGAGTTCCTGGTTGAAGTAGTTGCCGAGCCGGCCGATCGCCTGAGCGAGCAGCACCGCGGGCGCGACCGCGTCGCCGAGCGCGGGCAGCGGGATCTTGTACATCCGGCAGCCGATCCAGGCGCCGATGGCACCGAAGAACACCGCACCCCAGATGCCGAGGCCGCCCTGCCAGATGTAGAGCGCCTCGACGGGGTGCTTGCCCTCGCCGAAGTACTTCTGCCAGTCGGTGGCGACGTGGTAGATACGGCCGCCGACCAGGCCGAACGGCACCGCGAACATCGCGACATCGAGGACGGCGCCCGGCTGACCACCGCGCTCGCGCCACCGGCGTTCACCCCACCAGATGGCGACGACGATGCCGAGAATGATGAACAGTGCGTACGCCCGCAGCGGGAAGGGTCCGAGGTGCCAGACCCCCTGGGGCGGACTCGGAATATAGGCCAGGACTGAGTTCACGGGCTCAGCTTATTGGCGCGCTGGCGCGCGCGTGTCCGCGGCCCCAAGGGGCCGCCGGTTAGACGCCGTTGCTTGCTCCTTCGTCGCGTACGCAACGGCGTCTAACC
>NZ_JBHXNK010000015.1:150464-158747 GCF_042719755.1 Nocardia sp. NPDC058519 | reverse complement strand
AAAGCATCTAAGCGGGAAGCCTGTTCCAAGATGAGGTTTCTCTCCCACTTGATGGGTTAAGGCCCCCTACAGACCATGGGGTTGATAGGCCAGAACTGGAAGCCGAGTAATTGGTGTAGGTGACTGGTACTAATAGGCCGAGGGCTTACTACGAAGGTGTTACGCGTCCACTGTGCGGTTTCTGAAACAACAGACACTGCAGCAAACCTGATCATCGGGTCCCCTGGGAATGGGGTTTCGGTGTTTTCGGGGAGCGCTGTCTAGTTTCATAGAGTTACGGTAGTTATAGCGGTGGGGAAACGCCCGGTCCCATTCCGAACCCGGAAGCTAAGGCCACCTGCGCCGATGGTACTGCACTCGACAGGGTGTGGGAGAGTAGGACACTGCCGGAACATCCTTCGCGATAGGGGACCCTTATTTGGGTCCCCTATCGGCGTTTGTGGACTCGATACGGGTTCGGTACGCCAGGCGGACGATGCCCCGTCCTTCGTCCGTGGTTGAATTCTTAGTGGCGGGGCCATGACAACACTCCCCGGAGGCCGGGGAACCTAGAGAGGGATCGCCGTGTCGGAACACAACGACGGACGGAAGCCTTTCCGCCGGGACGGAGACGCCCCCGGTTTCGGCCGGCGAGGCGAACCGACCGATCGCCCCCGCGGCGGACACGGTGACAATCGCGGCTCGGGCCGTGGCGAAGGCGGCGGATTCCGCCGTGACGACGCCGGCCGAGGAAGCAGCGCCGGGCGTGGTGGTTCCGATCGTGGCAGCTCCGATCGGGGTGGATTCCGTCGCAATGACGACAGTCGCGGCTCCGGTCGTCCCGAGGGCCAGCGTGGCGGATACAACCGCGACGATCGTGGCAGCAGCGGCGGCGACCGTGGTGGATTCAAGCGCAGTGACAGTGGCGACCGTGGCGGTTATCAGCGCCGCGATGACGCCGGTCGCGGTGGCTCCAATGATCGCGGTGGTTTCGATCGCGGCGGTGACCGTGGTGGATACCGCGGCAGCAATGACGACCGCCCGCGCGGTGGTTCGGATCGTGGCGGCTCTTCCGATCGCGGTGGCTACCAGCGCCGCGACGACAGCAACAAGGGCGGCTACCCCAAGCGTGACGATGCCGGTCGCGGCGGTTACCCGCGGCGCGACGACAACGATCGTGGCGGCTACCAGAAGCGTGATGACAACGATCGCGGTGGATTCAAGCGCAGCGACAGTGGCGACCGTGGCGGTTATCAGCGCCGCGATGACGCCGGTCGCGGTGGTTCCGGTGATCGTGGTGGATTCAAGCGTGACGACCGCGGCGGCGACCGTGGTGGATACCGCGGCAGCAACGACGACCGCCCCCGTGGTGGTTCGGATCGTGGCGGCTCTTCCGATCGCGGTGGTTACCAGCGCCGCGACGACAGCAACAAGGGCGGCTACCCCAAGCGCGATGACGCTGGTCGTGGCGGCTACCCCAAGCACGACAACGATCGCGGTGGATTCAAGCGCAGCGACAGTGGCGACCGTGGCGGTTATCAGCGCCGCGATGACGCCGGTCGTGGCGGCTCGAGCGACCGTGGTGGATTCAAGCGTGACGACCGTGGCAGTGACCGTCCGTCCGGTGGTTTCGACCGCGGCGGTGATCGCGGTGGATACCGCGGCAGCAATGACGACCGTCCCCGTGGTGGTTCGGGCGGAGGGTTCCGTCGCGGTGAAGGCGACGACCGTTCGCGCGGCAGTGCCGATCGCGGGAGTGACCGTGGTGGCTTCCGTCGCAATGACAGCGACGATCGCTCGCGCGGTGGTTCGGATCGTGGCGGTTACCCCAAGCGCGACGACAAGGGTGGTTACCCGCGTCGTGACGACAGCAACAAGGGTGGCTACCCGCGTCGCGACGACAACGATCGCGGGCCCCGACGGGACGACGATCGCGGTCGCGGCGGCTTCAAGCGTGATACCCGCGCCGGTGGTGGTCAGGGACGGTTCGTCGGCGAGGACGGCAAGCCGCTCAACGGCACCTACCGTGAGAAGCGTACTGAGCGCGAAAGTGATGTGCTCGGCGTCGTCTCGGCAGCGGCTGCTCCCGACATCGACGAGTCGACCATCGATGACAGCACGGCCGGTCCGTCGGACAACATCACCGCAGCAGCGACCGAGAAGCCGGAAGCGTCCACTGAGCAGTCCGAGGATGCGGGCACCGAACGTGATGAGCCCAGCGTGGCTCCGGTAGCCGACGCGGATACAGCCGACGACGAGCGTCCCCGTGGCGCGGATCGCGAGGATCTTCCTCGTGACGAGTCCGACAGCGACCGCGCGCCGGGTGATTCGGATCGGGACGAAAGTCCGCGTGGCGAGCGCCGTGGATTCGCGGATCGTGGTGCCCGTTCGGACCGTGACGACCGTTCGCGTGGCGGCTCCGAGTCCGGTGCGGCGCGGTCGGGTGACTTCGGCGATGATCGCCGACGTGGTGGTGAAGGTGCTCGTACGACGGGTGGTCGGCCGGATGATCGCCGGGCGGCTCGTCCCGAGGAGCCCGATCTGCCCGAGGACGTGCAGGCCTCCGATCTGGATCCGGCCGTGCGCCGCGATCTGCTGAGTCTGGACAAGAACAACGCCGATTCGGTGGCCCGGCACATGGTGATGGCCGTCGAGCTGCTCGAAGACGACCCGCGCCTCGCGCTGGCACATGCTCGGGCCGCGCGGCAGCGTGCGGGCCGCATCGCGGTGGTGCGTGAGACCGCCGGTGTGGTGGCCTACCACGCCGAGGAGTGGGCCGAGGCGCTGTCGGAGCTGCGGACCGCACGACGCATGTCGGGTGGTGCCGGACTCCTCGCGGTGATGGCGGACTGCGAGCGCGGTCTCGGCAGGCCGGAACGGGCCATCGAGCTCGGTCGCAGCGAGGAAGCGCAGACGCTCACCGGTGACGAAGCAGCCGAGCTGCGCATGGTGGTCGCGGGCGCCAGGATGGATCTGGGTCAGTTCGACCAGGCCGTGGTGACGCTGCAGGCTTCCGATCTGGATCCGTCCCGCACCGGTTCCGCCGCCGCGCGCCTGTTCTACGCCTACGCCGACGCGCTGGTGGCGGCAGGCCGGACCGATGACGGCCTGCAGTGGTTCCTCAACGCCGCGGCCGCCGACCTCGACGACGAAACCGACGCCGAGGAACGGGCAACCGAGCTCACCGGCGACGCGCAGTAGAAACAGCACAGGGCCGCAGGCGAGGAACTCCGAAAGGTTCCCCGCCTGCGGCCTTCTGTATGCCGGGGCGGTGTGCCGGCGTCGGCGATCCTGCTCGCGACGCGCTGGCCGCGGACGTGGAACCGGGCACACCGCGCCCGAACGCTCGCCCCATGCCCGATCATGAAGGGTGCGAATGCTATTCGACAGCCGAGGAGAACCGAAGCTGTCGGTGCCTTCGCCTAGGGTCGCGGATGTGCTCGACCCGGCAGTGACGACGGAGTGAGGGTGGATGGACCGGCTACGCGATCAATACGACGCTTTGCTGCTCGACCTGGACGGAACGCTGTACCGCGGACCCGAGGTCATCGAGGGTGCTCCCAAAGCGCTTGCACCGAACGGTGATTCGGCCCAACGTTTGGTCTATGTCACCAACAACGCCGCGCGCGGCCCCGGTGCCGTGGCACACCACCTGGACGAGCTCGGCTACCCGGCCACCACAGCTGATGTGGTGACCAGTGCGCAAGCCGCCGCCCGCATGCTGGCCGAACGTCTGAGCCCCGGTGACAGGGTGCTCGTCGTCGGTACCGACGATCTGGCCGCGGAGGTGAAGGCCGTCGGCCTCGACCCCATCCGCCGGTTCGGCGACACCCCACCGGCGGCGGTCGTGCAAGGCCACTCGCCGGCAACCGCGTGGCCCGACCTCGCCGAAGCCGCCTACGCCTTACGTGCCGACGCGCTGTGGATCGCCGCCAATACCGACCGCACCCTGCCCAACGAGCGTGGCCTCGCCCCTGGCAACGGCTCGATGGTCGCTGCCCTGGCCACCGCCTCCGATCGTGAGCCGCTCGTAGCGGGCAAGCCCTACGCGCCGCTGATGGAAAACGCGATCGAGCGAGCGGGCACCCGACGCGCCCTGGTTGTCGGTGACCGTCTCGACACCGATATCGAGGGCGCCAACGGCCTCGGCCTCGACTCGCTGCTGGTGCTGACCGGAGTCAGCACACTCGACGAGGTGATCAGCGCACCAGCGGCCCGGATCCCGACCTACATCGCCGCCACCCTCGACGCCCTCAACGACGCCGTCGTGGCCGAGGCCGCCGCGCCTGCGGACATCGCGGACCTGTTGCGACAGTATCCAGGCCGGGCGGTACGGGTGCGCGCGGTCGATTCGGAAATCCGATAGCGTTGACGCCACGATGAGTACTGCGAGTTCACCGCCGAACGGCGCGTCACAGCCACCCCGGCCCGGGATTCCCGTGCCGGGCGCTCACCTGCCCGGCGTCTCGGCGCCTCAGGAACCGGCCGATCCGAGCAGGATCAAGGCCGATGTCGATGCACTGCTCGCCGAACTCGGCCCGCGTCCCGCCGTGAGCCCGGCGGAGAACACCGAGACCGGCGCCGACATCACCCGCCGTGCCCGCATTCTCGAGCAGGCGCACGACGTACTGGTGGACGCGCTGGCGACAGTGGACAAGATCTGAGGTGGCCAGGAGAGCGCGCGTGGACGCCGAACTGGTTCGCCGCGGATTGGCGCGATCGCGAGAACACGCGGTCGAACTGATCAGTGCGGGCCGCGTCCTGATTGCCGGAACCGTCGCCGTGAAGCCGGCGACGGCCGTGGAGACGGGAACCCCGCTGATCGTGCGGGAAGAACCCGACGAGGTGTCGTGGGCCTCGCGTGGTGCGCACAAACTGCTCGGCGCACTCGAGGCGTTCGAACCCGAGGGGCTCGGCATCGCGGGTAAGCGGTGCCTGGACGCGGGCGCGTCGACCGGCGGGTTCACCGACGTGCTGCTCAACAAGGGCGCGCGGGAAGTGGTCGCGGTCGACGTCGGCTACGGCCAGCTGATCTGGCGACTGCAGAACGACGACCGGGTTCAGGTGTTCGACCGTACCAACGTGCGCAACATCACCGCCGAATCCATCAGTGGCACAGTCGAAATCGTCGTCGGTGACCTGTCGTTCATTTCGCTCGGGCTCGTCCTGCCTGCCCTGGCTGCCTGCGCGGCCGACGGTGCTGATCTGCTGCCGATGGTGAAACCACAGTTCGAGGTAGGCAAGGATCGCGTCGGCTCGGGTGGGGTGGTGCGTGACCCGGCGTTGCGTACCGAGGTCGTGTGCGATGTGGCGAACGCCGCGGCCGCGCTCGGATTGCGCACCCTGGGTGTGGTCGCCAGTCCGCTGCCCGGTCCGTCGGGCAATGTCGAGTACTTCCTGTGGCTGCGCAAGGTCGGCCCGTTCGACTACGACGCCGAACAGGTGCGGGCGCTGGTCGCGCACGCTGTCGAGGAGGGTCCGCAGTGAGTACGCACGCCGGCGGCAGGGAGATCCTGCTCGTCGCCCATCCTGGCCGCGCGGAGATCATCGAGACCGCGCATCGGGTGGCGAAGATCTTCGCCGAAGCGGGCATCTGCCTGCGGGTGCTGGCCGACGAGGCCGACAGCACCCGGTTCGAAGACGAAGCCGGATATCCGGTGCGCGTGGTGCCGCACAGCCCGTCCGCGGCACAGGGCTGCGAGATGGTGCTCGCCCTCGGCGGTGACGGCACCTTCCTGCGCGCGGCCGAACTCGGCAGACCCGCGGGCGTGCCGGTGCTCGGAATCAACCTGGGCCGCATCGGCTTTCTCACCGAAGCCGAGGCCGAGAACCTCGACGAGGCACTCTCGCAGGTGGTCGATCGCGACTACCAGGTGGAAAACCGGATGACCATCGACGTCACCGTGCGCGTCGACGACACGATCGTCGAACGTGGCTGGGCGCTCAACGAGGCCAGCCTCGAGAACGCGCAGCGGATGGGTGTGCTGGAAGTGGTGCTCGAGGTGGACGGGCGGCCGGTCTCGGCGTTCGGCTGCGACGGCATCCTCATCTCGACCCCCACCGGGTCGACCGCCTACGCGTTCTCGGCGGGCGGGCCGGTGGTGTGGCCCGAACTCGAGGCGATGCTGGTGATCCCGAGCAACGCGCACGCGTTGTTCGCGCGGCCACTGGTGACCAGCCCGGAATCGCTCATCGCGGTGGAAACCGTGGCGACCGGGCATGATGCGATCGTGTTCCTCGACGGCAGGCGCACCCTCGCGTTGCCGCGTGGCGGCCGTGCCGAAGTGGTGCGCGGCGAACGTCCGGTGCGGTGGGTTCGGCTCGATTCGGCGCCCTTCGCCGACCGGATGGTGCGCAAGTTCCAGCTGCCGGTCACCGGCTGGCGGGGCAGACAGCGAACGGAAGAGCACTGATGCTGACAGAGATCAGGATTGACGGACTCGGTGTCATCTCGACGGCCACCGCACAGTTCCACGCGGGTCTGACCGTGCTCACCGGTGAGACCGGTGCGGGCAAGACCATGGTCGTCACCAGCCTGCACCTGCTCAGCGGTGCGCGCGCTGACGCGGGACGAGTACGCCTCGGCGCGGCGAAAGCCGTGGTGGAGGGCCGTTTCGTCGTCGATGACGTGAACGAGGCGGCGCGCGCGGCGGTCGGGGAAGTGCTGGAATCGGCGGGCGCCGAAGCCGACGAGGACGGCAGCGTGATCGCGGTCCGCACCGTCAACAGTGACGGGCGCTCGCGCGCGCACCTCGGTGGGCGTGGGGTGCCCGCCGCGGTACTCGGCGAGTTCACCTCCCGGCTGCTGACCGTGCACGGCCAGAACGACCAGTTGCGGTTGCAGCGGCCCGAACAGCAACTCTCGGCACTCGACCAGTTCGCCGGCGACGGCGTCGCGGGACTGCTGCGCAAGTACCAGGTGCACCGCCGGTCCTGGCTGGACGCGCGCACCGAACTCCTCGAACGCACCGCGCGCAGTAGGGAATTGGCGCTCGAGGCCGATCGACTCAAGTATTCGCTCACCGAAATCGACGGCATCGCGCCCGAACCCGGTGAGGACACCCACCTGGTGGCCGAGATCCGCAGGCTCAGCGATCTCGATTCGCTGCGCGAGGCGGGCGTCGCCGCGCACGAGTCGCTGTCGGGTCCGACCGACGCACCGGCCGACGGCGGTGGCGTGCTCGATCTGCTCGGTGGTGCCCGCGCCCGCCTGGATTCCGCCGACGACCCGGCGCTGGCCGCGCTGGCTCCACGTCTGGGCGAGGCGATCGCGGTGGTGGTCGACGTGGCCACCGAACTCAGCAGCTATCTGTCGGAATTGCCGTCCGATCCCAGCGCACTGGACTCGATGCTCAACCGTCAGGCCGAGCTCAAATCCCTGACCCGCAAATACGCGCCCGATATCGACGGCGTGATCGCGTGGGCCGACGAGTCGCGCTCGCGCCTGGACTCACTCGACGTGTCCGAGGACGCGCTGGCCAAGCTGGCCGGTGAGGTCGAGACCGCCGCGGGCAAGGTGCGCGAGGCGGCACGCAAACTCAGTGCCGCGCGCGCCAAGTCGGCGGGCAAGCTGGCGAGTGCGGTGAGCACCGAGCTCGGTGGGCTGGCGATGGGCAAGGCGCGCTTGGAAGTCCAAGTCCGTCCGCTACCGGCCAGTGCACAGGACTCGGCGCCGCTCGAGATCGGCGGGGTACAGCTACACGCCGGGTCCAACGGCTGCGACGAGGTGGAATTCCGGCTCTCCGCGCATTCCGGCGCGCAGTCGCTGCCGTTGAGCAAGAGCGCTTCCGGCGGTGAACTCTCGCGGGTGATGCTCGCGCTCGAGGTGGTGCTCGCCGGTTCCGATCACGGCGCGACCATGGTGTTCGACGAGGTCGACGCCGGTGTCGGTGGCCGGGCCGCGGTGGAGATCGGCAAGCGCCTGGCGCGCCTGGCCCGCACCCACCAGGTCATCGTCGTGACCCACCTGCCCCAGGTGGCGGCTTTCGCCGACACCCACCTGGTGGTGAACAAGTCCGACGATGGAAAAGGCAAGGTGGACAGCGGCGTTCGCACGCTGACCGACGACGAACGAGTGGTGGAACTGGCACGCATGCTCGCGGGTCTGGACGACACCGAGACCGGCCGTGCGCACGCGGAAGAACTACTCGAAACCGCCAGGGCCGAGCGGTTGCCTGCCTGAAAAAGCAACGGCGTGGGGCGGGGCCACCCCCCGGAGCCGCGCCGCCAGTGACAGCGGGGGGGGGATCACTTACCGTGCTTTGGGCCGCCCCCCCGCCAAGCGGGTGTCTCAAGGACAAAGCC
>NZ_JBHXNK010000015.1:0-150454 GCF_042719755.1 Nocardia sp. NPDC058519 | reverse complement strand
CATCACCTTGCTGCCGCTGTCGACGCCGTTGAGCCTGAACTGGCGCGGCGGCCGCGGCGCGGGCCGCCCCCCCCCCCCCCCCCCCACGCCGGCTTCGATCAGCGCGGGGCTTCGATCAGCGCAGGGCTTTGCGCACGCCGCCGATGAGCTGGTTGGTCAGCTGACGCAGGCCGAACTCGAGCACCGGCGCGGGTACGGGCAGCGACGGCTCGGACTCCATCGAGTACACCACGCGGGTACCGCCCTCGCTGGTATCGGCGAAGGTGACGATGCCGACGTGGCGCTTGACCGGCGCGCCCTTGACGATCTTGTATTCCATCCGCTCGCCGGGGACCAGCGCGGTGATCTCCTCGGTGACGCCTGCCTTGCCGAAGCCGAGCAGGTGCTGGGCGCCGACGCCGGTGGCCGGATCGCCCGCCTTGACGAGCTTGACCTGGATCGGCAGGTACGGGCTGACGCTCTCACGCTCGGTGAAGAGGCGGTAGACGATGTCGCGAGGTGCGTCGAAGACCGTCTCGACGGTGCTGCGTGGCATGAATGTGTCTCCTGTCCGAAATGTCTGTGACCCGGAGCATACGGGTAGTCGCGGCCCATGCCCCGACCGGCGCGCCTCCACCAAAGGTTGAGGGTTTGGCTTCATCATCGGCCTCATGAAGATGCCGGCGTTGTTGTCACGGAACACGGAAACGCTGCCCGGTGTCGCCGGGATCGCCCGGGTGGATCGCGATACCGGCCGATTGCTGCGGCGGGTCGGGCCGGGGGATGTGGTCGTTCTCGACCAGACCGACCTGGACCGCCACACCGCCGACCGGCTGGTCGAGGCGGGGGTGCTTGCGGTGATCAACACCTCCCCGTCGATTTCCGGGCGGTATCCCAATCTGGGACCGGAAGTGCTGGTGGCCAATGGAATCGTGCTGATGGACACGGTGTCCTCCGACGCGTTCGGCAGGATCAAGGACGGCGCCAAGGTGCGTATCGACGGCGGCATCGTCTACGCCGACAAGCTGACCAAGAAGGAACCCGAGGTCCTGGTCGAGGGCATCGAATTCGACGAGTCGGCGATCGCCGACCGGATGATCGAGGCGCGCATCGGCCTTGCCGACCACCTCGACGCGTTCGCGGGAAACACCACCGAATTCGTGCGCACCGAGAGCGCGCTGCTGATCGACGGTGTCGGGGTGCCCGATATCGAGCTGAACATGCGCAACCGGCATGTGGTCGTGATCGCCGACGGCTCCGGCCATCTCGCGGAATTGCAGCGGCTCAAGCCGTTCATCAAGGAGTACGCGCCGATCCTGATCGGCGTCGGCAGCGGCGCCGACACGTTGCGCAAGCTCAAGTACACGCCCGACCTGATCGTCGGCGATCCCGACGAAATCAGCACGGAGACACTGAAATCCGGCGCCGAGATGATCCTGCCTGCCGACACCGACGGCCACGCGAAGGGGCTGGAGCGGATCCAGGACCTCGGCATCGGTGCCACCACGTTCCCGTCCTCGGGTTCGCCGACCGACCTGGCGCTGATGCTCGCTGATCATCATGGCGCGTCGCTCATCGTGCTGGCAGGCGCGCCCGCGTCGCTCGAGGATTTCTTCGACCGTGGCCGTCGCGACAGCAACCCGGCCACCTTCCTGACCCGGTTGAAGGTCGGCGCGAAGCTGGTGGACGCGAACGCGGTGTCGACGCTGTACCGCCACCGTTCCGCCGGTGCCGCGCTGGCACTGGTGGTGCTGGCCGCGCTCGTGGCGATCGTGGTGGTGATCTTGGCCTCGCGCAACGGCTCCGAGGTGCTGGACTGGGCGATCGAATACTGGAACAGCTTCGTCCTGTGGGTGCGTGGTCTGCTGTGATCTCGCTGCGTCAACACGCCATCTCGATCGCGGCGATCTTCCTCGCGCTGGCGGTCGGGGTGGTGCTCGGTTCGCACACCCTCGCCGGCGACATGCTCGTGGGCCTGCGCTCGGACAAGACCGACCTGAACACCCAGGTAGACGCACTGACCGCCCAGAACGACCAGCTCACCGCCCGCCTCGACGCCGCCGACCGTTTCATCGCGGGCTCGGCTGCCCGAATCCTGAACGGCACCCTGGCCGACCGCACCGTCGTCGTCCTCACCACCCCCGACGCCGACCCCGCCGACATCGACGGCGTGAGCCAGTCCCTGCAAACAGCAGGCGCCACCGTGACCGGCCGCATCGCCCTCACCGAGTCGTTCGTCGACGCCGGGGAGGGCGACCGCATGCGCTCCGCCATGACCAACATCGTCCCCGCGGGCGCCCAACTGAACACCGGTGCCGTAGACCAGGGCAGCCTCGCAGGCGACCTCCTCGGCCTTGCCCTGCTCCAAGACCCCACGACCAACCACCCCCGCAGCACCCCCCAGGAACTGTCCCTCATCCTCGAAACCCTCCGAGGCGGCGACTTCCTCACCTACACCGACCCCCCGACGAGACCCGCCCAACTGGCCGTAGTCATCACCGGCAACGGTGTCGAACCCGACACCGGCCAGGGCGCGACTATCGCCCGCTTCACCGGCGCCCTCCGAGCAAGAGCCGCGGGAACAGTCCTCGCAGGCCGCGCAGGCGCCGCGGAGAACAACGCCGCCATCGCCAACGTAAGAGCCCAGGCCCCCCTGGCAACAACAGTCACCACAGTCGACAACGCAGACCGCGAAATAGGCCGAGTAACAACAACACTCGCCCTGACAGAACAACTCACAGGCGGCGCAGGCCGCTACGGAACAGGCCCAACAGCGACCTCGCTGACTCTCGTAGCCATGCCCCGCTGAATGAGAACCTCACCACCTTCCCAAGGCAAGTTCCCGCGACTCGCGTACCGACGTAACAACTGATCACGCAAGAACATGGGTAACTCCCCGGGTACGAGCAAACCCCGCCGCCGACCAACTGCCAGCGGCCGACGCGGCCGTTTACGCACCTCGGTTGCGCTTAAAGATCCGGGGAGGCGGTACAGTGGTGGTCCGTGGGTCATCAACGGAATCAGGCTAAGAATGCCACCAAGCACATCTTCGTGAGCGGTGGCGTCGCATCCTCATTGGGTAAGGGTCTCACCGCCTCCAGCCTCGGTCAGCTCCTGACCGCGCGCGGCATGCGGGTGACGATGCAGAAGCTCGACCCGTATCTCAATGTCGATCCGGGCACCATGAACCCGTTCCAGCACGGCGAGGTGTTCGTTACCGAAGACGGCGCCGAGACCGACCTGGACGTGGGTCATTACGAACGTTTCCTCGATCGCGATCTCACGATGGACGCGAACGTGACCACGGGCCAGATCTATTCGACGGTGATCGCCAAGGAACGTCGCGGTGAGTATCTGGGCGATACGGTGCAGGTCATTCCGCATATCACCGACGAGATCAAGAATCGCATCCTGGCGATGCAGGGTCCTGATCTCGAGGGGCATGTGCCGGATGTGGTGATCACCGAGATCGGTGGCACCGTCGGTGACATCGAGTCGCAGCCGTTCCTCGAGGCGGCCCGCCAGATCCGTCACGATGTGGGTCGCGACAACGTGTTCTTCCTGCATGTGTCGCTGGTGCCGTACCTGGCGCCTTCGGGTGAGCTCAAGACCAAGCCGACGCAGCATTCGGTGGCCGCGCTGCGCAATATCGGTATCCAGCCCGACGCGCTGATCCTGCGTTGCGACCGTGAGGTGCCGCAGGGTCTCAAGAACAAGATCGCGCTGATGTGCGACGTCGATGTGGAGGCGTGCATTTCGACGCCGGACGCGCCGTCGATCTACGACATCCCGAAGGTGCTGCACAGCGAGGGCCTCGATGCCTATGTGGTGCGCAAGCTCGGGCTGCCGTTCCGCGATGTGGACTGGGCGGTGTGGGGCGATCTGCTCGATCGCGTGCATTCCCCGCGCGAGACCGTCGAGGTGGCGCTGGTCGGCAAGTACGTCGATCTGCCCGATGCCTACCTGTCGGTGACCGAGGCGCTGCGTGCGGGTGGTTTCGCGCATCGCGCCAAGGTGAACATCCGCTGGGTGCCGTCGGACGAGTGCGAAACCGAAGCCGGTGCCATCGCGGCTCTGCGTGATGTCGACGCCGTGCTGATCCCCGGTGGATTCGGCATTCGCGGCATCGAGGGCAAGCTCGGCGCGATCGGCTATGCCCGGCATCGCGGTATCCCGCTGCTCGGCCTGTGCCTCGGTCTGCAGTGTGTGGTCATCGAGGCGGCGCGTTCGGTCGGTATCTCCGACGCGAACTCGGCGGAATTCGAGCCCGACACCAAGAACCCGGTGATCTCGACCATGGCCGATCAGGAAGACGTCGTCGCCGGTGAAGCCGACCTCGGCGGCACCATGCGTCTGGGCGCCTACCCCGCCACCTTGAAGAAGGGCTCGGTTGTCGCGCAGGCTTACGGCACCGAGAACGTGTCCGAGCGGCACCGGCACCGGTTCGAGGTGAACAACTCCTACCGCGACGCCATCGCCAAGAGCGGGCTGGTTTTCTCCGGCACCTCGCCCGACGGGCACCTGGTGGAGTTCGTCGAATACCCGGCTTCGGTGCATCCGTTCTTCGTCGCCACCCAGGCGCATCCGGAGCTCAAGAGCCGTCCGACCCGGCCGCATCCGCTGTTCGCGGCGCTGATCAACGCCGCGTTGAAATATAAACTGGCCGAACGCCTTCCCGTAGACTTCCCGGAGGAAGAGCTCGCGGAGCAGGCCGCGGACGCTTAGGAACATCGGCGATAGGAACGCATGAGCGAGCCCGGTAGTCACGACTTCGAGACGGTGTCGAGCCGGGTGCTCTACAGCGGCGCGATCCTGGCCCTGCGCCAGGATCAGGTCAGGATGCCGGACGGGCGGGTCGCCGAGCGTGAGGTCATCGAGCATCACGGTGCTGTCGCGGTGCTCGCGCTCGACGACGACGGCAATGTGGTGCTGATCCGCCAGTATCGGCATCCGATCGGTACCCGGCTGCTGGAACTGCCGGCCGGGCTGCTCGATATCGAAGGTGAGGACCCGCTCACCGCGGCCAAGCGCGAGCTGGCCGAGGAGACGGGCCTCGCCGCCGCGCAGTGGTCGGTGCTGGTGGATGTGGCGTTGTCGCCGGGCTTCACCGACGAGGCGCTCCGGGTGTTCTTCGCGACCGGTCTCAGCGCCACCGACCGGCCCGATCCCGAGCACGAGGAAGCGGACCTGGAACTGGTGCGGATGCCTCTCGACGAGGCGGTGCGGGCCGCGCTGGCGGGGGAGATCGTGAACGCGACCGCGGTCGCCGGCGTGCTCGCCTATGCCGCGGCGCGGGCGAGCGGGGTACCGATGCGTGCCGCCGACGCGCCGTGGCCCGGTCAGCCGACGACCTTCCTGCGGCGCAAGGCTGCCCAGGCGTGACCACCGCAGCGGTCGGCGGGGACTAGACGGGGCGGGGGCGTGCTCGAGCGGGAGATAGACGCCTACCTCGACCACCTGGCGGTCGAGCGCGGAGCCGCGCGCAACACCCTCGGTGCCTACCGTCGTGATCTGGCCCGCTACCGGAATTTCCTCGCCGGTCGCGGGGTCGCAAGCTTGGGCGCGGTGGCCCAGGGTGACGTCGCCGAATTCACCATGGCGTTGCGTTCCGGCGGCGCCGATCATCCCGCCCTGGCCGCCGGTTCGGTGGCCAGGGCGTTGATCGCGGTTCGCGGACTGCACCGGTTCGCCGCCGCCGAGGGCATGACCGACACCGATGTGGCGCACGCGGTGAAACCACCGGCGCCGGGTCGGCGGTTGCCCAAAGCGCTGCCCTACGACCAGGTTCTGCGACTTCTCGAGTCGGTGGGCGGCGAACCGGACGGCTCCGACGGGGGACCGCGCGGACTGCGCGACCGGGCCCTGCTGGAACTGCTCTACTCCACGGGCGCGCGGATCTCGGAAATGGTCGGGCTCGATGTCGACGACATCGACGCCGAACAACGCTGTGTGGTGCTGCACGGCAAGGGCGGAAAACAGCGCCTCGTCCCGATCGGCCGCCCGGCGCTCGCATCCGTCGAGGCGTATCTGGTGCGTGGTCGTCCCACCCTCGCCGCGAGCGGAAAAGGTTCCGGCGGAGCGCTTTTCCTCAACGCCCGCGGCGGCAGACTGTCACGGCAGAGCGCCTGGCAGGTATTGCAGACCGCCGCCGAACGCGCCGGGATCGGCGCGACGGTCTCACCGCACACCCTGCGTCACTCCTTCGCCACCCACCTGCTCGACGGTGGCGCCGATGTGCGGGTGGTGCAGGAACTGCTCGGCCACGCTTCGGTGACCACTACCCAGATCTACACCCTCGTCACGGTGAGCACCCTGCGCGAAGTCTGGGCCACCGCCCATCCGCGTGCGACGTGAACCGTACCCACCGGTACGTGCTGAGCAGGTATCGTGCGAACACGCCCGGCGTTGCCATGCCGTACCTCACCGGTCCGAGCGGTAGCGTCTACCCAGAGTTGGACCGTACGAAAGCGAGCCGGTCCCGTATCGGCCTCGCTACCCTCGACAGGGGTTACCGGCAAGGAAAACGTATAAGGAGCAGCGGATCGTGACGACAGCGGAAACACCGTGGGACGGTGGACCGGAAGAGGTCGCCGAGGCCGTCGAGATGGGCCCGACAGGCCGCCCGCTGCGACTGGTTCCCGATCCACCACAGGTCCAGCGCCATGGCGACGCACTCGTCGTGGCCATGTGCAATCAGAAGGGCGGGGTCGGAAAAACCACCTCGACCATCAATCTCGGTGCGGCATTGGCCGAATACGGCCGCCGGGTGCTGCTCGTCGACCTCGACCCGCAGGGTGCGCTCTCGGCCGGGCTCGGTGTGGCACACCACGATCTCGAACTCACCGTGCACGACTTGCTGATCGGCGGTAAGGCCAAGGTCGACGACGTGCTGCAGACCACCAAGGTCGACGGCATGGACCTGTTACCCAGCAACATCGACCTGTCAGCGGCCGAGATCCAGCTGGTCAACGAGGTCGGCCGCGAACAGTCGCTCGGCCGCGCCCTCCACGATGTGCGTGATCGCTACGACTACATCCTCATCGACTGCCAGCCCTCGCTCGGCCTGCTCACGGTCAACGCGCTGGCCTGCTCCGACGGCGTGATCATTCCGATGGAATGCGAGTACTTCTCGCTGCGCGGCCTCGCCCTGCTCAACGACACCGTCGAGAAGGTGCGCGACCGGCTCAACCCGCGGCTGAGCCTCTACGGCATCGTGGTCACCATGTTCGATGCGCGCCTGCTGCATTCGCGTCAGGTGATGTCGCGCGTGGTCGAGGTGTTCGGAGACCTGGTCTACGACACCGCCATCTCGCGCACCGTGCGCTTCCCCGACGCCAGCGTCGCGGGCGAGCCGATCACCACCTGGTCGCCGAAATCGGGCGGCGCCGAGTCGTATCGAGCGATGGCACGTGAAGTCATCCACCGGTCTGGCCGGTGATCGGAGCTACACCTGCGGTGCAAGCAGTACCCGAAGACGCGGTGCCGGCCGCGGAGAAACCCGGTTTCCACTTGCGGCTCACCAATTTCGAGGGGCCGTTCGATCTGCTGCTGACGTTGATCAGCTCGCGCAAACTCGATGTCACCGAAGTCGCGCTGCACCAGGTCACCGACGAATTCATCGCCTACACCAAGGCCTTGACCGCCGAGCTGGCCGAGAACACCAAGCTGCGCGCGGACAAGATCCTCGACCAGACCACCGAATTCCTCGTCGTCGCCGCCACTTTGCTCGACCTCAAGGCCGCACGGCTGCTGCCGTCGGGCGAGATGACCGACGCCGACGACCTCGAACTCCTCGACGCTCGCGACCTGCTGTTCGCGCGACTGCTGCAATACCGCGCGTTCAAGCAGGTGGCCGAGCTGCTCGCCGAGCTGGAAGCCGCGGCGCTGCGCCGGTATCCGCGCTCGGTGGCGCTCGAGGAGCAGTTCGAAGGGCTGCTGCCCGAGGTCACCCTCGGGGTGGATATCGCCGCGTTCGCCGAGATCGCGGCGGCGGCCTTTCGACCACGCCCGATCGCCGAAGTCGGGCTCGGGCATCTGCACATGCACACCATCTCGGTCGCCGAACAGGCCGAGCTGGTGCTGGCGCTGTTGAAGGAACGCGGGCCCGGTGGGTGGACGACGTTCGCCGAATTGGTGGTCGACTGCACAGTCCCGGTGGAAATCGTGGCGAGGTTTCTGGCGTTGCTGGAGTTGTACCGGGGTAAGACCATCGCCTTCGACCAACCTGATCCGCTGGGGCCGCTTGCCGTCAGCTGGCTCGGCGAGCTCGACCCGGACGCCGAGGCAGCCGCGTTGACTTTCGAGGAGGATTACGGATGACAGAGGCAGTGGTGGAATTCACCTCTGAGCCACTCGACGACCTCGAATTGCGCTCGGCGCTCGAGGCGATGTTGCTGGTCGTCGACGCTCCGGCGCCGACAGAACAGCTGGCAGCGGCCCTGGACGACACCACCGAGCGCGTCGAAACCGTGCTGCGCGCGATGGCGGCCGAACTGTCCGCGCGCGGTAGCGGCATCGACCTGCGTTTCGTCGGTGACGGATGGCGCTTCTATACTCGACAGGAGTACGCGCCCTATGTCGAGCGGGTACTGCTCGACGGGGCCCGGACGAAGCTGACCCGGGCCGCCTTGGAAACCTTGGCGGTAGTCGCCTACCGCCAGCCGGTGACCCGCATGCGGGTCAGCGCGGTCCGAGGGGTGAATGTCGACGGAGTGATGCGCACGCTGCTGGCCAGAGGCTTGATCGCGGAAGCGGGTCAGGACCCCGAAACCAACGGCACGTTGTACCGCACCACCGAGTTGTTCCTCGAACGGATCGGGCTCGCCTCGCTCGGCGACCTGCCACTGCTGGCGCCGCTGCTTCCCGGCGTCGATCTGATCGACGAGATCAGCGAGAGCCTGGAAACCGATCCGCGGTTCACCAGGCTGAAGAAACCCGCCGAGTCCGACATGGATCTCGGCACCGACGATTGACAGGACAGATGAATAATTCCGCTCGCCGAGATGGCACACCGGATCGAAGAAATCGCAGCGACCAGCCCCGAAGTGGCGCGAACCGAACCGCGGGTAACCGTGGCGAGGGTACGCGCACCGGGCAGGGTGGCTCCCGCGCAGCGGCACCGAGCCGCCGCGGCACCGGCGCGGGTGGCTTTCAGCGCGGCAATCAGACAGCTGCCAGGTCCGCCGGTAGTTCCCAGCGTGACGCGGAGTCCGGCGGTCGCCGTGGCACCTCCACCGGTGGCTACCAGCGTGACGATCGTCGTGGCGGCTCCGCCGGTGGTGACCGTCGCGGCAGTTCGCCCGGTGGCTACCAGCGTGATGATCGACGCGCCGCCCCGGCCGGTGGCGACCGTCGTGGCCCGTCTGCCGGTGGTTACCAGCGTGATGACCGTCGCAGCGCCGGTGCGTCCAGCGGTGGCGGCTACCCGCGTGGTGACGCCGACCGCGCACAGCGTGGTGGTACGGCTGGTCAGCGCAGCGGCGCTTCGGCAGGCACCCAAGCCTTCGCTGCTCGCAAGAAGACCGCGAAGCCGCAGAAGAAGGTCGTCGCTCCGACGATCCTGAACAACGCCAAGCCCGCGCGTCACCAGCACGCCGACGTCACCGAGGGCCCCAAGAAGCTCCCGTGGGGCGAAGGCGAACGCCTGCAGAAGGTCCTCGCCAAGGCGGGTGTGGCTTCGCGTCGCGCCGCCGAGGAGATGATCGCCGCCGGTCGCGTCGAGGTCGACGGCAAGATCGTGCGTGAGCAAGGTCTGCGCATCGACGCCGAGAACGCGGTGGTGCGCGTCGACGGCACCCGTGTCGTGGTGCGCGACGAACTGGTGCACCTGGTGCTGAACAAGCCGAGGGGCTGGCAGTCCACCATGTCCGACGATCTGGGGCGCCCCTGCGTCGGCGATATCATCGCCGAGCGGATCGCCGCTGGTCAGCGCCTGTTCCACGTCGGCCGTCTCGATGCCGACACCGAGGGCCTGCTGCTGGTCACCAATGACGGCGAGATGGCGCATCGACTGATGCACCCCTCGTTCGAGGTTCCCAAGACCTACTTGGCCACCGTCGACGGCGAAGTGAACTACCGCTTGGTCGGTAAGCGCCTGCGCGAAGGCGTCGAGCTCGAGGACGGTCCGGCCAAGGTCGACAAGTTCATGGTGCTCGAGGCCTACCAGGGCCGGTCACTGGTGAAGCTCGTGCTGCACGAGGGCCGCAAGCACATCGTGCGTAGGCTCCTCGACGAGGTCGGCCACCCGGTGATCCGGCTGGTGCGTACCCACCTCGGCCCGGTGGCACTGGGTGACCAGCGTCCCGGCACGCTGCGGGTGCTCGGCCGCGACGAGATCGGCAAACTCTACGAGGCGGTGCAGCTGTGAACGGTGTGGACTTTCCCTTGGAGTTCGCCGGCGACCGGATGACCGGTGACGCGACGCTCGTCGTCGCGATGGACGGCCCCTCCGGCACCGGCAAGTCCAGCGTGTCGCGTCGTCTGGCGGCGCGCCTCGGCGCCCGCTACCTCGACACCGGTGCCATGTACCGGGTCGCGACGCTGCGCGTGCTGCGCTCGGGTGTCGAGCTGGCCGATGCGGTCGCGATCGCGGAAGCCGTTGCGGCGCTGCCGCTTTCCATCGGCACCGATCCCAGCCACGAGGTCATCGAGCTCGACGGCGAAGACGTCTCGGACGAGATCCGCGGCGACGCCGTCACCAAGGCCGTCTCGGCGGTTTCCGCGGTGGCGCAGGTGCGCGAGCAGCTCGTCGCCCTGCAGCGTGAGATCGCGGCGATGTCGGGACGCATCGTGGTCGAAGGCCGCGATATCGGCACCGTCGTGCTCACCGGCGCCGACGCCAAGATCTATCTCACCGCCTCCGCGGAGGCACGCGCCGAGCGGCGCAATGCTCAGAACATCCGCGAGGGCCGCGGCGACGATTACGCGGCCGTGCTGGCCGACGTGCAGCGCCGCGACACCCTCGACTCCACCCGCACAGTGTCGCCGTTGCGCCCCGCCGCCGACGCGGTGCTCGTCGACACCAGTGACCTGACGATGGCGCAGACCATCGAGGAACTGTATCGCGTGGTGGCTCAGCAGCTTTCGGCCACGACAGGAGGTCCGCGATGATCGAAGAGATTCTCGTAGGCGACGGAACCTGGACCGACGAGTCCGAATGGGAAGTCCTCGATATCGATGGGGACGGTGACGGCGAACAGCACATCGCGATGCCGACGCTGGCCGTGGTCGGGCGCCCCAATGTGGGTAAGTCGACCCTGGTCAACCGCATCCTCGGCCGACGCGAAGCGGTTGTCGAAGACGTTCCCGGTGTGACCCGTGACCGCATTTCGTACGAGGCCAACTGGGCCGGGCGCCGCTTCATGGTGCAGGACACCGGTGGTTGGGAACCCGACGCCAAGGGTCTGCAGGCGCATGTCGCTCGCCAGGCCGAGGTGGCGATGGCGACCGCGGACGCGATCCTGCTCGTCGTCGACGCCACGGTCGGCGCCACCACCACCGACGAGGCCGCGGTGCGCAAGCTGCGCCGTTCCAAGATCCCGGTGATCCTGGTGGCCAACAAGGTCGACGACCAGCGGGTCGAACTCGAGGCGGCCTCGCTGTGGTCGCTGGGACTCGGCGAGCCGCGCATGGTTTCGGCCGCGCACGGTCGTGGCACCGGCGACCTCCTCGACGACGTGCTCGGCGCATTGCCCGAGACCCCGCGCGAAGGCACCGCTGTCGCGGGACCGCGTCGCGTGGCACTGATCGGCAAGCCGAACGTCGGCAAGTCCAGCCTGCTGAACAAGCTGGCAGGCGACGAGCGCTCGGTGGTCCACGATGTCGCGGGTACCACCGTCGACCCGGTCGACTCGCTGGTCGAGTTGGGCGGAAAGACCTGGAAGTTCGTCGACACCGCCGGTTTGCGCCGCAAGGTCTCCAATGCCACCGGCACCGAGTTCTACGCGTCGCTGCGGACGAAGTCGGCCCTGGAGGCTTCCGAGGTCGCGATCATGTTGATCGACGCCTCGGTGCCGATGACCGAACAGGATCTGCGCGTGATCAGCCTGGTCGCCGAATCCGGTCGCGCGCTGGTGCTGGCGTTCAACAAGTGGGACCTGGTCGACGAGGACCGCCGCTACATGCTCGAGCGCGAGATCGATCGCGATCTGGTGCGGGTGCCGTGGGCGCAGCGGGTCAACATCTCCGCCCACACCGGCCGCGCCGTGGCGAAGCTGGTGCCGCAGATGGAAACCGCGCTCGAGTCCTGGGACAAGCGCATCTCCACCGGCCGCCTCAACACCTGGCTCAAGGAAGTTATCGCGGCCACCCCGCCGCCGATGCGTGGCGGCCGTCAGCCCCGCGTCATGTTCGCCACCCAGGCGAGTACTCGCCCGCCGACGTTCGTGCTGTTCACCACCGGGTTCCTCGAGGCAGGCTACCGCCGCTTCCTGGAGCGCCGTCTGCGTGAGGAGTTCGGCTTCGACGGTTCGCCGGTGCGTATCTCGGTGCGCGTGCGCGAAAAGAAGGAACGCAAGAAGTAATTCGTGTGTCAGACGAGTGAGCCCCGGCGAATATCGCCGGGGCTCTTCGTTTTCAGTCGACGAGCACTCGGTCCAGCAGATGGTCGACCAATTGTGTTGCGCGCGAGGCATAGTCGTCGTTGGTGAGCATTCCCTGTGCCAGCCCACCGACCGCGAGCAGGGCCACCTCGGCATCGGCGATGAGTGTCTTCTCGTCGGCGTCGGGGCCACGCAGCTGCCGTAGTTGTCCCGCGACCGCGTCGACGATGTAGTTCGGTGCTCCCGCGGTGTCGACCGATGCGACATCGGGACCGGTGAGCGTCGCGGCGTGGAAGATGCCGAGAATCACGGCGTCGCACCGACTGGGTTCGTCGAGGGGCAGGACCGAGATCAGGATCGTGCGGACGATCTCGCGCGGACCGGCGTCCGGTCCGAGGGTCGCGAACCCCTTTGCCATCCGGGCACCGGAGTCTTCGACGACCGCGCGGTGTGTGGCGAGCAGGAACTCCCGTTTGGTGCCGAAGTAGTACTGCACCGACCGCACCGAGACCTCCGCTTCGGCGGCGACGGACTGGAAGGTCGCGGCTTCGAGCCCGCCCCGGACGATGACCCGCCGCGCAGCGCTGGTGATCGATCTGCGCCGTTCTTCGTGATCGGCCAAACGTGGCACGTCGCCTCCTTCTGTCCCGGGAGATTTTCATGGTACGCCCATACCACCTTTATGGTACGGTGATATCACCAACGAGAAACAGGGGTGGTCATGGCCAAGATCGGACGGTTCAAGAACGACAAGGCGCGCGAGGAGTACCTGCGGACCTACCAGGAACTGGAGAAACAGTGGACGGTGCCGTCGACCCTGCTCGAGGTCTCCACTTCTTTCGGTTCCACTCGTGTCCGCAAATCTGGTGCGGGAGATGGTGTCCCGATCGTGCTCATGCACTCACTCGGCGCCAACAGCCTGTCCTGGAACCACGTCATCGAGGATTTCGCTCGTGACCGCGTCGTCTACATGCCCGAAATGATCGGCGCTCCCGGCCTGAGCGTGCAGACCGCACCGATCGACGAAAACGGCTTCGGTACCTGGCTCGGCGAGGTTCTCGACGGGCTCGGCGTCGACCAGGTCCATCTGGTCGGTTACTCGCAGGGCGGATGGCAGGCGATGGCGATCGCCACCACTACGCAGCGTCGGCTGGCGAGCCTGACCGTGCTCGAGCCGGGCGGCACGCTGACGAAGATCAAGTGGAGCCTGCTGTGGACGATGATCCGGGTCGGTGCCCGGCCCACCGACAAGAACCTGCGTGCGATGAACGCACGGCTCAACCCCGGCGTCACATTGACCGACGCGGAATTCGACGGGGTGAGGGCAGCGCTGGGGTATGCCCCCTCGATCGGCTACCCGAAGATGTTCACCGACGAGCGGCTGGCCACGATCACCATGCCGACGCTGGTACTGCTCGGGTCGGAGTCGTTGGTGGTCGACTCGCAACTCGCTGAACAGCGCCTGCGCGACAACGTCCCCACCTGCGAAGTCGAGATCTTCCGCGGGGCCGGGCACGGCCTCTTCCACGAGATCCCGAAGCCGGTGACCGCCCGCATTCTCGACTTCACCCGCCGCTACGAGCCGACGGACGCCCGCCACGGCGAGTAGTCGACGCCGCTCGCCATTGCCTTCAGGTGCCACCACGCCGCGCCCGCGATCACGTCGAAATTCGGCCGCAGGCCTGATAATCGACTGAGAACTACCGGGTGGTGGACACCTTGGCAATGTCGGGCACGTTGATAGCGGTAAGAGGTCCTCTGTGGCCTCCGCGAGGGAGTGCGTCATGAGTCTTATCGGAACCCTGGTCGGCTACGTGTTGACCGTGTTCTTGCTGCTGCTGATCGCCCGGTTGGTAGTGGACTGGATCGACGCGCTCGGCAACGGTCCGCAGTGGGCGCGCAAGGCACGGGAGGTGACCCACGCCGCGACCGAACCGGTGATCGCGCCGGTACGCAAGGTGCTGAAGCCGATCCGCATCGGCGACTTCTCCCTCGACCTGGCCTTCACCGCGGTGTTCATCGCCGTCCTGATCCTGCGGGCGGTCGCGTTCAGCCTGTAGTCGAGGTGCTCATCGCCGAGGGGTCGATGAGCTCATGGGAGCATCGACGGCGGGCATGCTGCCGAGCAGAGCCAGTGACTGCTCGGCATCGGAGGCAGGCTCGGCGTGATAGACGACGAGCGTCTGCCCCGGCGCGCCGTTCACCGTGAACGTCTCGTAGGACATGGCGATCTCGCCCACCAGCGGATGGATGAAGCGCTTCTCCCCGGCTGTTTTCGCGCGGACTTCGTGCTTGGCCCAGAGACGGCGGAAGTCTTCGCTCTTCAATGACAACTCGCCGACCAGTTCTGTCAGGCGCGGGTCGTCGAGATCGGTGCCTGCGCTGACCCGTAAACCGGCCACGGTCTCCGCGGCGATCGCCGGCCAATCCGGAAAAACGTTGCGCGCCTCGGGATCCAGGAACACCATTCTGACCTGGTTGACTCCCGGCGCCGAACAGGAATTCAGCGCGATGGCCAGCGGAGTCGCGGCCAGGACATCCATGTACCGGCCGTAGACCAGCGCCGGAGTGTCCGACCAGGTGCGCATCAGGCGTAGCAGGCTCGGCGTTACCCGTTCCGGTCGTCGCGGTGCCCGTGTGCGCCGCGGCGCCGGGCGCGCCAACTCCCGCAGATGCGCGGTGCCGTCGTCGTCGAGCGAGAACACCCGGGCCAACGCCGCCACGATCTGATCGGACGGATGCTTATCGCGGCCTTGTTCGAGCCGGATGTAATAGTCGGCGCTCATCCCGGCCAGCATGGCGACTTCTTCGCGGCGCAGCCCGGCCACCCTGCGCTGACCGCCGCCTGCCATCCCGAACTCTTCGGGGCTGACCTGCTGGCGTCGGGCCCGTAGGAACGCCCCGAGACGATTGTCGGAATCCATGTCTTCGAGGGTATGCCGACCCCGCCGCTGCTGGGTGGCCCTCCCACTACCAGGAGGTTTCCGACCTGGCACCCGACGACGGCCGAGACGAACGTGGTGGCCATGACAAACAACAACATCGAAAGCCGGGTCGCCGTCGTCACCGGAGCATCCAGTGGCATCGGTGCCGCCACCACGCGGCGACTGTCGGCTGACGGCATGAAGGTCGCGCTGCTCGGGCGGCGCAAGGATCGGCTGGCAGAACTCGCTCACGATATCGGCGCGAACACCCTCGCGGTGACCGCCGATGTCAGTGTTCGGCAGTCGGTACTGGACGCCGCAGCCGAAGTGCGTGCCGCGTTCGGTCCGGTCGATCTGGTCGTCGCGAACGCCGGCGTCATGCTCGGCGCGCCGTTCGAGCACGCCGAGATCGACGAATGGGACCAAATGGTGGGCACGAACGTCAACGGATTGCTCTACACCGGAAGAGCTTTCATCGATGACCTGCTCGCCGCCGCGGATGCCGGTCGCCGCGCCGACCTGGTGCTCGTCGGTTCCATCGGCGGCCATCTCGCGTTTCCCAACTACGGTGTCTACTGCGCTACCAAGGCCGCGGTAGCGCACCTGACTCGCACGTTGCGAACCGAGTTCGGCCCACGCGGAGTTCGGGTCAAGAACATCGAACCCGGCTTCGTCGGCACCGAACTCGGCGCGGGGATGCGCGACGACAACCGGCGCGCTGAGCTCGACGCATGGCGCGACGGACTGGAAGTCCTTGTCCCCGAGGACATCGCCGACACGATCGCTTTCGCCATCTCGGCCCCACGGCGGGTGAACGTGGCGGAACTCATCGTCGTCCCCACCGAGCAAGGATGATTCGCACTCCGCTGGTGGGGGTCCTCGGCTAGCCGTCGGCGCCCTCCACTCGCCATCGCGTGCGCACCGCGCGCACGCAGGACGCGTCGGTGAGCGCGTCGACCGTGTCGGTGAGCGCGGATTCCCTGGCGCGGTGGGTGAGCACGATCAGGTGGGCGGCGTCGTTGTGGTGCTCTTGACGGACCCGCTCGATGCTCACCCCATGGTCGGCGAAGGTCGATGCGACCCGAGCCAGGGCGCCGGCGTGGTCGGTGACGTGCAGGTTCAGGTAGAAGCGGGTCGGGGTGTCGCCGAGCGGCGCGACGGGGAGTTCGGCGTAGTAGGAGGCGCGGGGTGCGCGGCCGCCGTTGACGCGGTTGCGTGCGGCGGTGACCAGGTCGCCGAGCAGCGCCGATGCGGTGGCTCTCGGGGCATGACGGCCCGAGAACATCAGCTGCCCAGCACAGTCCGCCTCGACGGTCACCGCCGGTGCGTCCACCTGGGCGAGTGGGTGGCCGGCAGGAATAAGCGCAGGGTGTACGCGCACCGAAATCTGTTCCTTGCCACCGTCTTCGGGGCCGGACTGCTCGCTGACCCTGGTGCAGACGGTGAGTTGTCGCAGCCGCAGTGACAACGCTTCCGCGGCGGCGAGGGCGTGTGGGTCGGCCGCACCGAACTCCTCGAAGTGCACATCGGCGACTTCCACTCTGGTGTGAAACGCCATCGTCGCCAGGATCGCCGCTTGGGCAACCGGATTCGCCCCGTCGAGGGGGAAGACCCCGAGCACTTGTCGCACCCGATCGCCCGACAGCGATTGGGTCAGTGGCCGCACTACCGGCACCCCGCTCCCGACCGCCGCCTCGAAGCACAGGTCCGCCCCGTACTCCTCGGCGGCCGAGGCCAATCGGTGCCCGTGCTCGGCGATCAGTTCCGTATTCGCGGTGACCACCGATCTGCCGGCACGCAGCGCGGCGAGCACTGTCGTCGACGATGCGGTGGTCGCGGTCGCGTCGACGAGTAGATCGGCGCCCGACGCCGCCCCGAGTACCAACCGCGTCCCGGCGCGTTCGCTCAGATCATCGACGGTGTGGCGGAAGATCCGCACCACCTCTTCGGCAAGCGCGCCGGTGCCGAGAACGGCGACCTCCAGCGCGGAACGAGCGGAACGGAAGTGCTGATCGATCACCGGAATACGCCTAACGCCGAGAGCTGCCGAACCGGGAGCCGGCGCTTCGCGCGCCACCCCCTGAACGTCAGTATCTCGTCCGAAACTATTCGGCGGCAGTCGTTTTCGTTTCCGAATTGGTACGGCCGTGCCCGGATTGCCTGGATACTCGGAGGGGTCACCCGCGGATCGCATGCGGGCGAGCAGGGGAGAGGACTTCGCAGATGGCCCTGGTTGTGCAGAAATTCGGCGGTTCGTCGGTAGCCACCGCGGAGCGGATCCGGCGGGTCGCCGAGCGGATCGTGGAGACGAAGAAGCAGGGGCACGACGTGGTGGTGGTCTGCTCGGCGATGGGCGATACCACCGATGAGCTCCTCGAATTGGCGGGGCAGATCGCCTCGGCACCGGAACCGCGCGAGCTGGACATGCTGCTCACCGCCGGGGAGCGGATCTCGAATGCCTTGGTGGCCATGGCAATCCATTCACTCGGAGCCGACGCCAGGTCGTTGACCGGCTCCCAAGCCGGCGTGATCACCACCGGCGCCCACGGCCGCGCCAAGATCATCGAAGTCGACCCGGGCCGGGTGCGCCGCGCCCTCGACGACGGTGAAGTGGTGTTGGTCGCCGGGTTCCAGGGCGTGAGCCAGGACAACCACGATGTCACCACCCTCGGCCGTGGCGGCTCCGACACGACCGCCGTCGCGCTGGCCGCGGCACTGCGTGCCGATGTCTGCGAGATCTACACCGACGTCGACGGCGTCTTCACCGCCGACCCGCGCATCGTGGCCGACGCCCAGAAACTCGACCAGATCTCCTACGAGGAAATGCTGGAAATGGCGGCCTGCGGCTCGAAGGTTCTCATGCTGCGCTGCGTCGAATACGCGCGCCGCTACCAGGTGCCCGTGCACGTGCGCTCGTCCTACACCGACACGATCGGCACCACCGTCTTCGGTTCGATGGCCGATATCCCCGCCGACCAGGCCGTGCTCACCGGCGTCGCGCACGATCGCAACGAGGCCAAGGTGACCGTGGTCGGCCTGCCCGACGAACCCGGCTACGCGGCCAAGGTGTTCCGCGCGGTCGCCGACGCCGAGATCGGCATCGACATGGTCGTGCAGAACACCGGTACCGGGCGCACCGATATCACCTTCACCCTGCCCGCCGCCGACGGCGCGCGTGCGGTGGCCCTGCTACGCGACCGGCGCGCCGATATCGGCTTCGCCGACGTCCGCTACGACGATCGCGTGGGCAAGGTCTCGCTGATCGGCGCGGGCATGCGCAACAATCCGGGCGTCACGGCCACCTTCTGTGAGGCGCTGGCCGCGGCGAACATCAACCTCGACCTGATCGCCACCTCGGAGATCCGCATCTCCGTGCTGGTCCGCGACACCGACCTCGACGACGCTGTGCGCATTCTGCACCGGGCTTTCGACCTCGGTGGGGCGGAAGTCGCCGTGGTGCACGGCGGTACCGGTCGGTGACAGCGACATTGACGCCACGTCGGAGTCCCGCGTAATTTTGCAGATCAGTCGAGTCCATCGGAGGCTTCGTTGGGTACAAGGTTGATGTCTTTCACCCGGGGCGGGCTCGAGTTCGACGTGGTCGATTCCGGCCCGATAGATGGCCCGGTCATCGTCGCGTTGCACGGTTTCCCGCAGACCTCGACCTCGTTGACAGCACTCACTACCCTGCTCAACGCCCGCGGCTACCGCACCGTGGCGCCCGATCAGCGTGGGTACTCGCCGGGCGCGCGACCGCGCGGCAGGCGCGCATACCGGGTGTCCGAGCTGGTCGGCGACGTGGTGGCCCTGGTCGACGCCATCGGCCGGGGACCTGTCCATCTCGTCGGGCACGACTGGGGCGCGATGGTCGCGTGGTCGATGGCCTCCACCCGGCCCGAGCTGGTCCGCACGATGGTCACCGTATCGGTGCCGCATCCTGGGGCCTACTTGCGTTCGCTGTTCACCAGCAACCAACTCGCCCTCTCCTACTACATGGCGCTGTTCCAGATCCCGATGCTGCCGGAACGTGTTCTGCGCACCCGCCCTGCCTTGCTCGACGGGCTGCTGGCCAAGACCGGCATGAGTCAGGACGCTATCTCCCGGGTACACAGCGAGATCGTCGACGGCGGTGCGCTCACCGGCGGAATGAACTGGTATCGCGCGGTGCTGTCGTTGGCGCCCGGCATGGTTTCGGCACCGGTCGAGGTGCCGGTGACCCATGTGTGGAGCACCGGCGACACCGCGCTGGCGCGACGTGGCGCCGAATTGACCGAGCGCCACGTCGTCGGCGACTACCGCCTCGCCGTGATCGATGGCGCCTCCCACTGGCTACCCGAGGAGCGCCCGGCCGAGCTGGCCGAGCTGATCAGCGACCGGGTCGAATCTGTGTCGAGCCGCTGATACGCCGATCGGCCGGATCGATCGCGCCTGGTCAGCCGATCGGTGCGGCCATGGCCCGCAACGGTTCGACGGTCGCCGGGATCAACGGCGCCCGCCGCAACGCGCGCGCGGCCAGTTGCTCGATGATCCGACCGCGCACTCCCGGCCATTCGTCGTGCAGGATCGAATAGAACGCGGTGTCTCGTACCGCGCCGTCGAGCCCACGCGAATGCGCTCGCCGCACACCGTCACTCACCGCGCCGAGGCGTTCGATCGCCGCCCGGGAGCGCAGGTTGCGGGCATCGGCGCGCAAGGTCACCCGCCGCACACCCCAGCTCTCGAAGGCGTGTGACAGTAGCGACAGCTTGGCGTCGAGATTCACCTGACCGCCCCGCGCCGCGGGGGTGAGCCAGGTGTTGCCGATCTCCACGGCGTCGGGGATCGCCCCGCCGGGCAACGCGGTGACGGGTTCGGCGGACAACGGCCAGGTCAGCGGCCCCTGCCAGTAGTCGAGCCGGGTGAATCGGGTCGCCCCGACCACACTCTCGTCGGCGACGGCGACGATCGCGAAGGCCAGCGCCGTGCCTGCCAGCTGCGCCGCCTCGGCCTGGAATACATAGGTGCGCGCCTCCTGTTCGCCGTGCGGGACGATGGTGAACCCGGCCGGTCCGTCGAGCGCGGCGGCGGCAGCGACCAGTCCGGGAACGTGATGGGGTGCAAGAGGTTCCAGCCGTGCGATGCGGCCGTGGAGGATAACGGGTGCGGGCATGGTGACCGGCGTCCTTCGTCTGAGAGGGTCGCCGAAAGCACGAGGCGTGGATCTCACGCGGCACGCGACTTCGGCGAAGCGACACGAACGATCCAGCAGCATCGAAAACTAGAAGGACAGTAGCCGAACGTGGCGCGATCCCCACATCGAACGCCGGATGTCGCGGCCGGAATGTTTCCTGCGCGACGATCCCCGTCCTACCGCTTTTCGGCGATCGCCGCGACGATCAGTTCCTCCCAGACCGACAGGTCCCGATCGGGTGCGCCGACGTGTGCGGAATCCTCGTTCACGTGCTGCCAGCGTTCGCGCTGAAGACGATCCCAATCGGCTTGTCGAAATCGATCAGCCGGGCGACCTCCGGATCGGCCCTGATCGCCTCGGAATCGCGCACGTCGGCGTGGATCACGGCGGTGTTGTCGTTGGTCGCCAGCAAGAACGCCCGTGTCACGGCACGGTTTCTGCGCGTCGTTGACACCGAAGCGGTTCGGGGCGTAGGGGTTTCGGGTGTGAGCGGGGTTCGCTGAACGGATTCCGTCACGGTGCCGTGTCGACAGCTCACGGAGGTACCAACTGGATCGCGAGGTGCTTCTGGCCACGTTTTCCCACGTCAGGGCCGTAACGGTTCGATAAATGACACGCGTGTCGGTTTCATGGGCAAACGTCCAGTTGTCTTGGGGTTTCGCCAGTTCCGACCCGTGTTTCCTTGAAATGTAACGCGCGTTATCCATCCGTGTCGCACAGATGTTCTATGTGATGCAGATCACACCATCTTTTCTCTGACCGGCGTAGCTGGCAAGCTCGTAATTGCTGAACGTTAACCATTCGTGATCATCCACCGGGTCGACGCTGATTCGCGGTCACGAACGCCCCGCGCGTGCGCCGCGGCGCGACGGTCGTCGAAAGATCCAGTACGGATCACTTATCGGCGGTGTCGGGGCGACTGTCAGGAAGGGACCTCGTTGTTATGAGCAGCATCTACTTCGAACCGAACAGCAACCTGACAGTTACCGGGCGAAGTCGCCGCGTCGCCGCGACCTCGGCCACCGAATCGCCCATCGCCCCACTGGCGACACCGGGGCTTGTCCTCGGCCTGATCCTGCTCGGCCTCGGCGTGGCCGGTCTGCTGCGCCTCGGCGATTGGGTGGGCAATTACGGGTCCGTCCTGGTCGTGCTGGCCTATGTCCTCTATATGGCCGCGGCTGTGAGCCTGGCCCTCTGGGGTGCGGTCGCCGTCTGGTCGCTGCATCGGCGCTAGCCGATCGGGGAATGTATCCCACGCAGGGGGTGAGATACATTCCCCGTTCAGATTTCGGCGAAACGGAGTGCTGAAGGCCTACGAGTAGGCTGACCAGGTGAAGCAACTGTGAAACACCTGACCGTCGGCGTCGTCGCGACCTCTCGCAAGGAAAACGAACACCGGCTGGCCATCCACCCGGCTCACCTCGACCGCATCGATCCCGAACTGCGCGGTCGGATCTTTCTCGAACATGGTTACGGTGACCGATTCGGTTACCCCGACGATGTCCTCGCCCCGCTCGTAGCGGGCCATCGCACCCGCGAAGAACTCTTCGCCGAGTGCGATGTTCTCCTGCTGGCCAAGCCGCTGGCCGAAGACCTCGCGCAGATGCGCCCCGGCACAACCGTGTGGGGCTGGCCGCACTGCGTTCAGGACGCGCGAATGACCCAGCTGGCTGTCGACCGCGACCTGACTCTGATCGCCTGGGAGGCGATGAACCACTGGACGAAGTCGGGTGCTTTCAGCGTCCACGTGTTCCACAAGAACAACGAACTGGCCGGTTACTGCTCGGTCATGCACGCCCTACAATTGCGCGGCGTGACCGGTGATTACGGTCGCCGGATGCGTGCGGCCGTGATCAGTTTCGGCGCCACCGCGCGTGGTGCGGTGCGGGCACTGTCGGCGATGGGGATCAGTGATGTGACGGTGCTGACCCAGCGCAGTGTGTCGGCAGTGGCCTCGCCGTTCGCGTCGGTGCGGATGCAGCATTTCCAGCGTGATCCGGGACTGCCCGGCCGGACGCTCGCGCTCGAGGCACCCGAGCCGGGACCGCTGGCGAAGATGCTGGCCAACTACGACGTGGTCGTGAACTGCATGTTCCAGGACACCGAGGACCCGTTGACGTTCGTCATGAACGACGACCTCGAACTGTTCACGCGCGGAACACTTTTCGTCGACGTCTCCTGTGATGAGGGGATGGGCTTCGAGTTCTCGCGCCCGACCTCGTTCGCCGATCCGATGTTCACCGTCGGTGACGATCTGCACTACTACGGTGTCGACCACAGCCCCTCGTTCCTCTGGAACTCGGCGACGTGGGAGAACTCCGAAGCTCTGCTCGAGTACCTGCCCGTCGTGCTCGGCGGCCCCGAAGCGTGGGATGACAGCGAAACGATTCGTCGTGCGATCGAGATTCGCGACGGTCGGGTGCAGAACCCGCGGATCCTGTCGTTCCAGGGTCGCTCCGACGTGTATCCATACGCGGTGAACTGACCTTCGGTCATCAGCGGCGCGCGGGAGTGTCTCCTGCGCGCCGCTGGTCTTTCTGCTCGCGATCGGTCGGCTGAGTTATGACATATGCGCAGTAAAATGGCAGGAAATCGGAAGTTGTTTCGCGGTCGCGAGGAGCGGCGATGGACGGATACGACGCCGCGTGGAACGAGCGGGAGCGCGGCGAGAACGCGACCCAGCGCCTCGATCGGAACTGGTCCTCGCTCCTGCAGGAATTGCGCGTCCTGCAGACCGGTGTACAGGTACTGACCGGTTTCCTGCTGACATTGCCGTTCCAATCGAGGTTCGACACCCTGAGCACCCCCTTGCGCGTCGTCTATCTCGTGGTGGTTTCCGCCGCCATCGCCGCGACCGCCCTGCTGGTCGCCCCCGTGGCCATTCATCGTCTGCTGTTCCGCCGGCATCGACTCGACGTGCTCGTGATCGGTGCCCACCGCCTGGCACTCCTCGGAATCGCGCTGCTCGGCGTCGCGTTGACGGGTATGGCCGTGCTGATCTTCGATATGGTCGTCGGCACCGTCGCCGGTGTCATCGCGGGAATTGTCGCGGCCGTGCTATTTCTCGGGCTGTGGGTGGTCCAGCCGTTGATCTATCGGCGCTAGCGCACCGGCTGTGTCTCACCTCGGCGCGCGGTCATTCTTGTGGATGTTCGACCGCCAAGCCCAGCAGTCCGAGGGCGAAATCCGCGTAGGCGGTGGCGATCTGTTCGGGGGAGGACGGGCCGTCGAGCCGGAACCATTGGGGGAGTGCGGTACACATTGTCGCGATGGCACGCCCCGCGTCGCGCGCATGGGCGGTCGACCTGCCTGCCTCGGCGAGCGCGGCATCGATCTCGGCATCGAGAAGGTACTGGATCTCGTTGCGGGAAGCCGTGATTCGATCGCGGTCTGCCGGGTTCAGGCTGCGCATCTCGCTGGCGCCGATGAAGGCGAGTTCGCGGTGGTGCGTGTGGAACAGGGCCAGCGCCTCGACGACGCAGGTCACGCGTTCGCGGCCGTTCGCGCCGTCGAGGCGTGCCGCACGCACCCGCCGGTGCAGTTCGTCCATGGTCAGGTCGAGTGCGCGGACCAGCAGGTCCTGTTTGTCGCGGTAGTGGTGGTAGACGCCGGGCACGCTCATGCCTGCCCGCGCCGCGATCGAGCGCATCGTGGCGCCGTGGTAGCCGGTCTCGACGAAGGAGTCGATGGCGGCGGCGAGCACCGGGTCGATATCCAGTGGCGGGAACGCACGCCAGGAATCCGCTGCGCCAGAGGGGCCGGGTTCGTCGGCTCCGTCGCGCAGGCGGGGCGCGGCGGGCCGAGGTAGGCGTGAGTGGGACTCGGCGGCAGGCGCGGCATCGGTGCGCTGGTCCCCGATCAACCAGGGCACCGTCGTGCCCAACTCGGCAGCGAGGGATCGCAGACGCGCAACCGAGGCGCCGGTCTTGCCGGTCTCGATGGCGCTCAGCGTGGCCGGGCTGACGCCGATCCGCTGGGCGGTCGCCCGCAGTGACAACCCCGCCGTGGTCCTTGCCAGGCGTACCCGTGCACCCACCGCATGCTGTTCGGCTGCCGTCGACTCCACAGTGTTCAGGATAGCTGAACAATCTTATCGCAGTGACCAGGCCTGTTGACAGTGCTGATCCACGCATGCCACTGTCGTTGCAGTGTATTGCCGAGCGATCGTTCGGCGACCGAGCCGAGGAGCGGACCCGTGCCGATCGACCTGTCCTACCCGTCCGAGGTGCAGAGCTTGGCCGACCGCACCCGCGCCTTCATCCGCGAACGGGTGATCCCGGTCGAAGACGCGCACGACGGCGACATCGCCGCGGCCGGCGGTGAGAAACTGCGCGTGGAACTCCAGCAGGCCGCTCGCGACGCCGGCGTCTTCGCCCCGCACGCGCCGATCGAATACGGCGGCCACGGCCTCGACATGTCGAACCGCGCGCCGGTGTTCGAGGAGGCGGGCTATTCGCTGTTCGGCCCCACGGCCCTCAATATCGCCGCTCCTGACGAGGGCAACGTCCACATGCTCGCCCATATCGCCGACCCGGAGCAGAAACAGCAGTTCCTCGCTCCGCTCGCCCGCGGCGAGGTGCGTTCGGCCTTCGCCATGACCGAACCGGCCCCCGGCGCAGGTTCGGACCCCTCCGCGCTGAGCACCCGTGCGGTCCGCGCCGACGGCGGCTGGCGCATCAGCGGCCACAAATGGTTCATCACCGGCGCCGACGGTGCGGGCTTCTTCATCATCATGGCTCGTACCTCGGGTGAGCCGGGCCAACGCGGCGGCGCCACGATGTTTCTGGCCCCCGCCGACAGTCCCGGTATCCGCGTCGGCCGCCATCTCGACACCCTCGACAAGTCGATGATCGGTGGCCACTGTGAGGTCTTCTTCGACGACCTGCTGGTCTCGGAGTCGGCGGTACTCGGCGAGGTCGACCGCGGTTTCGAATACGCCCAGGTGCGACTCGGCCCCGCCCGCATGACCCATGTGATGCGCTGGCTCGGTGCCGCCCGCCGCGGCCATGACGTCGCGGTCGCGCACGTGGCGCAGCGTGCGGGCTTCGGCTCGCGGCTCGGCGACCTCGGCATGGTTCAGAAGATGATCGCCGACAACGAGATCGACATCGCCGCCACCCGCGCGCTGCTGACCCGCGCGTGCTGGGAGCTCGACCGTGGTGAACCCGCCGCGAACGCGACCTCCATCGCGAAAACCTATGCCGCCGAAGCGATTTTCCGCATCGTCGACCGCAGTATGCAGATGTGTGGCGGTCTGGGTGTCTCCGCCGATCTGCCGCTCGCCCGCCTGTCCCGGGAGGTGCGTCCGTTCCGTATCTACGACGGCCCCTCCGAGGTGCATCGCTGGGCCATCGCCAAACGCGCGGTGAGCGCGGCCAAGCGTGCGAAACGGGACTCCGAATGACGCTGCCGGGCATGGACATCGCCGCACTGGAACAGTTCCTGCGCGCCCACGGCGTCGAGGTGCGCGGGGAGCTGCGTGTCGAACTGATCAGTGGTGGCCGGTCCAATCTGACGTTCGCCGCCGCCGACGACGTGTCGCGCTGGGTGGTGCGCCGCCCACCGGTCGCTGGACTCACCCCGTCCGCGCACGACATGGGGCGCGAATACACCGTCACCAGCGCGCTGCGGAAATCCGCTGTGCCCGTGGCGAAGACGATCGCCTTCGACGCGACCGGATCCGCGCTCGGCGCGCCGATGACTGTCGTCGAGTTCGTCGACGGGACGGTGTTTCGAGATCAGGACGAGCTGGCGGCGCTCACCGATGATCAGGTGAGTTCCAGTGCGCTCGAGCTGGTTCGCGTCCTCGCCGAGCTGCACGCGATCGACCCGGCGGCTGTCGGCCTCGAAACATTCGGTCGGCCGGACGGTTTCGTCACCCGGCAGGTGAACCTCTGGGCATCGCAGTGGGAGCGGGTCAAAACCCGCGAACTTCCCGACGTGGCAACCCTGCACGCCGCGCTGACCGCCGCGATCCCGCGGGAATCGTCGGCCTCGATCGTGCACGGGGATTTCCGTATCGACAACACGATCCTCGACAGCGCTGACCCGAAAATCGTTCGTGCCGTGGTCGATTGGGAACTGTCGACGCTCGGCGACCCACTCACCGACGTCGCCCTGATGTGCGTCTACCGGGCGCCGATATTCGACCTGATCCTCGGCACCCACGCTGCGTGGACCAGCTCCCGCCTGCCGGGCCCCGATACCCTCGCTCAGACCTACGCGACCGCGTCGGGGCGCGACCTGGACAACTGGGGCTTCTACCTCGCCCTGGCCAACTTCAAACTGGGCATCATCGGCGAAGGCATCACCCACCGCGCCAACCAGGGCTCCGACACCGGTTCTGCCGCCGACCGGGCCGCCGAGGCAACCCCGGAATTCATGGCCGCCGGTCTGCGTGCACTGAATGGGTCGGCGAAGTAGCAGCCCTCAGCTCGTCGGATCGCTCGACGCGACGCGGTGCGAATTATCCGATGATCTCCGCGGGCAGGAACATCACGCCTAGTTGCGAAGCGATGGCGCTGGTGTGTTCGACGATCCGCTCGGCGTCCACGTCGAGCACGCCGGTGCGCCAGGCGGACAGCAGTTCGATGAAGCCGCCGATGCCTGCCAGCGTGCTCATGCGCATGGCGGTTTCGTCGATATCGGGGCGCAGATAGGGCCAGGCGGCGGCAATGAGCAGATCGGTGGCGTCGGTGAGCATGGTTTTGCGGCGCTGTTCGAGCACGGCGCTGCCCGCGTGATCGGCCAGCAGAATCCGTGCCCGGCCGCGCAGATCGGTCTGCAACTCGACAGTGCGGGCGATGGCCGCGCGCGTGATCTCGAGTGGTGTGCGGTCGGCGTGTTCGGCGACAACGCTCGCCAGCTCGGCGAACACCTCGGTGCACACCTCGTCCCAGACCGCGGCGAGCAGTTCGTCGCGGTCGGCGAAGTGCTCGTAGAAGTAGCGGTCGTTGAGCGAGGCCCGCTGGCAGACACCGCGCATGGTCACCGCGGCCCAGCCGTTGTCGAGCCAGATATCGAGGGCGGCCTCGACCAGGCCGACCCGCCGCTGCGCCCTGCGCTCGTCGGCGGTCCGCCCGCCCCAGGTCCGAGCCGGTGCGCGCACATCCATGGTTGACAAAGTACTCCTCCGCGCGCCTAATTGGTGTCAGGTGCGGCCAATGGTGGCAGATGCCACCAGTTAAGGCCCCGCCGGGTAGAACCGGGAGTTGCCATGCGATTGTTCCCCTTCGGCGGTCATCGCCGGACCACGAACGCCGATGCGGTGGTGACCGGCGCGGGTAGCGGCATCGGACGCGCGTTCGCCGTCGAATTGGGTCGCCGCGGCGGCCGTGTCGTGTGCTCCGACATCGATTCCGACCGTGCGGCCGATACCGCCGAACTCGTCGAGGCGGCGGGCGGCAAAGCGATCGGTACCCGCTGCGATGTCACCGCGATCGATGAGGTCACGCGGTTGGCCGCGACCGCGCAGGACTGGTTCGGCGGCCCGCCCACCGTGGTCGTCAACAACGCCGGTATCGGGGCGGGCGGACCGGTGGTCGGCGAGTTCGCCCTCGATGATTGGCAGCGCACGCTCGGTGTCAATCTCTGGGGCGTCATCCACGGCTGCCACGTCTTCGCGCCGATCCTGCGCGCGGCGGGGCGTGGATCGCTGGTGAACGTCGCCTCGGCGGCCGCGTTCGGCGCGGCACCCCGGATGGCTGCCTACAACGTCAGCAAGGCGGGTGTGCTCGCGCTGTCGGAGACGATGTCGGCCGAGCTGGCAGGCACCGGCGTCGGCGTCACGGTGCTGTGCCCGACCGGCGTGAAAACCAATATCATGCAGGCGGATTCGCCCATGGACGACACCGCCGAGCGTCTGGGCGGGCTGCTGCTGCGCTGGACCGGACGCGCACCGGCCGCCATCGTCCGCACCACCCTCGACGCGGTCGACCGCGGCGAGCTCTACGTGGTGCCGCAGCTCGAGGCCAAGATGCTCTGGCAGGCCAAACGATGGCTGCCCACCACCTACACCCGTTCGGCAGGACTGCTGGAGCGGGTCGTGCGCTGATCCATCACACCGAAGGAGATCGAACAATGACGTTCGCCTATCCCGATATGCTCGCCACCATTCGCGCCAAGCAGTGGGCGCTGGCCGATATCGATTGGGACGCACCGGGTGCCGACACCATCACCGACGAACAGCGCCCACGGCTGGCCACCTTCATGGCCGATCTGGTGTGGATCGAACATGTCGGCGCTCGCGGCTTCGCCGCGCTGACCCACCAGGCCCCACCAGGCCCGCTCCGCGAGATCTACCGGTACTTCCACGCCGAGGAACAGAAGCACGCCAACGCCGAACTCGCGCTGATGCGCCGCTGGGGCATGCTGGCCGACGGCGCCTCGATGCCGGTGCCCAACAAGAACATTCGCCTGGTGATCAGCTGGCTCGACCGCTACGCCGACCAGCTGACCCTGCCCGTGCTCGGCACCGTGATCCCCTCGCTGGAGACCGCACTCGACGGCGCGCTGGTGAAATTCCTGCTCGACGAGGTCGAGGACCCGGTGTGTCACGAGGTGTTCCGGCACATCAACAGCGACGAATCCCGGCACCTGGCAGTCGGTTTCCAGGTTCTCGAACAGCTCGGCGCGGGCCCGCTGCGCCGGATCGCCATCGAGACAACCGGTTTCGCGGTGCGCCCGTCGTTCGTGCTCGGCGCGCTGCTGTACGCGCCACTGCTGTCGCGGATGTCGACCAACATCATCGCGCTGGGCCTCGACGAGGAGAAGCTGTGGCAGGCGGTGCGCCGCTACGAGAATGTGGGGGAGCGCAGCCCGGCCATCCGCCGGGTCCCGCTCTACCACGTGGTGAAGATGCACGGGAAGGCCACCATTCACCGCCGTCAGCCGTTCCAGCTGCTGGCCGATGTGTCCAATGCCTGCATCGACCGCTTCCCGATCCGTGTCCTCGGCCGCAGGCCGTCCTGGTCGGACGAGCTCACCTACGAACCGGTGGCGAAATGACGACGCTCCGTTTCGCCGACACCTTCACCGGGCCCCAGGTGCACCGGACGGCTTTCGCGCCCCGGCACGAATTCACCGGTCAGCGGGTCGCGATTATCGGCAGCGGGGCGGCGGCCGCCCGCCTGCTGCCCGGCATCGCCGCCGAGGCCGCGCGGGTGACGGTGTTCCAGACCGAGGCGGTCTGGGTCCTCCCGCGGGTACCGCTGTCGGGCGCGACGACGCTGCGTCGAGCTCCGCAAAGACTGGTCCGGCTCGTCGCCCGCATCAATCTCCGTGTCCAGGTGCGTGATTCGTGGCTGCGTCACCGCCTGACACCGGATGACACCGCGGGCGTCGCGGTGCACAACAGCTACTACCGCACCCTGCGGCAACCACACTGCACCCTGGTGACCTGGCCGATCGCGCGGCTGGTGCCGCTGGGCGTGCGCACCGTCGACGGCATCGAGCACCGGGTGGACAGCATCGTCTACGCCGATGACGCGGGCCATGTCGTGCGCACGGTCACTCGGCCCGGCCGCCTGCATCCGTCGGCGGAACTGATGAAGGAGATCGCATGACCACCACCGGAATCGACCACGAGATCATCATCGTAGGAGCCGGATTCTCCGGGATCGGGGTGGCGATCGAGCTGCGCAAGGCCGGGTTCGACGACTACCTGATCATCGACGAGGCCGACGGTGTCGGTGGCACGTGGCACTGGAACACCTATCCCGGTGTCGCCGTGGATATCCCGTCGTTCAGCTACCAGTACTCCTTCGAGCAGCGCACCGACTGGTCGCGGGTCTACGCGCCCGGTCGCGAACTCAAGGCCTATGCCGAATCGTGCGTGGACAAATATGAGCTGCGACCACGAATTCGCTTCGGTACCAACGTGATCGGCGCGGACTTCGACGAGCGTGCCGACCGCTGGGTGTTGCACACCGCCGACGGCACCGAACTGACCGCGCGGTTCGTGATCAGCGCGACCGGTGTCCTCACCAGACCCAAACTTCCTGAGATCCCCGGCATCGAGAGCTTCTCGGGGACAGTTATGCACACCTCACGCTGGGATCACCGCCAGGACCTGCGGGGAAAGCGCGTGGCGATCATCGGCACCGGCGCCTCCGCGGTTCAGGTGATCCCGGAGATCGCCTCGCGGGTCGAGCACCTGACGGTGTTCCAGCGCACGCCGATCTGGTGCCTGCCCCGCCCCGACCTGCCGCTGCCCCTCGCTGCCCGCCTGGCACTGAAGGTCCCCGGCGGACGAACGCTGACCCGCCTGGTGAGCCAGACCTACGTCGAGTTCACCTTCCCGCTCGCGGCCCACTATCACCGCTCCCTGCCCACTGCCGCGATCGGCGAACGCGCGGGCCTTGCCCATCTGCGGCGCCAGGTGAAGGACCCCGCCATCCGGGCCGCGCTCACCCCGAAATACGCCCTCGGGTGCAAACGACCCAGCTTCTCCAACGACTATCTGTCGACGTTCAATCGTTCGAACGTGACCCTGGAGACCGACCCGATCAGCGAGATCACCGCCACCGGCATCCGCACCGCCGAAGGCACCGAACACCCCGCCGAGGTGCTGATCCTCGCCACCGGTTTCAAGGTCATGGAATCGGGCAATATGCCGACCTACGACCTGCGCGGCATCGACGGCCGCGATCTGGAGACCTGGTGGGACGAGAACCGGCTGCAAGCCTACGAGGGCGTCAGCGTCCCCGGCTTCCCGAACTTCTTCTCCATCATCGGCCCCTACGGCTACAACGGCGCGTCCTACTTCACCCTGATCGAGAACCAGACCCGCCACATCCTGCGCTGCCTGCACCATGCCCGTACGCACGACGCGGACCGCATCGAGGTCACCGAGGAAGCCAACGACCGCTACTTCCGCGAGATGCTGGCCCGCCGCGGCGGCCAGGTGTTCTGGGACGAAAGCTGCGCCACCGCCAACAGCTACTACTTCGACAAACACGGCGATGTGCCCCTACGCCCCAACTCCACCCTCGAATCAGCTTGGCGCAGTGGTCATTTCCCCCTGACCGACTACGTCTTCTCCTAGCTGTCATTTGCCGCCCGGAGGTTTCTCGCCCACGATGGGGGCGATGACTATCGAATTGGAACAAGCCCGGCAGCTACTCGCCGAGGGGGATCTGGCCGGGTCGGTCCGTGCCGTGCGTTTCGTCGCCGAGCGAGTACCGCTGCGTGAGCTCGCGACAATGCTGGCCGAGCTGGCCGCCGCGGCGGAGTTCGGGGATCTGGCTGCCGCCGCCGGTGCGGTGCTCGACGACCCGGCCGACCCGCGGGCGCTGACCGTGCTCGGGTACGAATGCGTCGAGTACGGCATCTCGTTCGCCGCGATCCCGGTGCTCAGCCATGCGCTGGAGCTGGCCCCTACCTCGCGCCAGGCGCTCGCCGAGCTGGTCACCGCCTTCGAAGACGAACACCGGCACGCCGAAGCTGTCGAAGTCCTCGTCCGGCACGAATCGGACCTGCAGCCGTGGCCGGAGCGCTATCTGCTGGTCTACAACTCGATCCTGTCCGCGGATCTGCCCCGGGCGCTCGCGGAGTTCGCCCGGCTGCCCGTGCCGGACGACGACTGGAAATTCGCCTATGAGCGCGTGGGGCGCATGCTCGCCCGCGCCGGTCGAGCCGGCGCCGTGACCGCACTGGATCACCAGGATCTGCGCGGGTGGCAGTTCACCTTGACCGGTGGCTACCTGGCTACCTTGTCGCCGTACGGATTCGACGCCGGAATGACCGGCCGCTGGGCCTATCTGGGTGACAACCCGCAGCTGTGCCGCCACAGCCTCGATCGGCTGGCCCTGGTGTTGTCGGCGGCGAGCCGGCAGCCGCGCTCGGTATCTCTGTTGCCAGGCCGGGCCGATCGTATTCTCGGCCTGTCGGCTGCCCGCGTGCTCGGCCTGCCCCCCGAAGAGTACGAACCGGGTGCCACCGACACCGTCGTCGTCGCCTACGACTTGCGCACTGTCGCCGACGACCTCATCGCCACCCTGCACGAGCGCGCCCCCGGCCAGATCCTCTACGAACACGCCACGTGCTGGACCCAGCCGCCCGCGGTGGCCGCGGATGTCAGCGGTCTGCTGCACCAAACCGTCGTCGAACCCTGGGCCGCGAGACAGCGACTCGGCGACAACGGCCTCGAACCGGTGGCCGCGGACTCCCGATCGGAAGCCGAGATCGCCGACGAAATCGTTTCGGCCGACGGCACTCCTGATCTTGGTGACGGTGCGACCCCATCGGACCTCGACGCCGCCGTGACGACTTTCGTCGCGAACACTTGCGACAACTGGTTGATCGGGCCTCGCACGCCGATGAAATCGCCAGGCCCGGTGCGAAGTTCATTCTTCACCTGATCGGTGTGAAGGTGGCTGCGAGCGCGTCAGAGCGACATCGCCGTGTCGATGTCGTCGAGATGGGTGCGAACCGGGCCTACGCTGAGAAGTCCGCTCTGGGCGGTGGTTTCGGCCGCCGCGGGGGACAGGTGGATTCTGGCTCGGTGCATGGCCTCGACATCGTCGACGGCGATGGCGGCGTGTGCCACGATGGCCCATAGCGCTTCGAACAGCAGGTCGCGCGGCGGGGACGTGAGGTTGTGTAGGGCCTCTCGCGCCCTGGCGAGTTCGCCTCGCGCGACGAGCAGGGTGGGCTCGACCCAGGATTTGTAGGGTCCCCAGTCCGTGTCGGCAGCGATCGCCGCGATCTTGCCGGTGTCGTGATGGCGCAGATACAGACTCAGCTGGGCCAGCGGCAATATGCCCTGCTCGAGTCCTGGCATGCCTGCTCCGGTGAGGGTGGCGGCTGCTGCCTCGTAGGCCGCCTCCGCCGTCGCGAGATCTGTTGTGGCACTGGTACGTAAGGCGCGGTACCAGGTGGTGAACACCTTCACGAGCGGCAGTTCGTAGCGTTGCGCGAGCGCGTCGGCGGCGTCGGCGTGCTGGTCGGCGCCCGTGTAATCGGCACAGGCGCAGCGGGTTTGGACGAGGATGAGGTGGCCGAGCACCTCGTAGGTGGCGAGCTTGCTGGTTGCCGCTACCGCGACGATCTCGGTGCCGAGGGCTTCGCGTCGCTGCGCGAGTCCGGCCCGCTGGAAGCTCTGCATGAATACACCGTTGAGCGCGAAGGCCAGCAGCGCGGGGTCGTGCAGCCGCCGGGCGATTTCCTCGGCTCGGCGGGCGGCACGCAGCGGGCGCAGCCCGGCCTCGGTCGGATCGTCCACCGGCAGGGCGCCGCGCGATTCGACGGCGATGGTCGCGAGCAGTCTCGCTCGGTCGGCCTCGTCGTGGGCGGGCAGCCGCAGGAGTGTCTTCTCGGCGATGTCCACGAGCCGTCGGTCCTGCGCGGGGTCGTCCGAGCGGGTCCAGATCGCGGGAACGTCGTAGATGCCGATCACCCGCGCGGTCAATTCGGCGTCTCCGAGCTCGTCGGCGGCGACGACAGCTGAAAGCCGGTGTGCGCGTGCCGCTGCCAACCCGCCGCCGCCAGTGACCGCGAGGTCGCGCATCAGTCCGGCGGTCGATTCCAGCCGCGTCCCGGTGCGTGGCGGGACCGCGCTGTCGTACGCGGCACGCGCCTGTTCCCAGACCTGCACGGTGGGATCGGCCGCGACCGGGTCGAGGTGTGCTGCCTGGCGCAGCAGGTCGTGTTCGAGGCGGCGCAATGCCGGACCGGGGTCTATGCCGAGATCCTCGGCCAGCATCCGCCGTGCCCTGGCGAGGACGGCGAGTGCGTCGGCCTGACGACCCGAGCGGTACAGGGCGGTGGCCAGCAGTCCCCACGCGTCCTCACGCCACGGATGCTCGGCGACGTGCGCGTCGAGGTCGGGAACCGCTGCCGCGGCGGCACCCAGTGCCAACTGCGCTTCGGCACGGCGTTCGACCGCCAGCAGTCGCTGCTCGGTGAGCCGCGATCGTTCGGCCTGTGCCCACCCCGCATCGGCGAAGTCGGTATAGGCCGGTCCCCGCCACCAGCCCAGCGCCTCCGTGAGCAGTGAGAAGGCTTGTCCCGCAGGGAGAGTCGATGACACCCGAATCGCATCGTCGAATCGCCACGCATCGACGGCATCGGGTTCGGCCCGCAGCGCGTAACCGAGCCCCTCGGTGACCAGCAGGCGCGCCGGCGTGCGAGGCGGGCGGTCGGGCTCGAGCGCCCGCCGCAGTCCGGCGACGAAGGTGCGCACCGCGCCCACCGCGTCCACGGGCGGCTCGTCCCACAGATCATCGACCAGCCGACCGACCGGAACCACGCGCCGGTTGGCCAGGATCAGCCGTGCGAGCACCTCGCGGTAGCGCGGACCGCGCAGCGCGACCGGTCCACCCAGGTCGTCGTGCACGGTGACGGGACCGAGCACCTGAAACCGCATCAGGCCAATGTAGTGCGCGTTCATCGGCTGCTCATCGCGACACCGCACGCTCGAACTCGATCCGCACAGACCCCGCGGACCAGCCTTCGACCGAGGAGAGCCCACACGATGACCCGCACCATTCCCGGATTCGACTACCACCGCGTCCCGGCCGCCGACGATGTCGCACTCAACGTGGCCGTCGCGGGCTCGGGAACCCCGATCGTGCTGCTGCACGGCTTCCCACAGACCCACCTGATGTGGCGTCACGTCGCCACCGACCTGGCCGCCGACCACACGGTGATAGTCCCGGACCTGCGCGGCTACGGCGACAGCGACAAACCCGCCGCAACCGGACCCGAGACCTACTCCAAGCGCCGGATGGCCGCAGACATCGTCACCGTGGCAGCGGCTTTCGGACATGAACGCTTCGCGCTCGCCGGACACGACCGCGGCGCGCTGGTGGCCTTCCGGGCCGGACTCGACCACCCCGCGACGATCACCCACCTCGCATGCCTGGATGTGTTACCCACCCTCGATATGTGGGACGTGCTGCACGGCGCGACCGCCGCCGTCGGATTCCACCTGTACCTGATGGCGCAGCCGCCGGGCCTGCCCGAACAGATGATCGCGGCCAGCGCCGACGCGTTCTTCGCCTATTTCCTCGACCAGTGGACCAAGGACCCGGCCGCGATCCCCGCCCCCGTGCGCGCCGCGTATCTGGATGCCTGCCGCGACGCCGTCCCTTCGATCGTCGCCGACTACCGCGCCTCGGCGACCATCGATATCGACCACGACCGCGCCGACCGCGCGGCAGGCACCCGGCTGTCCATGCCTGTGACGGTCATGCAGCAGGACTGGGGCGCCGCACTCGGATTCGAGGCGGCGGCGCTGTGGTCGAGTTGGGCACCGGATCTCGACCACCGCACCGTCGACGCGGGTCACTTCATGGCCGAAGAGGACCCCGACGCTGTCGCGGCCGCGCTCCGCGACCTGGTCCTGCGCTGAGACGAAAGGCGCGGGTTCAGTAGCTATTCGGCAATGTGTCGATGAAATCGCAGATTATCGGCGCGATTTCGGGCAGATTCTCTTCGAGGGCGAAATGTCCGGTGTCGAAAACGTGGACCGCGGCATCGGGGAGGTCGCGGCGGTAGGCATGGGCGCCTGCCTCGGGGAAGAAGGCGTCGTTGCGACCCCACAGCACCAGCGTCGGCGGCCGGTGCTCGCGCAACCACTGCTGCCAGACCGGGTAGAGCGCCACATTGGTGTGGTAATCGAGGGCGAGGAGCACCTGGGCGTCCTTGCGGCCCGGGAGGTCGAGGAAATGCTGGTCCAGAGTCCAGCCGTCGGGAGCGATGAGCTCGAGATCGGTGGTGCCGCCCTCGTACTGGCCGCGGGTGACGGGCAGTTCGAGGATCTGTCGAACGTTGTGCTCGGCGCCCGGCTGTCCCGGCTTGTTCGCGGTCATCGCGCGCGCCATGTCGGACAGGCCTTCGTCGTAGGCGTTCGCGTTCTGCACGATCAGACCTGCGATCTGCGCGGGCCGACGGGCGGCAAGGCGCAAGCCGACCGGTCCGCCGAAGTCGAAGGTGTACAGCACAAATCGTCGCAGACCCACCGCGTCGGCGAAGCCTTCGACGATGTCGGCGAGACGATCGAAGGAGTAGACGAAACCGTCGGGGACCTCGGTGTGCCCGAAACCGGGGTAGTCGGGGGCGATCATCCGGAATCGCCCACCGAGTGCGTCCATGAGCCGCCGGAACTGATGCGATGCCGAGGGAAAGCCGTGCAGGAGAAGCAGTGTCGGTGCGTCCGCCGGTCCGGTCTCCCGGTAGAAGACCCGTACCCCGTCGACCTCGACGACCCTGTGCCTGATGTGCGGGACGGACACTACCGCCATGTCGAACCGACCTCTCTGAACGTTTTTCGTAGACGGATCTATGATCAAGTGTTCGCCGGGGATGATCAACGACAAATTACCCAAGGGTCGTTAACCGGTGAGCAATGATCGAAGGCGGCCGTGGAGCGAAACGAGATCGAGGCGTTCCTGACGCTCTCGGAGGAACTGCATTTCGGCCGGACCGCCGAGCGGCTGCGGGTCTCCACGGCCCATGTCAGCAAGACGATCAAGGGGCTCGAGCGTCAGGTCGGGGTGGCGCTGTTCGAGCGGACCAGCCGCAAGGTCGTCCTGACGCCGGTCGGGCGTCAGTTGTGCGAGGAACTTCGTCCCGCCTACGAGCAGGTTCGGCGCAGCGTCCGCAATGCCGAACTGGCCGGACGCGGACTCCACGGCACCTTGCGGGTCGGCTATTTCGGGTCGGCCGGTGGGCGGTATCTGCTGGAAATAGGTGAGATCTTCGAGGCCCGGCATCCCGAATGCGCTGTGCGGATCACGGAATTGCAGCTCAGCGACGGTGCGAGTCGGTTGCGCAGCGGTGCTGTCGACACCATGCTGTGCTGCTTTCCGATGCGCGAGCCCGATATGACCATCGGCCCGCCGCTGATCTCCGAGGCCAAAATGCTCGCAGTCCCGTCCGGCCACGATTTCGCCCGCAGGGCCTCGCTATCGCTGGAAGACCTCGCCGAGGTCGCGATGATCCGGAATCCGCCGGAACTACCCGCGTACTTCGACCAGTTCCACCATCCCGAACGAACCCCGTCCGGCCGCCCCATCGAACCGGGCCCGACCGCCGCGACCTTCCAGGAGATCCTCGCCCTCGTCGGCGCGGGCAAGGGCGTGTACCTGACAACCGAACAGGCCCCGCTGTTCTACGTCCGCCCCGACGTCACCTTCGTCCCCGTAACCGACGCCCCACCACTGCAATTCGGCCTGGGCTGGCTGAACACGGGACTCACCGCACGGGTACAGGCATTCGTCCGGACCGCGAGCGACGTTGCTGCCCAGCGGCGCTCCTGAGGAACCTCAGCTGTCGTGCTCGGTGGCTCGCTGTTCGGCGCGGTGAGTGAGGGCGTCGACGATGCGCTGCCAGGAAGGGGAGGACTCGGAGATTCGCGAGGCGACGAGTTCGGTCGACCGGGTGGTGCCTCGCCTGTGCCGGATCTCCCAGGCGTCCAGGTCGTCGATGAGCCGGTCGAGGCGCGGATCGTGCGGGTCCCAGTCGACTGATCGGTCCACCGCGAGGTACAGGCGTGTGGTTTCGGGATCGTCGAATTCGGCGTTCTTCTCGCGGACCCGCTGTGGGAGAGCATCGGCGTCCAACGCTTGCAGAAGGATCCAGGCGTCGCGCTCCAGGCGCACCCGTTGTTCGCTGACGCCGAGACCGCGCATCCGGTCCAGGATGGCGACCACTTCGGTGGGGAGGAAGAGGCTTTCGCCGCTCGCCAGTGCGGCGATCCGGTGGCGGTACTCGGCGAGCTGATCGATCTTGCGCTGCAATTGCTCATCGATATCGCCGATGGCCGCATCGAATTCGGTCGGTTGCGCATGGAGCAGCGCGTCGATCCTGGACAGTGGAACACCGGCGTCGGCGAGGGTCCTGATCCGGATGAGATCCACTGCCGCCTGCGCCGCATAGCGCCGGTAGCCGGAGGCGTCGCGCTCGGGCTCGGGTAACAGCCCGACCTGGTGGTAGTGGCGCACGGTGCGCACGGTCACGCCGGCGGTCGCCGCGAGTTGGCCGATGGTGAGCACCGCGCCGATTCTAGGGGCCTGCCACCTGGTCGACGACATCGCGGATCGCCTCGACCACGGCATCGGGACGGTCGAAGCAGAGTCGGTGGTGCACGGTGTCGGTGATGATGCGCTGTTCCCCTCGCGAAACCCCGTTCACCACGGCGGCATCCATTCGCCGCCTGCCGTCGTGCATCTCGGACAGCGCCGCAGCGGACTGGCCGGGATCGGCGCCGAGCACGCTGAGCGCCACCAGCGGAACATCAGGAAGGTTCGGCCCACTACGCAGTTCGGCTGCCACGTCGGTCAAGCCGTTGCGCTCGGCGAAGCCCACACGGATCCACTCGGCACTCGACCTGGCATCGATCAGGGGCAGGCGCACGTGCTCGGGGTAGTCCGCGAGCAACTCGCCGCGCAGCTCGCGCAGGGCGGTGCGCATCTGTTCGACCTGTTCGAGATCAGGCGCAGGTGCCGCCGCCGCGGCCAGCCGCATCGCCTGCGGCATGAACTCGTCCCAGTCGCGATGCAAGCCGTCCATCCAGACCAGTCCGGCCACGTCGTGCGGGTACAGCTGAGCGAACCGGTGCGCGTACAGGCAGCCGAGGGAGTGGGCCGCGAGCACATAGGGGCCGGGGATGTTCTCGGCGAGCAGTAGCTCGCGCAGTTCCGTGGCGACCGCCGTGGCGGTGCGAGGCAAGGGCAGCGAATCGCTGTAGCCGGTGCCGGCGCGGTCGTACACGACGGCGGTGGTGAACAGCGAAACCTGTTGCTGCACACCGAAATAATCGAGTCCGACCGCGCTCGCGCCAGGGAGGAACACCACGGCCGGGCCGCCGCTGCCCGACCGGTGCACGAAAATGCGCTTGCCGTCGATCTCGGTGAATCCGCCGACCGGCGGGGCGAGCCTGGTCGAAGCTGTGTTGTCGTTCGTCATGCGTCCAGAGTGCAACCCTGACGCAGCGTCAAGGTCAACTCCTCCTCTGATATGAATTATGGGCTCTGACATATTCGTCTGCCGGACCGAAAGAGAGTCACCCGTGCGCTACCGCGACTGTCCGACGATCGAAGTGACCGAACGGGTCCCCTGCGATGCCGCCACCGCGTGGGCGCTGGTCACCGATATAGAGCTGCCGGTGCGCTGCGCGGGCGAGCTCACCGCCGTCGAATGGATCGGCCCGGCCGACCGGGTGGAGATCGGCGCCCGGTTCCGCGGGTACAACAGCCACCCCGCCTTGGGCACCTGGGAAACCGAGTGCGAAATCGTGGAGGTCGAACCGGGCCGCCGCTGGGTGTGGAACGTCCTCGGCGCGGAGGGGGTCAGTGCCACTTGGGGATTCGAGGTCGATCCGGCGCGCGAGGGAGCGCTGCTGCGGCAGTGGGCTCGGGTCGGCCCTGGGCCGTCGGGATTGACGTTCGCGATCACCGCGACGCCGGATTTGGAGGGCCGGATCATCGCCCGTCGGCTGGACGAATGGGCGAAGGGGATGCGAGCCAACCTCGCCTGGATCCGGGCGCACGTCGAGGCGGAGGGCGATCGGGGGTGAGGGCGGCCGCGGCCCTCACATCGCCAAAGGTGGTGTCGCGACGGCGGGTCTGTTCGGTGGGCGGTAGGTGCGCCAGGCTTCGGCGAGCCGGTCGACGGCGGCCGTGAGGGTGTCCAGCGGATGCAGGAAATGGATCCGCAGGTAGCGTTCGCTGCCGCCGGTCGGATCGAGGCCGCTGCCCGCGAGGATCGAAACATGGTGGCGCAGTGCGGCTTGGGTGAAGGAGGCGCCGTCGCCGTGTGGCAGCCGGATCCACAGGGTCTGTCCGCCCTTGACCGGCGGCACGTCCCATTCGGGGATTCGGCGGGCGAGTTCGGCGCGCAGGTGGTCGTGGCGACGTTCGCGTTCGGCGGCTTGTGCGCGCAGCAGGCTGTCGAGGCGGGGGAGTAGCTCGGCCGCGGCCAGCTGCGCGGGAAGGTTGCCGCCCAGGTCGTGCACCGCGCGCAGCCTGGCCAGCTTGGCGACGACAGGGGGAGCCGCGCGGATCCAGCCGACTCGCAGTCCGCCCCAGACGCTTTTGCTCAGCGAACCGATGGTGATCACGGTGTCTGCGAACGCGGCCAATGGTCGGGGCGTTTCGTGGCCGGGGAAGCCGAGCTCGGCGAGTACCTCGTCATCGATGAGCGTAATCCCTTCCGCTGCGGCTGTTTCCGTGAGTCTGCGCCGTATGAGCGGGGACAGCACCGAGCCGGTCGGGTTCTGGAAGGTGGGGATCACGTAGGCGAGAGTCGGTCGTTGCTCGCGGATCGCCTCCGCGAAACCGTCCAGTCCGGGCGGTAATCCGGACACGACCGCCGCTTCCGCGCGGAAGGCTTCCAGCGCTCCGGGATAGGTCGGAGCTTCCACGAGTACTCGATCGCCGGGCCGCAGATGAGCCCGCGCGAGGAGTGAAAGCGCTTGTTGCCCACCGGTGGTGACGAGGATCTGCCCGGCCTCGGTGGGTAGACCGCGCCCTCGGTAGTACTCGGCGACAGCCTCCCGAAGCACCGGATGGCCGGACGGGTAGTAGCCGATGTCGTCGGTCGTCGCGGCCAGTGCCGGCAGCATCGCCGCATAGGACTCGGCCAATTCGACAGGCGGCCGGTCCGGTGCCGCGCAAGCCAGCGAGATCACATCGGACCGCGGTTCGAGCAGGTCGAGAAACATCGGTTCACTGGTGGTTTCCGGCGGATCGACCTGCGGCGTCCCCGCGACGCGCGTGCCACTGCCCTGCCGTCGAACGATTCGCCCTTCGTCGTGGAGCAGGTCATAGGCCGCCACCACGGTGCTCCGCCCGACCGACAACGCGACGGCCAGCTTGCGATCCGGCGGCAGCAGCGCGCCCGGCGGGAGTTCGCCGTCATCGATCAGCCCACGCAGTCCCGCCGCGAGCAGGGCATACAGCGGCCCACGCCCCGCCGACCAGCGACCGAGCCGATCAGTCACCGTGATTGGATCCATCACCAAACCAATTATTGCCGATTGGCGCTGGATCGTCGCCCCGAGCGGCCCGACGATGATCACCATGACAGCCTCGAGCACCACCGGTTCCGTATCGATCCCCGCGGCCATCGCCGCCCTGCCCGGCCCCTTCCGGCAACACGAGCTGGCAATGGTCAACGACACCGTCGTCCGCGTGGCCCAGCTGGCGGGCGAATTCCCCTGGCACCACCATGACGAAGACGAACTCTTCCTCTGCTGGGACGGCACCTTCCGCATCGACCTGGAAGACCGCGCCCCCGTAACCCTGCACCCGGGCGAATTGTTCGTGGTGCCCAAGGGGATTCGGCACCGACCGGTCGCCGACGCGGTCGCGCACGTGCTCTTGATCGAGCGCCCGGAGACCGCGCAATACGGCAGCTCACCGTCCGGATTCGACAGGCACGGTACGAAGTAGTTCGGCGACTTCCGCGGGCGTGGCCGTCGGAAAGAGTTGTCGCACACCGATCATGGCCAGTAGTCGATCCTGATCGGTGCCGACGCCCATCCGTGAGACCACGTCGTGCGCGGCGCGGTTGGCTTCCGCGATCTCGTCGGCTTTGCTCAGGCGTGTGAGATTCTCGCTCACGATCTTGTCGAGGTCGGTGGAACGCTTGTAGAACAATGCGGTGATCCCGACCGGCACCGCTCCCATGATCGAGGTCGCGGCGGCGGCATCCCGATTGCCGAACGCGACCATCGACGCGGCGGCGAGAACCACCACGACTCCACAGCAACCGCTGATCATGTACGCCCAGAAGAACGCCGTGCTCTGTGCCATCGCACTGCGCACCTGCCGAAGGTATTCCTCCGTTCGATGACGCGGCGTCTGGATGTGTTCGGTGTCCGGGACGGCCGGGTCGGTCGATGTCGAGACGACGGGAACGGCGTCCCCGGTCATGGTGCCTTCGATGGTCCGCTTGTTGATCCGGCGGCTGAATGTCGTCGAGAACCACGCCGACACCGCGGCGATCACCGTCGGGATCAGCCCACCCACCCCGATCAAGGCCAAGAGTTCGTTCACGATATTCCCCCGAATCAAGCGCTACACCCCTGCGAACGTCCCCGCGCACTCTATCGCGAGCCGTTCTCCGCTTGCCTGTTGCCCACTCGCGCAGGGTGATTCGTGGTCATCGTTCGGCCAGTGGCTCGGATGCCGGGTCGAAGAGGAAGGAGATGCGTTCCATCCTCACAGGTGGCCTGGCGCATTTCTAACAAGAACTCTTGTTAGAAACAAGTGTGCGTGCTGTAATCAGCGTCACCTAGTAGAGGAGACGCCATGCAGCGCAGCGCGGCAGCCACCGTTCGTCCGAGTCGCCTGGGTGGGCGCGGTCGGCCGAATCGGGGACGAGTGTTCGGAACAAGGTGGGCGGCAGTGCCTTTGGTGGCGGTGTGGCTGGCGATGTCGAGCGTCGGCAACGCCTCCGGCGACCCGTATCCGAGCTTCCCACCGGACCAGAACCAGCTCCCGCGGCTGCCCGCCGAACCGCAGCTCTACGACATGCTGCCGATCCCGGTGCCCGCTGAGGATCCCTGGTACGACGATCCGGCGGATCTGAATTCCTACGCGCCCGGCCAGATCGTCCGCTCCCGAACGGTGCAGACGCGCCTGCTCGGCCTGCCCTTCCCGGTGCACACCGAACAACTGCTGTTCCGGAGCAACGACGTGCACGACAACCCGATCGTGACCGCTACCTCGGTGATCATCCCCGGCATCCCGTGGTCGGGCAGTCCGCGACCGGTGGTGTCGTTCCAGGAGGCCATCGACTCGACCGATTCGTCGTGCAACCCGTCCTACACGTTGCAGACGGGCACGATGAAAGAAGCCGCGCTGGCGGTCTATTGGCTCGCGCAGGGGTTCGCGATCAACGTCGCCGACTTCGACGGCAAGTTCAATACCTTCAACACCTATGACGAGGGCAAAATGGTGCTCGACAGTCTGCGCGCCATGAAGAACTCGGCGTTGGGCCTGACGGACTCCGGGATCGCGCTCTACGGGTACTCCGGCGGCGGCTCGGGTTCGATCCGCGCGGCCGAACTCCGTGAGAGTTACGCCCCCGATGTGCGGTTGCTCGGCACTGCGGTGGGTGGATTCCCCGCCGATCTACGGGCCCAGGCCCGTTACGCGATCGCCCAGCAGCCGGGCCTTACCGGCGCCAGTAATTTCACGATGTGGCTCGGCTTCGCCGCGTTGTCGCGGGAATTCCCCGAACAGTTCGACGCGAAGGAATTGCTGACACCCGAAGGTCAGGCGATCGTGGCGGATATGCGGGGTCGCTGCGTTTACACGATCGCCGCCACCGGCGCGTACCGGCCGATCAGTGCCTATTTCCAGCCGGGGAAGTCACTCGAAACGGCGCCGGGTGTGATGGAAGTTCTCGCGGATCAGAGTCTGGGGCACCACATTCCGGACAGCCCCATCTTCTGGTGGCACGGAATCTGGGACGAGCTGATCCCGACATCGGCGGTACTGCCGACGGTGAACGACTACTGGAACCGGGGCGCGGACCTGCGGTTCTACACGATGCCGCTGCCCGAACACCTCGTCAACGCCGTCGCGGGCTGGCCGCCCGCGGTGGCCTGGATCAGTGCGGTGCTGCGCGGTCTACCGCCGGGGGAGCGATTCAAAGCCGAAATTCCGCTGCCCAACTAGACGAAAACAGCACGGCGCGCGGAGGGAATGCGCGCCGTGCTGTTGCCGAACCGCAGCTTTACGCGGATGCCTGCTCATAGGCCGAGATGACTTCCGCCGAGATCCTGCCGCGGCTGGACACGGTGTGCCCGTTCTGCGAAGCCCACGCCCGGATCTCGGTGAGATCGTTGCGGCGAGTGGATTCGGCCGCCGGTGCCGAGCCGAGGCGACGTGCTGCGCCCGCCTTCGCCCGACCGGTGCGACGCGCGTACGGAACCCACTGTTCGAACACCTCACGCAACTCTGCCGCGTTGGCGTCGGACAGGTCGATTTCGTAGGCTGCCCCATCGATTCCGAATGTGACAGTCGCATCGGCAGCGGACGTGCCATCGAAATCATCGACAAGTGTGACAACGACTTTGCGCGCCATGGGAGTCCTGTTCGTTCGGGTGCCGAGAATTACCGTCGCTGATCTTAGTTGACCGCGGCGCGGGTTATTCGCTCGGCATCAGTGGCGATCAGCTCGCGCGGCGTTGTGGCTCATCGCGGTAGTCGGTGTATTCAGTCGGCGCGCGGGATTCGTCCGTCGACGTCGGTGAACCCGTAATCCTCGGCGAGGTCGGCGACTTTCCAGGACTGCCCGGTGCGTGTAGACCGGCCCGGGTCGGCGGCCAGGGCCACCACGGCGCGCCCGGGGAAGCGCGGTGTCTCGGCGGTGTCGAGGTCGAAGGTGCCCTCACCGGGCAGGGTGACCCGGCGGTGGCCGTGCTCGTCGGCCGGGACCAGTTGCAGCAGCTCGGTATCCACGATCCCCGGCCAGATCGAGACCGCGGTCGCGCCGGTGCCGCCCAGGTCGTGGGCGAGGTCGGCGGTGAGGCGATCCAGTGCGGTCTTGCCGACGCCGTAGACGGCGTTGTGCATGTACCGCCGAGCGCCGGGGGAGGAGACGTTGACGATGAGCCCGGCCGACTCGATCAGCAGCGGAGCGGCGAACACGCTTGCCACATAATGTGATCGCACGCCGATGTCGAAGGTCTCGTCCCATGCCTTGGGTGGCACGTCCCAGAACTTGCGGCCCAGCCAGCGGGCGGCGGCGGGGGAGTTGTAGACGTTGTTGACCAGCACGTCGAGGCGACCCTGCTCCTCGCGGATCCGGGTGAAGAGTTTCTCGACCGCGTCGTCGTCGCGGTGATCGCAGACCGCTGCCACGCCGTGCCCGCCGAGTTCGGTCACCATCGCGGCGGTGTCGTGCACCGTGCCGGGTAGCTTCCCTGGCTCGGTGGTGCGTCCGGTGACGTACACGGTCGCGCCGGCCGCGCCCAGTTCCAGGGCGATGCCTTTGCCGATGCCGCGACTGGCCCCGGTGACGACCGCGACGCGCCCGGCCAGAATCTTGGGTGTTCCGCTCATGACCTCCGGACACTACCGTCAAATCAGAACACGTTCTAGAAATTGGAGGCGGTAGTGGAGCAGAGATTCCTCGACACGGGCGGAATCAGGATGCATGTCACCGAGCAGGGGCAGGGCTACCCGGTCGTGTTCTGTCACGGCTTTCCGCACACCGGGTTCATCTGGCACCGGCAGATCGAGGCGGTGGCCGAGGCCGGATTCCGGGCCATCGCGCCCGACCTTCGCGGTTACGGCCGCACCGAGGCGCCCGCCGATGTCGCCGCTTACACCAATGCGGCCGTGATCGGCGACCTTCTCGGCCTGCTCGACGACATCGGCGCCGAGAAGGCCGTGTTCGTCGGCCTCGATTTCGGCGCCCAACTGGTGTGGGAACTGTCGCTGCGCGCTCCCGAGCGCGTCGAAGCACTCGTGGTGCTGAACAATCCGTACTCGCCGCGTCCGCCCCGCGCGCCCTCGGCCTTCTGGACCAAGGCCGCCCAACGCCACTTCCTGCACCTGTCCTACTTCCAGGAGCCCGGTGTCGCCGACGTCGAACTCGCCGCGCGACCGAGGGAATTCCTGTCCCGCGTCTACTTCTCGCTCTCCGGCGACTACCACTATCTCGACACCTGGAAGAATCCGCCGGGGCTCGGCTACCTGGATGTGCTTCCCCAGGCGCCCGCGCTGCCGTGGACGTGGCTCAGCGAGGATGAATTCGACACCATCGCCGCAGAATTCGAACGGACCGGCTTCACCGGTGGCTTGAACTGGTACCGCAACCTGGACCGCAACTGGGAACTCGCCGAGCCCTTCGCCGACGCGAAGATCGAGGTCCCGACCTACTTCCTCTACGGCGAGAACGACCCCGACATGGAGGGCTTCAGTGGCCGCGACCCGCTCGCCACGCTACGCGCGAACGTCACCGATCTCCGGGCGGTAGTGGAACTTCCGGGCGCGGGCCATCTGGTCCACCTCGAACGAACCGAGGCGGTCGACAACTTCCTGATCACCGCGTTGCGGGAGGTCGGCGCCGATCAGCGCGCGCGGTCCTAGATCAGGGGCGATCTCGCGAAGTGGCGGTACTTTAGGTGGGAGGCACATCAGGCTGACCACTGAAAGGATGCGGCCTCTTGGAGATTGCACTCGGAGTCGACGAACGGGCGGCGAGCTGATGTTCACGCGCTGGGGCGATCTGGTCTATCGATTCCGGTTCGCCGTGCTCGGCGTCGTCGTGGCCGCACTGCTCGCGCTCGGCGGGTACGGGCTGGGGCTGCACGATCAGCTGAGCTCCGGCGGCATGGACGATCCCGGATCGGAATCCGCGCTGGCGGCGCGGTTGGCGGACAGTGCGTTCGGTCGCAACCACGACGTGGATGTGGTTGTGCTGTACACCGCGCCGCCCGGCAAGACCGTCGACGATCCCGAGTTCAGTCGTAAGATCGTCGACAACCTCAACAGCCTGCCGCGTGCGTATTCCGGCGCGATAGCCGGCGTCAACGGGGCCTACTGGCAGACCGAAACGGGCCGGGCGAGTGGTTCCCTGTTCGCCACACCGGACCGCACCCGCGCGGTCGCCGCCGTCGCCATCGTCGGCGACAACGACACCGAGATGCTGCGCAATACCAGAAAGGTGAAGGACGCCTTCGCGATTCCCGGTGTCGATGTGCAGGTGGGCGGCCTGCAACCGGTAGCGGGGACACTCAACGACACCCTGTCCGACGACATCCGGCGGATGGAATTCCTCGCATTCCCGGTGGTCGCGCTGCTGCTGTTCTTCATCTTCGGCGGGGTGGTCGCCGCTGCGCTGCCGTTGATCGTCGGCGGGCTGACGATGATGGGCGCGAGCGGGATCGTGCGTACCTTCACCTACTTCACCGAGGTGAACTCCTTTGTCGCGCCAGTTGTTTCGATGATCGGCGCCGGATTGGCCATCGACTACGGGCTGTTCATCGTGAGTCGCTTCCGCGAAGAACTCGCCGAGGGCCACGACACCGCGGCAGCCGTGCGGCGCACCATGACGACGGCGGGCCGCACCGTGGTGTTCTCCGCGACGATGATCATCGCCAGCGCGGGCGGCATGCTCCTGTTCCCGCAGGGGTTCCTGAAATCCATCGCCTACGGCGCCATCGCGACCGTGTCGCTGGCCGCGCTCACCGCGATTACGTTGCTGCCCGCGATGCTCGCGATGCTCGGTGCGCGCGTGGATATGTGGGGAAGCAGGCGGCTCAGGAGAACGAAGTCCGCCTACGAAGTGGAGAACGGTTTCTGGGGCCGCAGCACCCAGTGGGTGATGAAGCATCCGGTGAAGGTCGCCGGCGTGCTGTGCGTGATCCTGGTGCTGTTGATTCTGCCCGCTCGCGATCTCGCCTTCGGCGGCTTCAGCGAACGGTATCTGCCGCCGGACAACAGCACTCGCGTCGCCCAGGAACAGATCGACGCGACCTTCCCCGGCCGTCGCTCCGATCCGATCGACCTGATCTTCGTCTCCGGTGACAGCGTCGCGATCGGCACCGCCCTGAAGATGGCCAACCAAGCCCCCGGTCTGGCGGCGAAGTTCGAACTGCCGTCGCGGTCGCCGGTGCAGTCGGACGTGTACCGCACCAAAACCACGCTCGCGGACTCCGATTCCGCCGACGCCACCATCGACTACCTGCGTGGCATCGAACTTCCCGACGGTGTGCGGATGCTCGTCGGCGGCGTCCCCGCCATCCAGAAGGACTCGCTCGACGCGCTGCTCGAGCGCATGCCGTGGATGATCGCCCTCGTTCTGCTCGTCACCACGCTGCTGATGTTCCTGACCTTCGGTTCGCTGATCCTGCCGATCAAGGCCGCCCTCATGAGCGCGCTCGGCCTCGGCTCGACGCTGGGCATCCTCACCTGGATCTTCATCGACGGTCACGGCGCGGGCCTGCTGAACTTCACCCCGCAACCCATCCAGGCCAACATGCTGGTGATGATCATCGCGATCATCTACGGCTTGTCCACCGACTACGAGGTCTTCCTGCTCTCGCGCATGGTCGAAGCGCGGGCCCAGGGTGCGACCACCACCGAGGCGGTCCGGATCGGCACCGCGCACACCGGCCGCATCATCACCGCGGCGGCGCTGATCTTGCTCGTGGTCACCGGCGCCTTCGCCTTCTCGGACCTGGTCCTGATGCAATACGTCGCCTACGGCATGATCGCCGCCCTGATCATCGACGCCACCGTCCTGCGCATGCTCCTCGTCCCCGCGACGATGAAACTCCTCGGCGACGACTGCTGGTGGGCCCCGGCCTGGATGAAGACCGTCCACGCCAGATTCGGACTCGGCGAATCACCGTCCCCGGCAATCACAGCGGCAGATTGTCGGACCCCTGGCATACGGTGACGCGAAGGTCTGTCACGCCGTGTGTCCAACTGCCATGAACGGAGTACTGATGAGCCGCCACATTCAGATCACCTTCGACGCGCACGACCCGGCCGCGCTGTCGACCTTCTGGCGTGATGCGCTGGGATATGTGCATCCGGGGCCGCCGGGAGTCGAGGTGCCTGCCGGAGTCGACCCGCTTGTGGTGTGGGATCAGTTTCTCGCGCGGATCGGTGTGCCTGCGCAGGAGCGCAATTCGAAGTCGGCGATCGAGGATCCGGAAGGGCATGGCCCGCGGGTGTTCTTTCAGCAGGTGCCGGAGGGCAAGGTCGCGAAGAATCGGGTTCATCTCGATGTCCGGGCGGCGCCGGGCTTGCAGGGGGACGAGCGGATGGCGGCGCTGGAAGCGGAGTGCGAGCGGCTGGTCGCGCTGGGTGGCAAGCGAGTCGAGCGCTTCGAGCCCGAGCCGCCGATGAGTGCCGGGTGGATCGTGATGACCGATCCCGAGGGCAACGAGTTCTGCCTGGATTAATTCTGACACTATTGTCAGAATTAGCAATGGGGAGCTAGTTTTTACCGCATGAAACACGCTCCGATACGCGCGCTCGCCCTGCTCACCACCGGCCTTCTCACCGGTGCGTTCGGCTACGGTGCCGCGAATCTGGTCCCGACTTTTCATCGAGTCCCGTTGCAGATGCGCCTGGAATTCCACACCGAGCTCATGCAGAACAACAGCATCAGCATGCAACTCACCATGGCCGCCGCCGCGCTGAGCTGCCTCGCCCTGGCCTTCGTGCAGACCGGCAGGGACCGGGTGCTCGCCGCGGCGGCCACGGTGCTGGTCGTCGGGTCGTTCCTCATCACCCGGCTCGGCAACGTGCCGATCAACCACAAGATCAACGCCTGGGCCGTCGACGGAGCGCCCGCCGACTACGCCGCCATCCTCGAGCGCTGGGATTTCTTCCATTTCCTCCGTACCGGGACAGCGCTGGCCGCGTTCGCGCTGATCATCGCGCTGGTGGTGTGGTGTTCCGGCGAGGCGAAGCGGGAGTTTCGCCGTGCGAGCGAGGGTGTCGGCGTTACCGTGGATTGACCACGACGACGTGGTCACGTGGCTGCCACTGGAAGGAAGCCCGGGGATGCGCCATTTCGACTTTCGCGGAACCTCGATCGCCTATGACGAGGCGGGTGCGGGGCCACCGATCGTCTTCCTGCACAACCTCGGCGGTGACCGTCACATCTGGCGTGCGCAATTCGACGCACTGAAGCAGACCCATCGGGTCTTCGCGATCGACCTCATCGGATACGGCGACTCCGACGCCCCGGACGACGGGTACACGGTCGAGAACTATCTGGCCATGGTCACCGCGTTCTTCGAGGAGCGGGATCTGCGCGATGTGACGCTGGTCGGCCACTGTTTCGGCAGCGCGCTGTCGCTGCTCTACACCCAGCGTCATCCCGGCCGGGTGCGGTCGCTGGTCATCAGCAGCCCGCTCACCCCGGCCACCTTGCGGCCGACCCGAACCGGATGGGCGGCCCGGCTCGGCCGGCAGCTGCACATCGACTCGCTGCTCGCACGGGTCCGCATTCCCGGCCCGGTGGCCGGGCTGATCGTGGCAGAACAGCTCGGTTCGGGGAACGCGCCCGCGGAGATCGTCGCGCATTTGCGCAAGAGCTGGACCGAACCCCGTCGGCTGATGGTCACTGCCGCGATCTCGCGCGAGATTCCGCTCCTCGGCGAACTGGACAACTTCGTGCCGCCCGCGGACTTTCCCCCGATCACCACGGTCTGGGGCAGCCACAATCGCGTGCTGAGCGCACAAGCCGGTGCCACGCTGAACCGCACGCTGAAACCGTCGCGCGCGATCGTCGTCGACGGCGCGGGTCACCTGGTGATGGTCGAGACGCCCGATCCGGTCACCGCCGCGGTGCTCGCCGCGACGACGGGCACGCGCGTCGTCGATTCCTAGTCCGGACGAACCGCCGTCGCGGTCGAGCGTGGTTCCCGCCCACCGCGACATGCGGCCACAGCGGGCGCTGTTCGCCGGTGAACCGAACTTGTCGGTGCGCCCCTTTAGTCTGGCTCACATGGACGGACCGGACTCTGCGCTACGCCGCCTGACACGCGAGGCGGGAAAGTTGTTGCGGCCATATGGCTTTCACGGAACGGAAGCTTCATGGACGCAGGTCACCGACGGCGGTGTCGCGACGATCCGCCGCACCCGCACCCAGCGGACCTGGACAGACGGTCAGCAGGCGATCGGATTCGGCCTGGAACTGCGCGCGACGCCGATGGCGTGGTGGGAATTCTGTACCTGGCGCGATACCGTGCGGGGACTCCCACCGACCGCGCTCGAACAGGCAACCGGACCCGCATTGATCGACGAGCGCGGGATGAGCCAGGAGTTGACCGAGTTGTGGTCGCTGCGGGTCGATCCGGCCCACCGGGAGCGCCCCGCGCTCCAGGCCGACGTCGATGCCATTCGTGCCGACTTGCCTGTGCGTGTCCATGCCTACGCGCGCCGGGCGCTGCGCCTGCTCGAACCGGACGCCTACCTGAACGAACTGCTGGCGGACCCGAATCCACAACCGGCCGCCTTGGAGGCGATCGTCGTTCTGCTCGCCGAACACGGCCCGGGGCCACGACTCGATGATGCGGTGACCCGGTTCCGATTATCGGCTGCTGATCCGGACGAGTCAGGCGCCGAGAACGTCATCGCTTACTTGCGCGGCCGAGCGGTTCCGGTCTGACTGCCCTGCTCGAGGAGCCGACGGACAACTCCGCCATTAACATTGGCGACCGTGGGAGATGCGGTACAGGAAAATGCTCGGCGGATCCGCCCCGGCAACAGGAAGGACTTCGGTGTCGCCGCCGAACTGCTGGCAGCGTCCTTGGCGGCGGACCCGGCGACCCTGTGGCTGCACCCTAAAGAATCCAGCCGCAGGACCCGACTCGTCCGGTCGTTTCGCTCGTCTCTCGATGATTCACGCGATTGCAGCGATGGAGTAGACCTCGCCCTCGACAGCACCGGTGCGATCGTCGGCGTGGCGGTGTGGCTGGCCACTTTTCACATCCTGCCCCGAGCGACGGTGGGTCGAGAGTTGAAGGAGTGGCACATCTATGGTTCGCACGCCGCGCGTGCGCGGAGGGGCGCACGCGTAACCGGCGCGGCAGGCGTGCAGGAGCAGCATTGGCACCTGATGGCGGTCGGCGTCTCCGCGGCGGCACGCGGACGCGGACATGGACGGGACCTGATCGCGGCGGGAATGTATCGGGCGGCCGCCGACGGCGTTCCCGTGCACCTGGAAACAACGAACCCGAACAACGTCTCCTTCTATGAACGCCTCGGATTCGACACGACCGCGGTGATCGACCTGCCGGGCGGCGGCCCGCGCAGATGGCTCATGCGTCAAGTGCCACAATCGATCCCGGACCATGCCCGCAGTAGAAGGTCACGCGATACCTGAAGGCGCTACGAAACGCGAGTAGTTCGCGGTGGAACTTGTTGTGGGAATCCATGACAATTCCGCGGATAGGGAATAGGAACGTCAAAACCTGTGCACGGTGATAGCGATCGGCGTGGCGTTCGTGATCTGATCGAGATGTCCCGAAGCTGGGATGTTTCAACAGTGCAAATAAGGATGACCGTATGAACTCCAGAATTTCCCGTCCGCTCGCCGTCGCCGCCATCGTATTGTCCGCCGGTGCGATCGGCGCCGGTACCGCCACGGCAGCGGCTCCGGCGCCCGTCTCGGGTTCGGTGGAAGTGTGTGTCCCCCTTCCGCTTCCGGTACTCGAGGTCAGCCTCTGCCTGTAACCGGCTAGTACGGATACATGCGGCGGTGGCGACACTGGTCATGGGGTGAAGATGTGCGCGGCTCCTGTTCGGGACCGTCACCGCCGCACCGTCGTTGACCCGCAGGTCTGCGGGCGTCTTGTCGGAGATCATCATTGATCCAGCGTTCTCTTACTCGTTGTCACAAGCGAAGGCTGGGCAGACGGATTGTCGTACACGGTAGTTTGGGAGCTTGCCCAGCGATCTGGGTGGGAAGGATTCATCATGGCTGGCGCAACTTCCATTGAACCGTTCCTGACCGTTTCCGGGCGGCCGGTATCAAACCCCTTGAAGGATGTGCGGACGATATCCCGCCAGATAGTGGTGCATTTCATCGAGAATGTCGTTCCGTGTGGCACACTGCCCGGTGAAGCGCTCGACGGAGAAGTGACCACGGTGACTCGCGTCTGTCTGGAACTGACCAGAAGCTTGCTCGACGGCCGCGATATCCCGGGGCGCGTGGAGCGGGTGCAGGCCGCCGCAGCCGACTGGGCACGCGAGGGAATCCCGATCGGCACCATTCACGACGCCGTGCACGAGGGCTTCAAACTCTGCTTCGATCTCGTCATCACCAATGTCGCCAACCACGACTACGACACCGCAGTCGGGGTGGCGCGGCGGCTGATGGACGCCCAGAACATGATCTCCTCGGCGGTCTCGGTGGCCTACGTTCGTGAACTGCGATCGGTGGACAGTGAGCACCGGACGGCGGTTCACACGCTGACCTCGGCATTGCTCGGCGGCCAGAACACCTCGACGATGGCACGGGAGTGCGGCATCGAAGTCGCCGACCGCTACCACGTGATGGCCCTCGAGCTTCCGCCGCACGCGGAGGAATTCGACCCGTCCCTCGACGCGAAAGTCGTCGCTCGCCGCAAATTGCGCCGTGTTCAGGCCGAACTGGCCGACCGGTGCGACGGGAAGGTGCTCTCGCTGTTGAGCGTGGACGGCGGCACGTTGCTGCTACCGGCCCCGGAATTCGCCGAAGCCGAGCTGGACGAGTTGATCGTCCACCTGTCCGCCGCGGCACAGGTGCCGGTGCGTGCGGTGGCGACGCTGGCGACGCCGGCCGAAATTCCGCGCGCCGCCGAGCAGGTCCACGAACTCGTCGAAATCGTGCATCGGTTCGGTGGTCCGAGCAAGGTATATCGCCCGCACGAATTGGCATTCGAATATCAACTGACCCGGCCGGGCCCCGCGCGCGATTATCTGAGTTCCATCGTCGATTCTCTCGAAGCGCATCCGGAGCTGTTGCGAACGCTCGAGGTATATATGTCCACGAATATGCAGCGTTCGCGGACCGCGCGCACCATGTTCATCCACACGAATACCGTCGATTACCGATTGAAACGGATCGGCCAGATGACCGGGTTCGATCTCAACGATGTTTCCGGTCTCTGCCATCTACGTGCCGCTCTGTTGATCCGGGCCCATCGTGGATCCGGATCAACAGAGCTCTATCGAAGCCCGAGCGAAACCAGTTCGCGCGCAGGCTGATCACATGGGATAGAGCGGGTGCTTACGCGGGTTGAACTCCGGCTTGACCGGCGGCTTGTCGCGCAGCAGGCGCAGTGCGTGCCGGATCTCGAGGCGGGTGCGTGAGGGCTCGATCACCGCGTCGATGTAGCCGCGCTCGGCGGCGACCCACGGGGTGGCGATGGTCTCGTTGTACTGGTTGATCATGAAATCGCGCGCTGCGGCGCGGTGTTCCTCGGGGACAGCGGCCAATTGGCGTTTGGCGGCGAGGTCGACCGCGCTTTCGGCGCCGATCACGGCGATCCGGGCCGTCGGCCAGGCGAAGCTCACGTCGGCACCGACCTGACGGCAGCCCATCATTCCGTAGGCGCCGCCATAGGACTTGCGCACCACCAGGCTGATGATCGGTACTGTCGCCTCGATGATCGCCCGCGGCATCCGGCCGCCCCGGATGATCACGCCCGCGTCTTCCTGATCGAGGCCGGGCAGTACGCCGGGAGTGTCGGTGACGAAGATCAGCGGGATGTTGAAGGCGTTGCACAGCCGGATGAAGTAGGTGCCCTTGTCGGAGCAGGCGGCGTCGACGGACCCGCCGAGGACCAGTGGCTGATTGGCGATCACGCCGACCGGATAGCCGTCGACCCTGGCGAACCCGGTGATCAGGTTCGGGGCGAAAGCCGCTCGGATCTCATGGAATTCACCATCGTCGAACAGGCGCAACAGGACGTCGTGCATGTCGTACCCCGCACGATCGGAATCCGGGATGATCGTCTCGAGTTCCAGGTCGTAGGCGGTGATGTCGGGTTCCAGGCCGGGATTGACGACCGGCGGCTGTTCCAGGCAGCTCGCCGGCATGTAGCTGAGGTAGTTGCGGGCCCAGTCGAAGGCTTCCTGCTCGTTGTCCGCGACGTGATGCAGGGTGCCGCGTTTGGCCTGCACCTCCGCGCCACCGAGCGCCTCGGCGCTGATGTCCTCACCGTTGACGGCCTTGATCACGTCGGGCCCGGTGACGAACATGTAGGTATCCTTCGTGCCGACGAGCACGTCGGTATTGATCGGCCCGTAGACCGAGCCCGCGGCGCATTTGCCGAGCATGATCGACACCTGCGGCACATAGCCCGACAGCTTCTCCAGAACCCGGGTCATATCGCCGAACGAGGCGAGCGAACCGGCCGCGTCCTGAACCCGTGCACCGGGGGATTCGTTGATCGTCACCACCGGGCAACCGTTGTCGAACGCGAGTTTCAGCGCCTGCATGAACTTGCGCGCCGCCGTGATGCCGACCGACCCGCCGTACACGGTCGGATCATGAGCGATCACGATCACTGTCCGGCCATGGATCAGCCCACGACCGGTCACCAGTCCGTCACCGTAGAGGGCATCAGGCTGTCCGGGCTGTCGTGCCAACGCTCCGATTTCGATGAATGTCCCAGGGTCGAGCAGCATGTTCATCCGCTCGCGAACGCTGGGAACGCCCTTCTTCGCTCGCTTGGCTACGGCGGCCTCACCTGCTGGTTCCGCGGCGATCGCCAGAATCTCGGCCAGCCCGTCGAGCTTCGCCTTGGTACTTACCACGCTTACTGCCACCTTCCAACCAACTCAAATGCTGTGCGCGACGGTAGTCGAATCACGGTGTGGCAGCGCGATAAGCGGGGGAGGCGGGAGAGGTCACAAAGTCTCGGTCGGCGATCTCATCGCATTCTCTACACCGCGCTCAGCGGTCCTCGCGGGTGGACGCGGTCACCGGCCAGATCGGCAGGCGAAGGGCGGCGGTCGCGGTGACGGGAACGACGGGGTTGTTCGGTGCCACCGCGGCGATCCGCTCGTACGCAACGCCCATCGCCGGGCGCGGATCCGGCTCGCCCTTGTTGGGCCACAGCGCGGCGGCGCGCTCGGCCTGGGCCGCGATCGTCAGTGACGGATTGACACCGAGGTTGGCCGAGATCGCCGAGCCGTCGACGACGCTGAGGCTGGGGTAGCCGTGAACCCGGTGGTAGGGGTCGATCACGCCGGTGCCCGGGTCTGTGCCGATGACGCAGCCGCCGATGAAGTGCGCGGTCATCGGGACGTTGAACACATCCGGCCAGGTACTGCCCGGTGTGGCGCCGAGTTTCGCGGCGACGTGGCGGGTCGCCTCGTGACCGGGCGGAATCCAGGACGGATTGGGTTCGCCGAAACCCTGCTTGCTGGTGAACCGTCGGCCGAATACCCCGCGCCGGGTGTAGGTGGTGATCGAATTGTCGAGGCTCTGCATCACCAGCAGCACCAGCGTGCGCTCGCTCCACCGGTTGGTGCGCAACAGCCGCACGGTCTGTACCGGGTGGCGCCCGGCGATCAGCAGGACTCGCGACCAGCGCGGCAGTCGGTGATCGCCGTCGACGAGGTAGGTGTTGAGCAACCCCATGGCATTGGACCCCTTGCCGTAGCGCACCGGCTCGACATGGGTGTTCGGCGTGGGATGGAACGAGGACGTGATCGCCACGCCCTTGGTGATGTCGACGGCCGGGTCGACCTCGGTGCGTCCGGCGCCGAGGATCGCTTCGGAATTGGTGCGCGTCAGCACACCCAGCTGGGGCGAGAGCTCGGGAAGAATCGCGGTGTCCCGCATCCGGAACAGCAGGTGCTGGGTTCCCCAGGTGCCCGCGGCCAGGACGACATGTCGCGCCGACAGCGTGGCGCGGTGTTTGCGGACCCAGCGTCCGGTGCGCGCGGTGTCGACCAGCCAGCTGCCGTCGGACTGCGGCCGGATCGCGGTCACGGTGGTCATCGGCGAGACCACGGCCCCGGCCTGCTCCGCCAGCCCGAGGTAGTTCTTGACGAGGGTGTTCTTGGCGCCGTGACGGCAGCCGGTCATGCACTCCCCGCATTCGATGCAGCCGGTGCGCTCGGGTCCGACGCCGCCGAAGTACGGGTCGGGGGCGGTCCGGCCTGGTTCGCCGAAATACACGCCGACCGGGGTCGGCACGAAGGTGTCACCGACTCCCATCTGTTCGGCCACCGACTCGATGATGGTGTCGGCCGGTGTCATGTGTGGATTGCGCACGACGCCGAGCATGCGGCGCGCCTGGTCGTAATGGGGGCTGAGCTCGGTGTCCCAGTCGGTGATACCGGCCCACTGTCGATCGCCGAAGAACGCCGCTCCGGGTTTGTAGAGGGTGTTGGCGTAGTTGAGTGAGCCGCCGCCGACTCCGGCGCCTGCCAGGATGAAGCAGTCGCGCAGGCGGTGAATGCGCTGGATCCCGTAGCAGCCGAATCGGGGGGCCCACAGGTATCGGCGCAGGTCCCAGTTGGTCGCGGCGAAGTCGGCGTCCGCGAACCGGCGACCGGCCTCCAGGACGCCGACGGTGTACCCCTTCTCCACCAGGCGCAGGGCCGTGACACTGCCGCCGAACCCCGACCCGACGATCAAAACGTCGTAGTCGTAGGAGTGGGTGGCGTTACCTGGGGAGTCTTCTGACACGGACCCGACGGTAGAAGCCCGCGCGCCGAAGGGACCGATCCGGCGCGCCCACTGGCAGAACTCACGATTCCGGGTGCGAAGTTATGGAACGGATGACAGTGGATGGTTCACCCGCGTTTCACATCTCGCGGTACGCGAACGTCCCGCCGCCGACGGTCCGCGCCGCGCCGGTGCCGACGGACCTTCCGGGCCGACGACACCGGTGACGGCGATCCGTGGGACGAGAGGGATGTCACCTCGAATATGTTGTAGGTCAACATGATTGATAGGATTTCGAAGTGAGTGGATGGTCCGGGACCGCAGACCTTGGCCGTCCACTCGCTCGGGGGATGTGATTGTTCAACTGGGGGGCATCGCCACGCCCGCCAGCCGTCATCTCGGCGTCTTCGATTGCTCGCGTTCGTCGAGTTGTATGGTGCTCGGCGGCCTCCTGTGTCCTGGCTACGTGCCGGTAACCCGCGCACAGTGTTTCCTTATAGGACACGGAGGTGCAGACTGCGCACGGACCGGGAGTTGCAAACCTCACCCGCAGGACGATGTCCTGGGTAAATGGAAGGAGTCGGCGAGTGTTCAGCCGTATCGCCATCGTGAATCGGGGCGAGGCCGCTATGCGCCTCATCCACGCCGTCCGTGATCTGGCGGCGGCGACCGGGCTACCGATCGAAACCGTCGCCCTGTACACCGACGTCGACCGGAATGCCACGTTCGTCCGGGAAGCCGATATCGCCTATGACCTCGGTCCGGCGTCGGCACGGCCGTATCTGGACCTCAAGGCCCTCGAGAACGCACTGGTCGCCACCAAGGCCGACGCGGCGTGGGTGGGCTGGGGCTTCGTCGCCGAGGATCCCGCCTTCGCGGAACTGTGCGACCACATCGGTGTCACGTTCGTCGGCCCGAGTGCCGACGCGATGCGCAAGCTGGGTGACAAGATCGGCGCCAAGCTGATCGCCGAGGAAGTCGGTGTGCCGGTCGCGCCGTGGAGCCGGGGCGCGGTCGACACCGTCGAAGACGCCATCGAAGCGGCCACCGAGATCGGGTACCCGCTGATGCTGAAGGCCACCGCCGGTGGCGGCGGTCGCGGCATCCGCGTGATCACCAACGAGGCCGAACTCGTCGACGCCTACGAGCGCACCAAGCAGGAAGCCGCCCGCGCCTTCGGCAGCGGCGTCGTTTTCCTGGAGCGCCTGGTCACGGGCGCCCGGCACGTCGAGGTCCAGGTGATCGCCGACGGTCAGGGCACCGCGTGGGCGCTGGGCGTGCGCGACTGCTCGGTGCAGCGACGCAATCAGAAGGTGATCGAGGAATCCTCCTCTCCCGTGCTGAGCGCCGAGCAGACCGCCGAGCTCAAGGGTTCGGCCGAGCGCCTCGCGATCGCGGTCGGGTACTGCGGCGCGGCGACCGTCGAGTTCCTGTACCACCCCGGCGACCAGCTGTTCGCATTCCTCGAGGTCAACACCCGCCTGCAGGTCGAGCACCCGATCACCGAGCTCACCACCGGTTTCGATCTCGTGCACGCCCAGTTGCGGGTGGCATCGGGCATCCGGCTCGAGGGTGAGCCGCCGGCCGAGCGCGGCCACGCCATCGAAGCCCGCCTCAATGCCGAAGACCCCGACCGCGACTTCGCGCCTGCCCCCGGTCGCATCGTGCGACTCGATCTGCCCGCGGGCCCCGGCATTCGCGTCGACACCGGCGTCAGCCAGGGTGACACGATCCCCGCCGACTTCGACTCGATGATCGCCAAGATCATCGCCTACGGTCGCGACCGCGACGAAGCCCTCGGTCGACTGCGCCGGGCCATGGCCCAGACCAGGGTCGTCATCGAAGGCGGCGCGACGAACAAGAGTTTCGTGCTCGACCTGCTCGATCAGCCCGAGGTCATCGACGCCAGCGCCGACACCGGCTGGATCGACCGGGTGCGCGGCGAAGGCCGCCTGGTGACCCACCGTCACTCCACCGTCGCGCTGGCGGTGGCCGCGATCGACGCCTACGAGGAAGACGAGCGGGTCGAGCGGCATCGACTGCTGTCGACCGCGTCCGGCGGACGTCCGCAGGTGCAGCACGAGAGCGGACGGCCGCTCGATCTGAAACTGCGTGGCGCGGGCTATCGCGTGCGCGTCGCGCGGATCGGTGCCAACCGATTCCGTGTCGGCATCGAGGCCGGTGGTGACTTGCGCACCGCCGACGTCGATCTCGAACGTTTCGATCACCACACCGGCCAGATCGTCGTCAACGGCACCCGCTACCGCCTGATCACCGGCACCCATGGGCCCACGCACGTGGTCGACGTCGACGGCGTGACCCATCGGATCAGCCGCGACGAAGGCGGTGTCGTCCGCTCGCCCGCTCCCGCGCTGGTCGTCGGCACACCGCTCGAGGTCGGCGCCGAGGTCGAGGCCGGTGCGCCCCTGCTCGTGCTGGAGAGCATGAAGATGGAAACGGTGCTCCGCGCACCGTTCCGGGCCAAGTTGAAGGAGTGCACGGTCTCGGTCGGCACCCAGGTCGAGGCGGGCGCGCCGCTGCTGCGGCTCGAACCGCTCGCCGACGACGACGAAGCCGCCGAGACCGTGACCACCACCGGCACCGTCGAACTCGACCTGCCCAGCGAGGCAACGCCGTTGCGCGCCCACGAGCGGGTGGCGCGTGGCCTGCAGGATCTGCGCAGTCTGCTGCTCGGCTTCGACGTGGATCCGCACGACGACCGCCGCGTCCTCGACGACTACCTCACGGCCCGCCGCGAAGCCGTCAGCGACAACCGGCGCCCGCTGGGTGAAGAGCTCGAGCTGGTGCAGGTCTTCGCCGACCTCGCCGAACTGAGCCACAACCGTTCGGCCGACGACGACCACGGCAACGGTCACGTGCACAGTGCCCGCGAGTACTTCCACACCTATCTGCAGAGCCTCGACGTCGAGCGGGCCGGGTTGCCGCAGGCCTACCAGGCCGAGCTCGGCGCGGCGCTGGGGCACTACGGCGTCACCGAGCTGGATCGTTCGCCCGAGCTGGAAGCGGCGGTCTTCCGGATCTTCCTCGCCCAGCAGCGTCCCGCCGACACCGTCGCCGTCATCACGACGCTGCTGCGTGAATGGCTGACCGAGCCGATGCCCGACCAGGTGCTGCGCGAACCCGTCGGTTTGGCGCTCGAGCGCCTGGTGGCGGCAACGCAGGTGCGTTTCCCGGCGATCGCCGACCTCGCCCGCGGACTGGTCTACAGCTGGTACGGCCAGCCGCTGCTGCGCCGCAACCGCGCTCGCGTGTACACCAATGTCCGCAAGCACCTGAGCTACCTGGACGCGAACCCGGCCGCCGACGATCGCGGCGCCCGGATCGCCGAGATGGTGCGCAGCACCGAACCGCTGGTGCGATTGCTCGGCCAGCGGCTCGAGCGCGACAAGCCCGACCACACCTCGATGCTCGAGGTTCTGACGCGGCGCTACTACGGCAACAAGGGTCTCACCGGGGTCCGTACCGAACAGGTCGGCGACACCACGTTCGTCGTCGCCGAACGCTACGGTTCGATGCTGGTCTCGACCGCCGTGAGTTTCGACAAGCTCGACGGGGCACTGGACGGGCTCGCCGAATTGGCCAGCGGCGCTGTCTCCATCGACGCCGACATCTACCTCAGCTGGGAATCGCAGCCGGAGGACTTCGACGCGATGGCGGCGGCCCTGCAGGAGGTGCTCGGCGCGCACCCGGTGCCCAACCAGGTGCACCGGATCACCGCCACCGTCGCGGGCAGCGGCGGCTCGGTCATGCACCACCACTTCACCTTCCGTCCGTCGGTGACCGGCATGGCCGAGGAACGGCTGATCCGCGGGCTGCACCCCTACATCGCGCAGCGGATGCAGCTGGAGCGGTTGCGCAAGTTCGACCTCACCCGGTTGCCGTCCTCGGACGAGGAGGTCTACCTGTTCCGCGGCGTCGCCAAGGAGAACCCCTCCGACGAGCGCCTCATCGCCTTCGCCCAGGTTCGTGACCTCGCGGCCTTGCGCGATCACGACGGCCGATTGGTGGCCCTGCCCACCGCCGAGAGCGCCATCGCCACCTGCGTCGACTCGATCCGCCGGGCGCAGTCGCGGTTCCCGTCGGCCAAGCGGCTCAACACCAACCGCATCGTGATGTACATCTGGCCGCATATGGATGTCACCCGCGCGGAGCTCGAGACCATCGGTGGCCACGTGCTGCCGACGGCCGCGGGCGCCGGGCTGGAGGAGATCCTGCTCATCGCCCGCCAGCGCGATCCCGAGACCGGCGAGCTGACCAAGGTCGGTGTGCGAATCTCGTTCCGTCCCAACGGCGAATCCGAGGTGACGGTCGGCGAGCGGACCGACGAACCCGTCGAACCGCTGGACGAGTACCGGCAGAAGGTGCTGCGTGCCGCGGCGCGCAACACCGTGTACCCGTACGAATTGACCTCGCTGCTCGGCGATTTCGCCGAATACGATCTCGATGCCGACCATGTGCTGGTGCCGGTCGATCGGCCGAAGGGGCACAACACCGCGGCGATCGTCGCCGGTGTGGTGACCACGCCGACCGCGCAGCATCCGCAGGGCGTCACCCGCGTGCTGCTGCTCGGTGACCCCACCAAGTCCCTCGGCGCGCTCTCGGAACCGGAATGCCGTCGCGTGATCGCGGCGCTGGATCTGGCCGAGAGCATGCAGGTACCGCTCGAGTGGTACGCGCTGTCCTCGGGCGCGCGGATCTCGATGGCCTCGGGTACCGAGAACATGGACTGGGTCGCGGCCGCGCTCAAGCGGATCGTCGAATTCACCCAGGACGGTCGCGAGATCAACATCGTGGTCGCGGGCATCAACGTCGGCGCGCAGCCGTACTGGAATGCCGAGGCCACCATGCTCATGCACACCAAGGGCGTGCTGGTCATGACCCCCGACTCGGCCATGGTCCTGACCGGCAAGCAGTCGCTCGACTTCTCCGGCGGCGTCTCGGCCGAGGACAACTTCGGCATCGGCGGCTACGACCGCGTGATGGGCCCGAACGGGCAGGCCCAGTACTGGGCACCGAACCTGTCCGCCGCCCGCGGTGTACTGATGGCGCACTACGACCACACCTACGTCGCCCCCGGCGAGCAGGCACCGCGCCGTGCCGAGACCGGTGATCCCGTCGATCGCGATATCTCGGCCTTCCCGCATGTGCTGGCGGACAGCACTTTCGCCACTGTCGGCGAGATCTTCTCCGCCGCCGCCAACCCGGATCGCAAGAAGCCCTTCGACATTCGCACGGTGATGCGGGCGCTGGCCGATCAGGACCACCCGGTCCTGGAACGCTGGGCCGGGATGGCCGACGCCGAGACCGCGGTGGTGCACGACGCGCACCTCGGCGGAATCCCGGTGTGCCTGTTGGGTATCGAGTCACGCAATGTGGCACGGCGCGGCTTCCCGTCCACCGACGGGCCCGACACCTACACCGCGGGCACCCTGTTCCCGCGTTCGTCGAAGAAGGCCGCACGGGCCATCAACGCCGCCAGCGGTAACCGCCCGCTGGTGGTGCTGGCCAACCTGTCCGGCTTCGACGGCTCGCCCGAATCGATGCGCAAGCTGCAACTCGAGTACGGCGCCGAAATCGGCCGCGCCATCGTCAATTTCGACGGCCCCATCGTGTTCTGCGTGATCTCGCGCTACCACGGCGGTGCGTTCGTGGTGTTCTCGAAGGCGCTGAACCCGAACATGACGGTGCTGGCACTGGAGGGGTCGTTCGCCTCGGTCCTCGGCGGTGCGCCTGCCGCCGCGGTGGTGTTCGCCGGTGAGGTGAAGTCCAGGACCGCGGCCGATTCGCGCGTGCGGGAGCTGGAATCCCGGGTCGCGACTGCCGTCGGCACCGACCGCGCGACGTTGAGCGCCGAACTCGACGAGACGCGGTCCTCGGTTCGCGCGGAGAAGCTGGGCGATGTGGCCGCGGAGTTCGACCGCGTGCACAACATTCAGCGCGCGGTCGAGGTCGGCTCGGTCGACGCCATCGTCAGCGTCGCGGATCTGCGTCCGCGGATCATCGGCGCGATCGAGGCTCGACTGCCCGCGTAGTCAGTACTCGGCCGACCGGGCTCGGAATTCCGCCGAGCCCGGTCAGTCGGCGCCGTACAGGCGCAGTACCGACGATCGGAACTGGGCGGCCACGGTCGCCACATCGTTTCCGCCGCCGCGCAGGTGCTGTCCGGCGGCATGGCCGAGCGCGATCGTCGCGGCAATGAGCCATTCGGTGTGCAGGTCCGTCGTGAATTCGCCCGCGTCGCGGCCACGGCGGATTAGCGCGTCGAGGTGCTGTTCGATCGGTACGTGGCGCGCGGCATCGGCTGTGCGGTCGTTGTCGGAACAATCGAATCTCGTCTGCTCGGCGAGCATAGTGGCGACCGCGGCCAGGAATCGGTCGAGAGCCGCAGTGGCAGTGCCGGTTTCGAGGTCCGCTGCCGTCAGCGCATCGATGGCCCGTCGGCTCTGTTCGTCACGCACCGAGGCGAGCAGCATCTCGCGGGTGCCGAAGTGCGCGTACGCGGTCTGGCGGGTGACCCCGGCCGCGGCGGCGATCTCGGACATGCTCGCCTCCGGACGCTCGCCGAGCACCCGGATCGCCGCGGCTACCAGTGCCGACCGGTTGCGTCCGACCTCGGCTCGCTGACGGCGCTTCCTTATCTCTGACACGATTGACAACGATAACAGCGCACTTAAAATTGTCAAGTATGTCAGAGATAACTGAACGCGCGGCCCGTCGACTCGTCCTCGACTACACCCGCGACATGGCCCTGTCCGACGAGGATCCCGCCGAGATCGTGGACCGAACCCTGACCGAGGACGTGATCTGGCAGGCCGACGGCACCGAGCTCGATCGCGCCGCGCTGATCGCGCACGCGGCCCCCTCCCGTAAGAACGTCACCGCCGTCGATGTCCGGATCGACGACCTCCTCGTCGACGGCCACCGATTCGCCGCCCGCTGCTGCCTCGCCGCCGAACATCGCAAGCTCGGTCAGGTGGCGATCGAATGGATCATGATCGGCAGCGTCGCCGCCGACGGACGCGTGCGGCGGATTCACCAACTCGCCAGGACCCCGAAGTCCTGAAAGTGGTCCTGACCACATCGAACAGCAACCTCGGCGCCCGTGACCGCCTGTTGCGCTGGGCGGCAGCCACCAGCGTCCCGGCCGAGGTCTGTCCGGCCGCGAAGTTTCACAGGTTCGTCATCTAGGGTGATAGTCGACCCTAAGAACGCCTAACGGAACGCAGGCGCGGAATGGTTTCCGCGCACGGCCGGAACGAGGTTTCGCCTACCTGCGCTGGAAGGAAGGCAGGCGAGAATGCGCCCATCAGGGCCGAGCATCACAACATGCCGAGACGCGCTGCAATTGGCGGTGCGTGCCCCCTCGGTACACAACACCCAACCGTGGCGGTGGCGGATCCGGCCGGGCCGGGTCGATCTGTTCGCCGACTTCGGGCGTCAGGTCAGCGCGACCGACCCCAAGGCGCGCGCTCTCGTGGTGAGCTGCGGCGCCGCGTTGCATCATCTCGAAGTGGCCTTCGCCATGCTGGGCTGGCAGGCCGACATCGACCGGATGCCCGATCCGGACCGGCCCGATCATCTCGCGACGATGGAGTTCACGCCGCGCTCGCCCACAGATCTCGATATCCGGCTGGCCGCCGCCATCCACCTTCGCCAATCCGATCGGCGCCGCTACCCCCGCCTGCCGGTGGCCTCGCACGACCTGCGCGCGGTGTCGCGGTGCGCGGCCCGATTCGGGGCCGCGGCCAGGCATGTTCCGGACCTTCTGCTCTCGCACTTGGCCGCCCCGATGCGCCGAGCCGCCGCCCGGCATGCGACGGACACGAACTATCTGGCGGAACTGGAGCAGTGGAGCGGCTGCCACGGCGCGCCCGCAGGCGTGCCTGCCCGCAATGCCCCGGCAGCCCGGGCATCGGACGAACTGCCGGTGCGGGCCTTCGCCGAAACGGAACTGTCCGAGTACACCGACGAACCCGACTCCGCGCACTGGCTTGTCGTGTGCACGCCGCGTGACAACCGCCTCTCCCAGCTGCGAGCGGGCCAGGCGACGAGCGCGATGCTGCTGCAGGCCACCCACCGCGGCCTGGCGACCAGCCTGCAGTCCGAACCGCTGGGAATGGTGGACCTGCGTGATCAGATCCGCACCACCGTCCTGCAGGAATGTGCCTATCCGCACGTCATGATCCGCGTCGGCGTCATGCCGCACGCCGCCGCCCCGCTGGAATCCACCCCGCGCCGCGACCTGGCCGAGGTCATCGAGACGAACTGAATCACCGGCCCCACGCCGGGTGCCGGTTGATTGCGTCACCGTTTTACGGGCATGTCCACGACAGGGCGGTGTCGTCCTCGAAAGGAGCACGCACGGTGAATCAGTCAGAGAAGCAGTTCCTCGATAACGCTCGGACCACTCGAACACATGCGGGGGAGTCGATCAGGGACACGAGGAACTGGCCCGGATTGATTCTCGCCGCCATCGGGCTGGTGCTGCTCGGGGTCACCCTCACCGCGGCCGGGTACGGCTTCGCGGGCTGGGCGGTGATCGCGGGGGTGGCGTGCGCGGTGTGTCTGGTGGTGGGGATCGGGCTCGTGGTCGCGGAGCATCGGCGGGTGAAGGCGCAGGAGGACCTCGCCCTGGGTGAACCACGAGGACACTGAGGTGGCGGTCGTCAGGGCGCCACGTGTCTACCGGCCGCAGGCCGACACCTGGCTGCTGGCTCGCGCGCTGAACGAGGTGCCCTCGCTGCGTGGCGGCCGGGTGCTCGACGTGTGCGCTGGTACCGGCGCGTTGACGATGGCGGCCGCGGCGGCGGGTGCGGGCAGTCTGACCGCGGTCGACCTGTCCCGATCGGCGCTGATATCGACGTGGATGAACTGTCGGCTGCGCGGCGTGGCGGTGGAGTTGCTGCACGGCGATTTCGCGTCCGCGCTGCGGCTGCCGCGCTTCGACGTGGTGGTCGCGAACCCGCCCTACGTCCCCGCCGAGCGGGCGGGCGGTCGCGGTGCGGCGCTGGCGTGGGACGCGGGCCCCGACGGTAGGAGCGTGCTCGACCGGTTGTGCGCGATGCTGCCGGACCTGCTCACCGACCGCGGCGTCGGGTTGATCGTGCATTCGGCGATCAGTGATCCCCAGCGCAGCTTGGACCAGCTCCGCGAGCTGGGTGCGAACGCCGCTGTCGTGGCGACGGGAACGGTGCCGTTCGGGCCGGTGATGCGGTCGCGTGCCGGGTGGCTGGCCGCGAAGGGCTTCATCAGCCGTGGTCAGCGCGATGAGGAACTGGTGGTGATCCGTGTCGACCGAACATCGTCGTCTGTCGTCGCCGACCCCGCCTGAGCCGCGGCGCGTCGTGCTCACCGACGACGGGCCCGCACTCATCGACGGGCCCGTCGACGTGGTCACCGCCGACGGCACGGTGCTGCACTGCGATCGTTTCGTGGTGGCGCTGTGTCTGTGCCGTCGGTCGAGCACCTACCCGCTGTGCGATACCAGCCACCGGCGCCGACGTCACCCGAGGAGCGCGGACTGATGCCCCTGCGATCACTCCCGCGCCCGCGCGGTGAGCTGTCGGCCGCGGTTGCCGAATTACTCACGCGGACAACAGGTTCGGTGGTTCCCGATCCTTGCGGACTCGACCCCTACGGCGAAGATCTCCTGCTGACCCTGCACACCTGCTACGAACTGCACTATCAGGGATTCGCCGGTGTCGACGAGAACTGGGAATGGGACCCCGACCTCCTGCGCTTACGCCGCGACCTGGAGAACACCCTGCTCGCGGCACTGCGTGACGATGTCCCCGGCGGCGACGACGTCGACGGGGAACTGGACCGTCTGCTCGAACCGACCAGGGACACCGACGGTATCGCCGGGTTCCTCGCCGAGCGGGGGACCGCCGACCAGTTGCGCGAATACTTCGTCCACCGCTCGATCTACCACCACATCGAGGCCGACCCGTATGCCTGGGTGATCCCGCGCCTGCGTGGACAGGCGAAAGCGTCGCTGGTCGCGGTGGAATTCGACGAGTTCGGCGGCGGCCGCGGCGAACGCGTCCACGCGCAACTCTTCGCCGACCTGCTCGCGGGCGCGGGACTCGAGCCGGGCTACCTGCACTACCTCGACACGGTGCCCGCGCCGATGCTCGCGCTGGTGGACATGATGTCGCTGTTCGGCCTGCATCGCGGTCTGCGCGGTGCACTGGTCGGGCATTTCGCCACCGTCGAGATCACCTCGTCGCCGGCCTCCCGGCGCCTGGCCGCGCTGGCCCGCACGCTGCTCCCGCATCCCGCGTGCGCGCACTTCTACGCCGAGCACGTCGAGGCCGACGCCGTGCACGAGCAGGTGATGCGCCGCGATGTCATCGCCGGGCTGCTGGATGCTGAACCCCGCCAAGCCGCTTCGATCGTCTTCGGCATCCAGGCGACGAACCTGCTGGAGGACCGCTTGGCCGATCACATCCTGAAGTGCTGGAACGAGGATCGCTCTTCGCTGCGCGAGGCGATCAGTGCACCCGCCGCACCTGCGTGAAGGTGATGGCGACGGGGTAACCGCCCCGTGCCCGGTCGTAGGCGTCGTGGTCGGTGGTGAGGTGGTCGGTGATCGAGTGCATCACATGCCAGCCGAACCCCGTCGTGTCGATCGGGTCGGCGGCCGCACACACGCCGTCGACCGCGATCCGGATCCGGAAACCGTCGGCGGTCACCTCGCAGTTGATCTGGGAATCGGGCACCGCGCCGAGGATCAGGCAGGTGGCGGCCTCGTCGAGCGCGACTCGCATATCGGCCACGGCGTCGACGGTGAAACCCGCGATCAGCGCAACGGTTTCGGCGACAGCCCGGAGCATGACAACCTGGCCGAGGTCGGCGTCGATCTGGATACGGATCGATGTCGCATGAATCGAATCGGCGATGATCCGGTCGCTCGAATCCACGAGGTCCTCCTCCCGAGCGTGCGCTGGAGTGGCTTCACCGAGCGCATACCCAGGACCGTGGGCCCGAAACAGCTTCTCAACAGCCGGATTCGGATCGCGACGCCTCATCGATGGACAGGTAGTACCGGAACAGTGGCCGCACGCCGACAAGAACCAGCGCCCGCTCCACTTCGCGACCGCCGGTGAGCAGGCGGATGTCGACCCCGCGTGCCCACGCATCAGCTTTGGCGACGCCGAGCACGGCGGCGACCCGCAGGCTCAGGAACTCGGTATCGCGCAGATCGAGGACCACGACGCGCGCGCCGGAACACACAGCGCGGTCGAGCAACGCACTGAATCGGGGCATCCGCGCCGCGTCGAGCTCGATACCGCCGTGCAGAACCCAGCAGCCCGGTCGCCCCGGGTCGCGCAGCGCCAACTCGGCCGCGGCGGCCGCGGAGCACCCGCGGTACCAGCGCAGGCGGCTCGAATGCCGGCGATCCATGACGACGGACATAGAACCTCCTGTGCGACAGGGCGTTCCGGTTCGCACTACCGACAGGCCATTGCCCGACGGTCAGGGTGCGGCGCACGAGAACCGGGTTCGGCTGGAGGTCTCAACCTCGAACAATTTTGGCACGTGAGGGCGCTGCTGTCACGGCGCGGCCATCGGCTCGGCGAGTGCTTGCTCACGCAACGACGTCAGGGTCCGCGAAAGGATCCGCGAGACCTGCATCTGGGAGACACCCAATTCCTCGGCGATCTGGCCCTGCGTCTTGGACTCGTAGAAACGCATGATCAGCACCCGCCGCTCTTCGGCGGGCAGCTCGGCGATCAGCGGACGAACCGCCATCGCGTCCTCGGTGAGCTGGTAGCAGGGCTCCTCGGAGCCGAGAATATCGGTGATCGGCTGGGTGGAATTGTCGCGACCGTCGTGGGTGACGCCGTCGATGGAGTTGGTCTGGTAGCCGTTGCCCGCGACCAGCGTGCGGGTGACCTCGACCAGGTCGACGCCGAGTTCGTCGGAGAGTTCGTGCGCGGTGGGGAACCGCCCGAGCCGCTGCGACAGTTCCTCGGTGGCGGGTCCGATCCTGAGCTGGATCTCCTTGAGCCGCCGCGGCACGCGCACCGCCCACGTGCGATCACGGAAGTGCCTGCGCACCTCGCCCATGATCGTCGGGATCGCGAAGGACAGGAAGGAGGAGCCGCGGGTGACGTCATAGCGATCAACGGCGAGCACCAGCCCTACCCGGGCGGTCTGCTCGAGATCGTCGAACTGCTCGCCGCGGCCGTTGAACTTGCGCGCGATGTGATCGGCGAGCGGCAGACACAGTTCGATGACCTGCCTGCGCAGCGCGTCGTGGTGCGCATCGCCGGGGGGAAGTGCCCGCAGCTTGTCGAACCACGGTTCGATGTTGTCGTAGCTGTCGCCGCGCGAATGGGATCGCCGGGCGGTCGGACGAACTGCTGCTGTCGTTGATTCCCATGTCATCGCTACTTGCCTCACTTCCAGGCGGTTGCGGATGTGTTCATGGGGTACCCACCGGGACCCGGGGCCATGCCCTATCTACGAGGCTAGTGCGCGATCATCACGATTCGGTCGGTCTGTGCAAACGTCTGATCCAGCCGAATTCGACGGTGGTCGGGTAGCCGTCGCGGGCCGGGTCGAAGGCGGCGTAATCGGTGCGCAGCGCGTCGGTCAGGGTCGCGACGACATGCCAGCCGAAGGATTGCTCATCGAGTGCGGCGGGCTCTCGGGCCAGTGCGCTCACCCGGGCACCGAGCACGCCGTCGCCACCGGTGAACGAGCAGTCGAGCTGGGAGTTCGGGGTCGCGACCAGCATCAACGCGGTGGCGACCTCGTCGAGTGCCAGGAGTAGATCGGTGACCTCGTCGAGCGCGAAGCCACCGACGAGCAGCACGGTCTCGGCGAGTGCGTGCACCATGCTCAGCTGGTCCAGCTCGGCGGGCACCTGGAACCCGACGGTCCTCGAGCGGGGAGCGGTGTCGCGATCTCGAGCTCGCACGCCACCTCCCTCATCACCGACCATTTGGTCGGAGGTTACCCCGTAACCGTCAGGTCACGCCTCGAGCTCATCGCGGGCCGTTACCCGCCGAGATCGGACCGCGGTTTGCCCGGCGAATAACGCGGTAGTCCATCAGAGACGACGGCAGGCCGATTCTCCGAATTCCCCGAGTGCGACGAAGGGACGACGAAATTCCATGACCGAGCACGCTGTTCCGTCCGAATTCACCCACCCGCCTACGCCACCCGACGAGGACCCCGCAACACCCTGCGAGCAGGCGGGCCCCGCACCCGATCAGCAAGGACCCGCACTGCGCGGCCCCACCGGCGCACCGATTCCCGGCGACGCGAGCCTGCGTGCCCAGCAGGGCCCTCGGCTGACGACCCCGCAGGGTGCGGGCGTGGCCGACACCGATCACGCGCTCAAGGCGGGCCCGCGGGGTCCCACGCTGCTGCAGGACTTCCACTTGCGCGAGAAGATCACCCACTTCGACCACGAACGCATTCCCGAGCGGGTTGTGCACGCCCGCGGCACCGCCGCCCACGGGGTTTTCGTGGCCAACGGCGCCGCCGCGTCGCTGACGCGAGCGAAGTTCCTGGCCGCCGACGCGCGCACACCGGTCTTCGTCCGGTTCTCCACGGTGCTCGGTTCCCGCGGATCGGCGGACACGGTGCGTGACACCCGCGGATTCGCGGTGAAGTTCTACACCGGTGAAGGGGTCTACGACCTGGTCGGCAACAACATTCCGGTGTTCTTCATCCAGGAAGCGATCAAATTCCCCGATGTGATCCATGCCGGGAAACCGGAGCCGGACCGTGAGATCCCGCAAGCGCAATCCGCGCACGATACGTTCTGGGATTTCGTCACGCTGCACACCGAGGCGACCGCACACACCTTCTGGAACATGTCGGACCGGGCGCTGCCGCGTTCGTTGCGGATGATGGAGGGATTCGGTATCCACACCTTTCGTCTGGTCGCCGAGGACGGCACGACGAGTCTGGTGAAATTCCACTGGAAGCCGCGGCTGGGCGTGCACTCGATGCTGTGGGAGGAATGTCAGCTGACCGCCGGTTTCGACCCCGATTTCCATCGCCGGGATCTGGCCGACGCGATCGCGGCGGGCATGCCGCCGGAATGGGACTTCGGTGTGCAGGTATTCCCCGACACACCCGATCATCTCTTCGAGGGCATCGATCTGCTCGACCCGACCAAGATCGTCCCCGAAGAACTCGCGCCGGTGCGGACGATCGGCACCCTGCGGCTCACCGCGAATCCGGAGAATTTCTTCGCCGAAACCGAGCAGGTCGCCTTCTGTCCGACGCACCTGGTCCCTGGTATCGAAGTCACCGACGATCCGCTGCTGCAGGGCAGGCTGTTCTCCTATCTCGACACCCAGATCAGCCGGCTCGGCGGCCCGAACTTCACGCAGCTGCCGATCAATACACCGCACGCCGATGTCAACGACCATTTCCGCGACGGCATGCACCAGGGCGCCGTGCACCCCGGAGTCGCTGCCTACAAACCCAATTCGCTGGGCGGTGGTTGCCCCTACGCGGCCAGTTTCGCCGCCGACGCCTATGTCGAATCGCCGACTCCCATTCCGCCGCCGACCGCGAAATTGCGGACCTCCGCCGACAGTGCGGGCTCGGTGTCGTTTGCCGACCATTACTCGCAGCCGCGCATGTTCTATCGCAGCCTGACCACCGGCGAACAGCGAAATCTGGCCGACGCGTTCTCGTTCGAACTCGGCAAGTGCCTGTCGGAGACGATCCAGCAGCGTGGTCTGCAGATGCTGGTCAATGTCGATGACGGGCTGGCCGACTATGTCGCCGGGCAACTCGGGCTCGACAAGCCGACCCCGACCAGCGAACGCGTGGAGCTCGCGCCGAGTCCCGCGTTGTCGCAGCGGCACGGCAGCTTCCCGGTGGACGGGCGGACCGTGGCCGTACTGGTCGATGACACCACATCGGCCGACGCGGTGCAGGAGGTCTCGACCGCCCTGGAAGAGGCCAAGGTCAGGCCGATGGTCGTGGCGGCGCGCGGCGGTGTGATCGACGGAGTACCGGTGGCACGGACGTTCGCGACGATGCGGTCGGTCGAATTCGACGGTGCGCTGCTGCTGGCCGCACCGGATGACCCGAGGGTGAACCTGCTCGTCGAGGAGATGTGGCGGCACGGCAAGGCGATCGCTGCGGTCGGTGCCGGGGTATCGGTGTTGCAGCGCAACGACATCGACACCGACGTAGCGGGAATCACCGTCGCCGATTCCGGGGCGGCCACCAGTGGGCTACTCACCGACCTGGGTGAGCATCGCGCGTGGGCCCGCATCGAAGGCGACTGATCCGCGCCGGACGCCGTGACTGTTTGCATCCGGCAGACCCGGGTAGGCCTTCGATGGGTCCCCAGGACGGCCCACGGCCACCAGTTGGCCGAGAAACAGCCTGAAAGGAATGCCATGGGTATCGCTGACAAGGCGAAGAACAAGGCCGAAGAGCTGGCGGGCAAGGCCAAGGAAGCGGCCGGCCGCGCCACCGACGACCGTGATCTCGAGAACGAGGGTCGCGGCGAGCAGGTGAAGTCGAACCTCAAGGGCGCAGGCGAGAAGGTCAAGGACGCTTTCCGCGACTGACCGGTCATACGCCGCACGGGTCATCGGTCCGCGACGGGCCGATGACCCGCGGTCTTTCGAGACGCATCAGATCCATCACAACCGGTGACACCACCGACTCGGCGTGCTGAAATGGACGCACCAGCCGATCCGGAGCTACCAGGTTCGGCCGGGGCAGTCTGTACGCCTGCCGGTGTCGAGGGATCGAGCACTCGTGAACACCCATTCCAGCGATGGTGACAAGACGTTGCGGGTCGAAGACCCGGAACTGTGCGCGGAGGTCACCCTCCATCACACGGCGACGGTGCTGCACGTACACGGCGAGATCGACGCCTGCAATCTGCTCGAGTGGCGCGCGATCCTCGACGATGCCATCGCAGCCGAGGGGCAGTCGGGTCACCTGGTGATCGACATCAGGGACGTGACCTTCATGTCCTGCCGGGCGATTCTCGACATGGCGACCCGCGCCCAGCAGTGCGAGCTGCGCATGAGTGTGGTCAATCCCGTGCCGTCGGTCACCGATCGGATAATCATCGCCGCCGGCCTCACCGAGTGGCTACCCGTCTACGCCAGCCGCACCGAAGCCATGGCCGCCGCGCGCACGCTACCGCTCCAGCAGTCCGTCCGAACGTTCCCGCCGGCGTCGTGGACGACGATGTAGGCACGGGCAGGCGCGGGGTTCAATCGTTCACGCCGGAATCGGTCAGTATCGGCAGCAACGCCTTGGCGCTGACCATGTGGTCCTGCCCGGCGAGCACCCGATGCGTCGCGTGTGGAATCGCCGCGGCCAACTCCCGCGCCACCTGATGCATTCCGGGCGGGTTCTTCGCCCCGACAACGACATTCACCGGCACCCCGATGTTCTCGAAACGCTCCACCGGGGGAAGTACCTCGGTGATCCCGATGTCGTACATCAGCGTGGGAGCGAGTGCCTTCATGGTCCTCCAGCCGGGAAACAGCGGTAGCAGCGCGACGAACGCACGCGGCATACCGATCCCGTGCAGGAATGTCTTCAGCGCCCGGGCATTGTTTCCCTCGTCGAGCAGCGCGCGTACCTTCTCGGCCAGCTCGGCATAAGACGCCCGCTCGGCCTCGTCGTGCACATAGGGAGCGTCGTAGATCACGACCCTGTCGAGCTTGTCCGGCATCCGAGCCGCGGCTTCGAGTGCCAGCGCGGCACCGGACGAATGTCCGTAGAGAATCGCGCGCCCACCAGCGGCGTCGACAACCGCCTCGATATCGTCGACTTCGCGCTCGATCGCGTACGGCAGCACGTCCCCGCTGTCCCCACGCCCACGCCGGTCATAGTTGTAGACAGTGAATTCGGTCGCGAACACCCCCACGTCGGCGACGATCGGCCGAAACCGCCGGAAACACGTCGCACCGGTGATGTACACCAGCGCGGGCCCGTCCCCGGACACGTCATACGCGAGTTCCGTGCCGTCCTTCGACGTAGCGATCCTCATAACTCGTTCCTCTCGGGTGCCGGGCGCGCGGATCCCTGATCGATCCACTGCCTTCTACCAGTACGACGCCTTCACCTCCCGAAACTCATCGGTGCGGCGAGAAGCCCCGGCCGTACGAGCTGTGCCCGCTTCGCCCGCTGAAGCACGTGCGCGGTTCGACCGCTGTGGCGTCCTGGGGTCACCAGCCGGGTGGCAGTCTCGTGTCCGCCGGACCATTCATGAACGCGGAGATCACGTGATCGGTGAGGTAGAGCCTCAATTCGCTGCGCCACTCGGCGGGGAGATCCGCCGGGACCAGGTCGAGTGCGTCCTCGACCTCGTCCCATATGAGGGGAAAGGGAATGCCGTCGCGCGAGCAGGATTCGACGGCGACCATCAGCTGATCTGTCAGGCGATCCATGTGCGCATTCGATGTCACACTGAATCCCGGGTCGAGAAGGAGCTCGAGATCGTCCATGTGTTTCCCCTTACCAGTTTCGCACCCCTGCTGTGCGCTCAACGTAGGTGACCGATTCGCGGCGCGCGAAATCGTGTGGGGGTTACTGGTCGTTCAGATATCTTTCGGCTGCCGGCTTGTGATCGGCACCCACTGACCGGTGTAGGTTCGACCGATGATCTCCACGGCTCTGTACTGCGGCACTCGCTGGGACGAGCAGGGGCGATGGTTCTACGAGCTGCTCGGCGACGACGGGACCACCGAACTGATGCCCGGTATCGGGACGCGGCTGGCGTTCCGGATTACCGATTCCGGGCGATTCTGCCTGGGGTACAACGGGTTCGGTGGCGGCCGTCGCGGGCGGCTGCCGTGCCCGCGCCGCGCACGCGTCGACGCGGGCCGTCAGTGCGAGCAGTGCCGAATCACCGAGGGCTGGTCGGTGGTGCACAGCCATCGTGGTCCGCTCACGGCATTGCCGGAACAGGTCCGCGACTATATGTCGCAGCCTCACCACCTCTACATCGCGTATTTCGGCGACGGGATGACCAAGGTCGGCACAGCGTCGGCGTCGCGGCGCAATCGGCGTCTCTTCGAACAGGGCGCGCTGGTCGCCCGATTCATCACCGATTCCCCTGATGGACTACATGTTCGAGATCTCGAACGGACGGTGACCGAACGAGCGGGAATCGGGCAGGCGGTCGCCGGTGTCACGAAGACCCGCATTCTGACCAAACCGCTGCGCCCGTGGGCAGCCCTGGAATCAGCCGTCGCCGATGCGGCCGAGCACGCCGCGAGCGCACTGCCCACCGACATCACGCGCACCGATATCGCCTGGTCGGGCGGCCGGGACTTCTACGCCACGATCCTCGAACACGGCCGGTTCCCGGTCGCCACCGAAATCGCCGGGGAGCCAGGCGAATACCTCATCGACGCGGTGACCGCGCACGGCCACACCATCGCGTGCCGGGACACCGCGGGCGCGAGCGAACTCGTGCTGGTCAACGACACCCGCCTGGTCGGTCGCCGCATCGAACTCGACTCCACGATCACGGCGACTCCGGAACCCGCGCAAACCAGCCTGTTCTGAAGACCCTCACGCCATGGCGGCCAGTTGCGCCCGCATCGTATCCAGACCCATTCCACCCAATCGCAAAGCGCGGGTGTGGAATTGCTTCGAATCGAACGCCGCGCCCGCTCGTTCCCTCGCCTCCGCGCGGGCCGCGAGCCACAGGCGTTCACCGAGCTTGTACGCGGGCGCCTGTCCCGGCCACCCCAGGTACCGGTCGATCTCGTCGCGGGCGGTGATGGAATCAGTGACCGTCCGGGTCAGCAGGAACTCCAGGCCGAGGTCGGGAGTCCAGCGCTCGCCCTCGTGGAAGCCGGTGCCCGCGGGGATCTCCCATTCGAGGTGCATCCCGATGTCCACGATCACCCGCGCGGCGCGAAACAGCTGCTGCGACAGCATGCCGAACAGATCGCCGTCGTCGCCGAGGTAGCCGAGCTCGTGCATGAGGCGTTCGGCGTAGAGCGCCCAGCCCTCGCCGTGCCCGGAGACGAACGACATCATCCGCTGGTACCGATTCAGCGAATCCGCCTCGCGCACAGCGGTCGCGACCTGGAGATGATGGCCCGGCACGCTCTCGTGGTAGACGGTGCTGACCTCGCGCCAGGTCGCGAAGTCTTCTTTTCCGGGCTCCACCGACCAGCACATGCGAGCGGGACGGCTGAAATCGGCACTCGGCCCGACGTAATACGCCCCGACCACACCGCCGGGCGGCGCGATCGTGCATTCCAGCTGCACGATCTCGTCGGGAATCTCGAAGTGCTTGTCGCGCAACGTCTCCAGGGCCTCGTCGGACACCTTCTGCAGCCACGCTCGCAGCTCGGACTGCCCGCGCACCCGGTATTTCGGGTCGGCGTCGAGCACGGTCGCCGTCTCGGTGAGTGAGGCGCCCGGTGCGATGCGGGCAGCGACAGCCAGCATCTCGGCCTCGAGCCGGGCGAACTCCGCCCACCCCCAGATATAGGCCTCCCGCAGGTCGAGGTCGGCGCCGGTGAAATAGCGCGACCAGAGCCGGTAGGTGTGCTCGCCGACGGCATCCTTGGCGGGAGCCAGGGGCACGAGTTCGGCGCGCAGGAACTCGGCGAAGTCGGCATAGGCCCGCTGGGCCGTGTCCGCGCCCCGGCGCAGTTGCGCCAGCGGCGCACCGTCGATGTCCTCGGCGGCGGCGACGAAGGTGGTGAAGAACCCTTCCTTCCCGCCGGAACCCGCCCACGTGTCGGCCTGTTCGGCGACTTTGACGACCTGTCGCAGCCCGCTGACCTGTCCGCGTTCCGCGGCGACCAGCAGCGACGCGCGCACACCGGCCAGCGCCGCGGGCACCCCCGAGAGACGCTCGGCGATCACCGACCAGTCCGCGGCGGTCTCAGCGGCCATCACGTCGAACACCATTCGAATGTTCTGCACCGGACTCTCGATCACATTGAGCGCGGCGAGGGGGAGCCCGGCGTCATGGATCTCCACGTCGAGCCCGATGCGCTCGGTGAAGACGGCTTTCGCCACCCGTTCACCGTCGTCGGCGGGTTGCGCGGAGAGTATGGCGCGCAAGGCGTTTCGGGCGATCTCCGCCCGAAGCGCGTGCCCGGCAGGCGAATAGTCGGTCAGGCGATCGTCGTGGCCCGCGATGCCGAACATGGTCGCCGTGACCGGATCAGCGGCCGCGTAGTCCTCGACGTACCGATCACAGATCTCATCCACACCCATTCGGGACACGCTAACGGCCATCGAGCTCCGACGGGCAACTAACGAGCGCGAGTGCGGCGGGTCGGGGCGTCAGCCGTTCTGTCGACGCACCATCTCGGTGATCCAGGTGGGTGCGAACGGGGAGGTGCAGCCAGGGGGAGTCGGGTAGTCCTTCAGGACCTCCAGTCGCTCGCCGATGTCGAGGGCACGGGCGCGGTGGTCGGGATGGTCGATACCGATCTGGGCGAGGCAATGGTTCATCGCCCACTGCAGACGATCGGGCGCGGTTTTCATCCGCGCCTCGATGAGGTCGAGCAGCTTCGTGAGGTCGAGGCCATCGGGCTTCTTGGCGACTCGTTCGGTGGTCAGCGCCCAGCCCGCGCTCGCGACCACCGGGTCCGGGTCGGCGAACCACGCCGTGCGCAGCTCTTCGGCGTGCGGGTTCTTCTTCACGACGTAGTTGACGAGCCAGTCGTGGACCTTCGGGGTGCGTGCCTGGCGGATCATGGCGTCGAGCTCGTCCCGCTCGAAGAGCTTCGGGCGGCAGATCAGCAGCGCGAGCAGTTTCGCCGCGGTGTCGTCGGTGTCCCAGAGTTGCCGGGCCAATACAGGTTGGGTCTTCAGGCGTTTGGCCAGCGCACGCAGCTTCGTGAGGTTGACGCCGTGATCGTCGCCGTGTTTCTCGTTCACCGCGCGCATCTTCGGGTCATCGAGGGCGACCAGTTCGGCCATCACCTCGTCCACCGTCATCTCCGACACCTGCGCCTCTTATCTATTGCTCGTCGGTGCCCATCATGCGTCGCGATCGGTGCGCGCGTTCGAGTCGGGTGTCAGGGAGAACACCGCGACCAGGAAGTCGGAGTCGTCGGTGAAGGGCCGCAGATCCCAGGTCGACAGCAGCAGATCAACTGTGAGACCGGCGGATTCGGCATCGGCCAGGAACTCGGCGAACTCGTAGCCACGGTCCGCGCCGAACCCGATGATCGCCCGGCCGCCCGGCGCGAGATGCCCGGCGAACCCCGCCAGCACCGCCGACCGGGTGGACGGGGCGAGAAAGGTCATCACATTGCCCGCGCACACGATGGCGTCGAAGTCGGGGGCAGGCAGATCCAGTTCGGCGAGGTCGCCGACCAGCCAGGTCGGTCCGGGATAGTCCGCACGCGCCGCATCGATGAGCACCGGGTCGACATCGACCCCCACCACCGTGTGCCCGGCGCCGTGCAGGTAGCCACCGGTCCGCCCCGGCCCGCAGCCCGCGTCGAGCACTCGGCTACCGCGCCCGAGCATCGCGTCGATCAGCCGCGCCTCGCCCACAATGTCCTCGCCCTGCGCGGCCAGGGTCCTGAACCGCTCCACGTACCAGCTCGAATGTGCCGGGTCCGCGGCGGTGAGCTCCTCCCATCCGCTGGGTGTGCGCTCGTTCGACGTGTTCATGATCGCCTGCTCCTCAGGTTCGTCCGCCGAATCACCCTGCCGACCTTAGCCGCGCTGGTAAGAAGGCCGAACCACCTGATCGAAACGGCTCCCGACGGCCGCCCGCCCGAGCGAGGCCGGGTCGGTGCCGTCCGCACATCCACTCCTCTTCCTCGAATTGGTCCTCGAACAGTTCGTGGATCTCCGGCGCAGTCCGACAAGTTGTTTCGATGATGTCCACAGGAGACCTGGTCGCCCGCGGAAGCGACTGTCCCTCCGTCGGCAAGGTGTTCACATCGGATGTGGCTTGGTGGCCCCGGATCCGATCACGGGTGGCCGCCGGGACCCGGCGCGGCGGATCGCGGTGATGATCAGGATGGCGACGCCGAGGATGATGGCAGTGATCGCGATCGCCACGGCGAGCAGGATCGGACCGGCGAACGAGGAGCCGAGGTCGTGGCCGACAGCAAGGGTGATGCCGGGGCCGCCGTCGGTTTCGAGGACGTACATGCCGTCCTGAACTGCGTGGAATGTGAACTCCGCGGTTCCCTCGCGGCTGCCCAGTTGATATGACTGCTCGGCGCCGACGGCCTCGGTGCGCACCACTTGCCCTGTGGGGTCGGTCAATCGGGCCCGCACTGCCTCCGGCGGATCGAGCGTGGCCGCCCCGGGATACTCGAAGTAGACGGTGTAATCGCCTGCCGCGAGTTGCAGATCGCCGGAGCCGGGGACCGTAACACGCTGGTAACGGTCGACGTCGTCCGACATGCGGAAGAATCCGATAGCACCAACACCGATAGCGCCGAGGATTCCGACCACGATCACGAGGACCGCCGCCACGATCCAGCCGCCTGAGGACTTTTGCGGTCGCGAGGGACCTTGTTGACGTGTTCGGCCTTGATGCGAGGTCGGGTAGCCTGCGGGACTGGACATGAGGGAGCCTCCTGTGACCGCCGTACAGTTCACGGCTTCGCGGCTCAACTTATCTTGTCCCACAGACAGTTTCGTAGATGACGGAGCGTGGTCGCACTGAGGTGCAGGCGGCAGTGACCGTCACGGCGTGAGTGGCGGCCGTCCGATAGGCGGCCACCACTCACGACCTGCTACGGCGTCGAGTAGCCGATGAGGGCGCCGATGCCCGCACCGATCGGGATGGTCACCAGTGCGCCGACTCCGCCGAGGAAGAAGCCGAGCACTGCGCCGATCCCGGCGCCGATGAGTGCGCCGATGCCCGCGTTGTGCTGCTTGCGGGCCTGGGTGTCACTGGCCGCGTCGACGAAGTCGGCCATGTTGGCGGTGACGACGGCCGGTGCGGCGGCGGGGCTCAGCGTCGCTGAACGTCCGTCGGCGGAGATGCCCGCCACTAGATCGAAATCGCCTGCGCCGGTGATGATTCGGGTCGGTACGGCGGCGACGACTTGGCCCTCCCGGTTCGTGAGGGTGACCGCACCACCGGCGACACGGAACGTGCCGTCCGGGGCGGACACGGTGAGCCCGGAGCCATCGGCCAGCGGACTCGCGGTGAACGCGACGCCGCTGTCGACGCCCTGCACGATCGGAGCCGCCGCTGATGGTGCGGCCTGCGCGGTGGTGGTGGCCGCGAGACCGACAGCTCCTGCCGCGAGAACGGCGATCGCGCTGAATTTCGAGAAAAGCATCCTGCCCCTCCAGTCTGCCCGCCGAGTCCGGCGGAACATCCTCTGCCGGACCGGATCTCGGTCCGAGGACATTTTCGCATCGTCAACGATTCCGTGGAACCCACCAGCTGTGATACCGGAAAAACATCATCACTTCGACATAAATGGTGAATTACATTGCCATACCATAGATATCGATACGGTTACCGGAAATATTCCTATGCTATGGCTGATTCAGCCTTGGGCTCCTGGACGACAACCAGATTCGCCGACAACTCAGCAGCATCGATACGAGTGATCGAGTCCAACATCAACTGCGAGACATCGACGACCTCGACACCCTCGCCCTGACCCTGCTCCTGGCGTGCGGTCACACCATCGTTGAGCATGACCCGACAGAACGGGCAACCCGTCGCGATCTTGGTCGGGTTGGTCGACAACGCCTCATCGACCCGGTCGACGTTGATGCGCTTGCCGAGCTGCTCTTCCATCCACATCCGAGCACCACCGGCACCACAGCACATGGAACGTTCGCCGTGGCGGGGCATCTCGATCAGATTCGAACCCGACGCTTCCATCAGCTCACGCGGTGCGTCGTAGACCTTGTTGTGCCGACCCAGATAGCAGGGGTCGTGGTAGGTGATGTTCTGCGAGACCGTCGCGACCGGGACCAGCTGCTTCTGGCGCACGAGCCGGTTCAGCAACTGGGTGTGGTGGACCACCTCATAGGTGCCACCGACCTGCGGGTACTCGTTGTTGAGCGTGTTGAAGCAATGCGCGCAGGTGACGACGATCTTCTTCTTGGACTGCTCGACACCCTCGAACACCGAGTTGATGACCTCGATGTTCTGCAACGCCAACTGCTGGAACAAGAACTCGTTACCCGCACGCCGCGCCGAGTCACCGGTGCAGGTCTCTTCCGCACCCAAGACCATGAACTTGGTCCCCGCGGTCGCGAGGAGCTCCGCGACTGCCTTGGTCGTCTTCTTCGCACGGTCTTCGTAGGCGCCGGCGCAACCGACCCAGAACAGGTACTCGTACCCGTCGAAGCTGTCGGCGTCCTTACCGAAGACCGGGATGTCGAAATCGACTTCCTTGATCCAGTTCAACCGGTCTTTGGAGTTCTGACCCCACGGGTTGCCCTTGTTCTCGAGGTTCTTGAACAGACCGGCCAGCTCGGAGGGGAACTCCGACTCGATCAGCACCTGGTAGCGGCGCATATCGATGATGTGGTCGACATGCTCGATATCGACCGGGCACTGCTCGACACACGCACCACAGGTCGTGCACGACCACAACACCTCGGGATCGATGATCCCGCCGATGTCCTCGCCGCCGACCAGCGGACGATCAGCCTCCGCACGATCAGCCTCGGACAGTTTGTCTTCGTCTCCACTGGCGAGCAGGTAGGGCGCCTTGGCATAGGTGTGGTCGCGCAGCGACGTGATGAGCAGCTTGGGGGACAGCGGCTTTCCGGTGTTCCACGCCGGGCACTGCGACTGGCAGCGACCGCATTCGGTGCAGGTGGTGAAGTCGAGCAGGCCCTTCCAGGTGAAATCCTCGACCTTGCCGACGCCGAGCGTGTCGACATCGGGGTCGGCGGTTTCCAGATCGAGGACCGCGCCACCCGACATCATGGGCTTGGCTGCTCCGAGGGCGACGCCGCCGTCGGCCTCGCGCTTGAAGTAGATGTTGAAGAAGGCCGAGATCCGGTGCCAGGCCACACCCCAGGTGAGTTTGCGGCCGATGAGATAGAGGAACGCCGCACCCGCGAGCATCTTGATGAACGCGAAGATCGAGATCATCGGCGGACTGGCCGGAAGCAACCGCGCGACCTGCATCGTGAACAGATCGCTCGACGCGTGCCCGCCTCCGTAGGTGGCGATTTTGCCTGCTTTGAGCAAGACATCACCGAGGCCGTGGATGAGCACGATCGTCTCGATGGCGTATGCGGCAACGAGATCGGATCCGCTGAACCGGGAAAGGCGCTCTGGCCGGCGTGGATGATTCAGCTGGCGGATGGTTATCAGCACCACGATCCCGATGACGGTGGCGAGACCGAGGATTTCCTCCAGCAGGTGATAGCCGAACGTGTCGCCGATGATCGGCCAGCCGAACTCCGGGTCGAAGGTTTGTCCGTAGGACTCGAAGTAGAACACCATGCCGAGCAGGAACCCGACCATCACGAGCCAATGCGCCCAGCCGACGGTCCGGAACTTGTTCATCCGCGTGTGCGCGCCGACCTCGACGATGACGGTCTTCATCCGTGGCAGCACCGGGTGTATCCGTGATCGGTCGGGCTGGCCGGCACGCAGGACGCGGACCATCCGGCTCAGGCCGAGAAGCAGTGACCCCCAGCAGATCACGGTGATGATGGCGCCGATGATCCCGAGTGTGATCGTCGCAGTGCTCACGGTGTTGCCCCCGTTCCGCTGGCCGGTAACGGCATGTTACTGGCCGGTAACTTGATCTCCGGTGCCAAATTATCACCGATTCGACAGCGGCGAAAGCCCCCTTCCGCCATGTGCGCCGGTCGGATTTCGTTGGCAGGATCGAAGGGTTCAACGATCCGAGAGGGAGGGAAACCGATGACAATCCTGGTTACCGGGGCGACGGCCAATATCGGGCGCATGGTCGTGGACCAGCTGATCGCGCGAGGTGCCACCGACATTCGCGCGCTGACCATCAACCCGAGCAAGGCCGCACTGCCCGCCGGGGTTCAGGTGGCCAAGGGGCATCTGGGCAGGCCGGACAGCTTGCCCGCCGCATTCGCGGGCGTCGACCGGATGTATCTGGCACCGTCGCCGGACAACGTCACCGAGGTGCTCGAGCTGGCACGGGCAGCCGGTGTGCGGCACGTCGTGGATCTGTCGGGTGAGCCCGAAAGCTGGTGGGGCAGTGTGTGTAACGCTGTGGAGGCCAGTGGGCTGGCGTGGACCCATCTGTGGCCTGCCGACTTCATGGAGAACACCCTGACGTGGTCCCAGCAGATCCGCGAAACCGATGCCGTCCGGGAGCCGCACCCCGACAGCGCGAGCGCACCCATCGCCATGAACGATATCGCCGCTGTCGCCGCCACCGCTCTACTCACCGACGGACATCTCGGCCGCGCGCACTCGCTCGGGGGCCCGGAGATCCTGTCCCGTGCCGACATGGTCGCCCACTTGGCCGACGCGCTCGGCCGCGACATCACCTTCCGCACCTCCACCCGCGAGGAGACCATCGCCGCACTGGAACCCACGATGGGTGACAACACCACCTGGTACGTCGACAACGTCCTGATCGACTTCACCCCGCCGCCGGAATCCCTGCCCATCACCAGCGTCGAGGACATCACCGGCCACCCCGCCACCACCTTCAACCACTGGGCACACGCGAACGCCGCCCGCTTTCTGACTCCCTGATCGATGCCGGAAGTGGCGGGGCCGCAGTCGGTCCCGCCACGAACCTCATTGCCCCGCGGTAGGAAATGTTGTCGGAAACAAGGAATCGGGGGGCGCTGAGGGAGTTCGACCAAATCTTGTGTAGTCGATTCCTGGCGGGCGGGGGAAATGCCACTATGTGGGCATTTCGGGTGGCATCCAGGGGTTCGGCGGTAGGGCTGTGGGAAAGATATCGGCGCCAATAGGTCGTGTACTCGCGGCAATCTTCTTGATTGTCGCGGCGATCATCGCGCTGCAAGGACGTTTACCTGGGACGGTTGTTCCCAGTGAATCCGGTGGTACTTCGCCGGTGGCTGTCGCGTTGATGCCGGTATTGCTGCTGGTTTCGGTGGTGATCTTGCTCGCGGGAGTCGTTGTCAGTCAGCATCGGCTGCCACTGGCGATGCCCGCGGTCGAGCGTGATCTCGGGGTTCGCTTGTCGTTCAGGCGTTTCACGGTGCTGGCTCCGGTCGCGCTCAGTGCTGTCGCGCTGACGTTCGCGGTGGGCGTCACCATGCTGTTCGTGTTGCCCGGCGCCAGGCGTCAGCCCGATCCGGCGCTGCTGGTGACCGAAGCGGGCACACCGCCGGTGTCGGGCGAGGTCGACGTGCAGGTGATCGACTCGGCGGTCGGCCCGGCGCGCCTGAGCGGGATGGCGTTGCTGGGAGCCGCAGGGCTGGCGGTCGTGCTGATCGGCATCGCGCTGGTCGGTCTCGTCGGCGTCACCGTCGCCGGGCGGCGGGTGCCCCTGGTCGATGGAGTGCAGCTGACCGAGGAGGAGGTGGTGAGTACGGTCGACTCGCTCACCAGGGCCGCCGAGCTGGGCCTGGCCGCGATGAACGCGCCGGGTCAGGATGCGCGCACCGCGGTGATCGCCTGCTATGTGGCGATGGAGGCCGGCCTGGCCGCGGATCGTGCCGCGGCGCCGCTGATTTCGGATACACCAAGGGAAGTGCTGGAGCGAGCTTTCGACAGTGGCGTGCTGCACGACGACGGTGCGCACGAACTGGTAGCGCTGTTCGAGGAGGCCCGGTTCAGTCCGCACGCGATGCTGGGCTGGCAGCGCATCCGTGCCGAACAACTGCTTCGCCTGGTACTCGCCGACCTCCAAGCCCGCGACGAAGTATCCGTGTAGCTCCCGCGACCGGGCTGTTCGTGGCGTGGGCGCGGGGCCGCACGATCAGCGTTTCGTACGTTCGGCGCGATCCGTGCTGGTCGTCGGCGTGGGCGTGCCGGTGATTGTCGTACCCCGGTGCCAGACTCTGGCAGGTGCGATGGGCGATTGCGGAGACGGGCGAGGGCGGCGCTCGGTTGTGTCCGCTCGATCAGGACGGGCACCCGGCGGGACCGGTGCTCGACGAGCCCTCGCTCGTCGAGGCGGTGCGCACCCGCCCCGACGTCGAGCGGTGGGTATGGCGATCCACCGCCGAGATCTACCGAGCCTTGCTGGCGGCGGGCGTGTGGGTCGAGCGGTGCTATGACGTGCAGGCGGCGGAGTCTCTGCTGATCGGGCACGAGGAAGGGCAGTCGGGGCAGGCGCGCTCGCTGGCGGCGGGCTGGGCACGGTTACACAACCTGGCTGTCCCGCCGGATGCTCCGGTACGGGCCGCCGAGACGCAGCCGTCGCTGTTCGAGTCAGGTCCGGTGCCGCTGCCGCCGGGGGTCGACGAGTTCACCGCATTGCTGGCGGTCTACGCCGGACAGGTCGCCCGAACTGCTCGCACCGAGCATCCCGAGCGCATGCGACTGCTGCTCGCCGCCGAATCGGCCGGCATGCTCGTCGCGGTCGAGATGGGTCGGCTCGGAATTCCGTGGCGCGCCGATGTCCACCGCGAACTCCTGGATTCGATGCTGGGCGAGCGCTTTCCGGGTGGATCGGAACCGCGGCGGATGGCGGAGCTGGCCGAGCAGGTGTCGCGCGCGTTCGGGACCGGGGTACGGGTCCGGCCCGACCTGCCCGCCGACATCGTCAAAGCCTTCGGCCGCGCCGGAATCCTGCTGTCCTCCACCAGGAAATGGGAGCTCCAGCAGATCGACCACCCAGCCGTCGCCCCGCTGCTGGCCTACAAATCGCTGTACCGCCTCTACACGGCGCACGGTTGGTCCTGGCTGGAACAGTGGGTGCACGGCGGCCGCTTCCGCCCCGAATACCTACCGGGCGGCACAGTGTCGGGGCGCTGGACCACCAACGGTGGTGGCGCACTACAGATTCCGAAGGTCATCCGGCAGGCGATCCGTGCCGACCCAGGATGGTCGCTGGTGGTCGCCGACGCCGACCAGATGGAGCCGAGGGTCCTCGCGGCGATCTCGCGTGACCAAGGGCTGATGGAAGTGGCCGGTCGTGGCGAAGACCTGTACGCGGATCTGGCGGCTCGTGGATTCGGCGGCGATCGGGACCAAGCCAAGATCGGGCTCCTCGGCGCCATCTACGGACAGACCTCCGGCGATGCCCTGACCCACCTCGCCGGCCTGCGTCGGCGGTATCCGGCCGCCGTGGCCTATGTCGACGACGCCGCGCGCGCCGGCGAGGAAGGCCGCCTCGTGCGTACCTGGTTGGGGCGCACCTGCACGCCGTTGTCGGTTGGGCTCGACGAGATCGACGCGCCCCAGGACACGCGCGCCGATTCCGCCGCCCGTGCCCGCGGCCGCTTCACCCGGAACTTCGTGGTGCAGGGCAGCGCCGCCGACTGGGCCCTGCTGCTCCTGGCAGGCATCCGGCACGCGATCCGCGACCTCCGCGCGGAACTGGTCTTCTTCCAGCACGACGAGGTGATCGTGCACTGCCCGACCGAGGAAGCCGCGGCGGTGGCCGAAGCGATCGCGACCGCCGCCGACACCGCGGGCCGGATCGCCTTCGGGCAGACACCGGTCCGGTTTCCGTTCACGACCGCGGTGGTGCAGTGCTACGGCGACGCCAAGTAGCACTCCGTGACGTGAGATGTCGGTGGGTATCGGTAGCGTCTTGTCCGTGGAAACAGGGGAACGCATCCAAGAACTCGCCGACCGGATGGTCGCGCTGCGCGACGCCTACTACCAGGGAGCACCGCTGGTCGCGGACGCGGAATTCGACGCGATCGAAGACGAGCTGCGCGCGCTGATCGAGGCGCATCCCGACCTCGCGCCGGACCCGAATCCGCTCGAGCAGGTCGGTGCGCCCGCGGTGCTGCACGCCCCGGTCCGGCACGCGCGGCCGATGCTCTCGCTGGAGAAGGCGACCAAGCCGGAGCAGGTCGAGGCGTTCTTCGGTCGTTTCCCCGGTCAGTCGGTGGTCGTGATGCCCAAGCTCGACGGCTTATCGCTGTCTCTGGTCTTCGAGAACGGGCGGCTGGCGCGTGCCGTGACCCGCGGTGACGGCACCACCGGTGACGATGTGACCCCGCTGGTCCGTGCCCTCGTCGACGGGGTTCCCGAGCGGATCGACCTTCCCGGCCGCGTCGAAGTGCGCGGCGAGGCGGTGATGCTGCGATCGACCTTCCTCGCCTACAACACCGCGCACCCGGACAAACCGCTGATCAATCCGCGCAACGCCGCGGCGGGCACCCTGCGGGCGAAGGACCCGGCCACCGTGTCGGAGCGGCGCCTGCAGTTCTTCGGCTTCGACTTGGATACCTCGGCCGACGACGCCGCGCACGACCTGGGGGAAGGGCTGCGTGCGATCGGGGTCGCGGGTGCGCGGATGCGGCTGTGTGCCGACGCCGCGCAGGCGCAGGCGGCGATCACCGAGATCGAGCAGGGCCGCAACGATCTGGACTACGACATCGACGGCGCGGTGCTGCGTCTGGCCGACCGTGATGCCTACGCGGCGGCCGGAACCCGGTCGAACTCCCCGCGTGGTGCGCTGGCGTTCAAGTTCGCCGCCGAGGAGAAGACCACCTTGCTGCGCGAGGTGATCTGGGACGTCGGCAAGACGGGCAAGATCGTCCCCGTCGCGTGGTTGGAGCCGGTGTTCGTGGGCGGCACCACGGTCACGAAGGCCACGCTGGCGAACCAGGAGGTGATCCGCGCCCGCGACATCAAGGTCGGTGACACGGTGCTGGTGCGCCGCGCGGGTGATGTCATCCCGTTCGTGGCGGGTGTGCTCGACGCCGCCAAGCGCACGGGCGAGGAACTCGAGATCATCTCGCCCACCGTCTGCCCCTCGTGCGGTCAGCCGGTCACCGAACAGGGCAACAGCCGAGAACTGTTCTGCACCAACGTTTCCTGTCCCGCGCAAACCGTTCGCAGGCTGATCCACTGGGCCTCGCGCGCGGCAGCCGACATCGACGCCATCGGGGGAGTGTGGATCGAACGCCTCGCCGAGGCGGGCATTCTCGAAAGCCCGTCGGACTTCTACACACTGACCAAGGAGCGGCTGCTCGAATTCGACCGCGTCGGCGAGATCTCCGCCACGCGCATGATCGACTCGATCGACGCCAGCCGCCAGGTCGGCCTGCGCCGCGCCCTGATCGGCCTTGCCATCCCGATGGCCTCCGACGGCACCGCCGCTCGCCTGGCGCGAGCAGGCTTCGGCTCGCTGGAAGAGGTCGCCGACGCGGGCGAGGAACGACTCGTGGCGGTCGAAGACATCGGCCCGAAGGTCGCTGCCTCCCTGGTCGCGCACCTGACGCGACTGCGTCCGGAACTGGACCGCCTGCGCGAACTCGGCGTCAGTCTGGATGTGCGCGAAGAGGACCTGCCGCCGGTCATCGCGGCAGGCGCGCCCCTCGAGGGCAAAACGGTGGTGATCACCGGGGCGATCAGCGACCCGCGCTCCGGCGAGAAGGTGGCCCGCCCGACGTTCCAGCGACTGTGTGAGCAGGCGGGGGCGACGGCGGCCTCCTCCGTCTCGGCGAACACCGACATGCTCATCACCGGCGCGGGAGTCGGCGACAGCAAGCTGGCCAAGGCGGAGAAGCTCGGCGTCGAAGTCGTCGATCAGGGCGAGATCTGGACCCTGCTGATCGACGCGAAGGTCATCTGACTGACAGCGTTGCCTCAGTCGGTCCGATGGTCGGGGGCGCGGTCGGTGAGGTAGTCCTTGGCCCAGCGATAGTCGGGTTTGCCACTGGGTGAACGGGAGATCGTGTCTGCCACCCAGATGCGTTTGGGAATCTTGTACCCGGCGAGGTGGGGGCGCAGGTGAGTGCGCACGGCATCGAAGTCCAAGGTGTGGTCCGGGGCGATCGAGATGATCGCGGCGACCTGCTGGCCCCACCGTTCGTGCGGGACCCCGATGACGACCGCGTCGTAGATCGCGTCGTGGGATTTCACGACGGCCTCGACCTCCTCGGGAAACACCTTCTCCCCACCGGTGTTGATCACCATGTTGCCGCGCCCGATCAGAGTGATGGAGCCGTCGGACTCGGCGCGGGCGCGGTCGTCGGTGACCACGATGCGGGCTCCGTCGACCGTCTTGAACAGCCGAGCGGTGCGATCGGGATCGTTGTAGTAGCCGATCGGGACCGCACCGGTCTTGGCCAGCCAGCCCTCCTCGCCGGGGGCGACGGGCCGCCCGTCCTCGCCGACGACCACCGCACCGCGCCCGGTCTGCACCCGTGGCCCACGCGCCGGATCGTCGTCCTTCTGCGCGAAACCGATACCGCCGAAGCCGGTTTCGGACGACCCGATCGAGTCCGACACCATCGACGTCGGAAACTTCTCCAGCAGTGCGTTCTTCACCGGCTGGGACAGCAGCGCGGCCCCCGAGGCGATGACCAGCAGCGACGAGGCATCGACCGGTTCGTCGTCGAAGGCATCCATGAGCGGGCGCGCCATCGCGTCACCGGTGATGACCATGACGTGCGGACGGTGCGTGGCAACGGAACGCCACACCTGCGCCGGGTCGAAGCGCGGCTCGAACAGCACGGAATTGCCCGACCAGAGTGCGTTGAACGTCGGCATCATCGCCGCGGCGTGGATCAGCGGCGGGAGCACGAACCAGATGCTCGGCACCGCCTGCGTACCGTTCGCGGACTGCTGATATTCGTCGCGCACCGGTTCGCCGCTGTAGAAGTCGACGCCGCCGCCGAGCACGCGCCACATGTCCTCCTGCCGCCACATGACCCCTTTCGGCATGCCGGTGGTCCCGCCGGTGTACATCATGAACAGGTCGTCCGCGGTGCGGGTCACCGTGGGGCGCAGCGGTTTTCCCGCCTCGACGAGCTGCTCGTAGCGGATCGAGCCCGCACCCGGTACGCCGACATCGCGGTCGTCGTCGACGCAGATCGCCTGGCGCACAGTCGGCGTGAGCTCGAGGGCCGCACGGACCGTGTCGCCGTAACAGGCGTGGTACACCAGCACTTCGAGGTCGGCGTTGCCGTAGACGTAGGCCAGTTCGGTCGGGCCGTACCGGTAGTTGATATTGATCGGGACGGCCGCCAGCTTGAAGCAGGCGATCAACGTCTCCATCGTTTCGATGCTGTTGTGCATCTGGAAGCCCACGTGCGTGCCGTGGCCGACGCCCAACTCGGCCAGTTGGTCGGCGAGCCGGTTGGCCCGGATATCGAGCTCCCGGAAAGTCACTCGACGATCGCGCTGAATGAGGGCGATCCGATCGGGCATGGCGTCGACGGAATGTTCGAATAGGTCGGCGAAGTTGTTGGCCATGTCAGTCCATCTCTTGACGATCTCTCACACGACGGTGAGTGGCAGGGGTTTTCCGCGGTCGGTGAAGGCGAAGCCAGCACCGGTGCTGAAGCGGGTCACCGCGACCTCGGAGGCTTCTCGGAACGGTTGCTCGGCCAGGTCGATGTCGACGGTCCAGCCGTGCTGGTCCGTCCCGGCGACACGGGCGACGAAACGCGGGTTGACCCCGCGGACAAGGGCATCGAGAGGACGCAGATCTTCGGGCGACAGCATCGAAGACCAGGCACCGTCGGTGCGAGCCCCGCTGGCGTGCGGAAAACGCAGGCGCACACCGGATGGCAGCATCGAGATACCGATATCGGTATAGCTCGCCGGGTTCAGCGCCGGATGCAGGCGCAGGACCGTGGCGAGCGCGTGCGGATCGTCATCGAGGGCAAGGCATTTGCGGATGCGCTCGGAGGTCAGTCCGGCGATCCCGGCGAACTGTTTGCGCCCGATCCCGAGGGCGGTCGCCGCATCGCCGCGTTCGCGGATGGCGACCATGAACCCGAGGGTCAGCAGATGCTGCTGCAGGCAGATCTCATCAGCCATCCGCCGCAAGGCCGCGTGCGAGAAATCGGCGAATCGCAGATCGCTCAGCAGCGGCCCTGTGTAGTCGGCGAGGCCTTCCTCGCGCGGGTCGATCTCGGCCAATTCCAGCCCCGCGGCAACGGAATTCGCGACGAGCGCCGCGTTGCGTGGCACGGCGGGCGGGACGTGGGCGGGATCGATGACGACCGTCCACGCGCACACCGGGGTCCGGTCGGCGGGTTGGCGTGGTGGGCGGTGCACCGGTCGCACCTGGGCGTGCGGGTTGGTGGCCAGCGCCGTCGCGTCGAAGGTGGGGTCCTCGATGTCGTGGCACATCGCCACCACGAATTCCTCACCCATCGGCTCGACATCGGCCAGCGCACCGCAGTGATCGAGCCAGAACTCGCCGTGATCGTGGTCGTCGACCCGGAACCGGAAGTCCATGAACTGCGGTGGCGCGCCGATGTCGAGTTGCAGCCCTTTGAAGATGGTCTCGACGCTGTCCCCGGCGAACCCGAGGGCTTGCTGCATGCGGCGCGTATAGATCGGGCTGGCCAGCTGCCACTCCTCGATGGCTACCGCTGTCATCCCCTCGCGACCGAAAGCGGCGATGGTGTGCGCCATCCCGGACCGGTCGATGAGGTGACCACACAGCAGTAACTCGGGGACCAGCGCGGCCAGCTGGTCCCTGGACAGCATGGTGAAGCTGCTCATCGGTGTCACCACAGGGAGGCGGGTGATTCGCCGACGCGGTACCAGCCGGGCAGCGGGTCACGCGATACCGAGCGCTCGATGCGCTTGTGCATGCCCGGCGACAGCGCGTTGTCGGTGATCATGTCGAGGAACATCGCCGAGACATTGCCGAAGTCGAAGAAGTCGCGCTGCCAGGACCATTGGAAGTCACCGCCGTAGCGGAACCAGCTACCGCCGATGCCCTCGGGGGAGTAGTGGCGGCCGTCGGCGCGCTTGCCCTCGTTGATCTGCTTCCAGAAGCCGATCACGGTGCCGCTGCGCTCGTCGATGACGAACTCCTGGTACGGATAGGTCCAGCCTTCGAGGCCGAGCATCTCCTGGCCGAGGGCGTAGTCGCGGATCTCGTCGCGGCCGACGGACATGAACTCCTGCTTGGGACCGTAGTTCCAGCCGTAGGTCGCATCCACCGTGTACATCTCGGCCAGCGGCTTCCAGTCGCCCTTCTCCTCGCACCGCTGGTTCTCCACGACCCAGCGCCGAACCATCTCGTCGAGTTCGGACCGCTCGAAACTTGCCATCAGACTGTGCCTTTCGCAGAGGAGTCGGATTCGCCACCGTCGGCGATCGACAGAGCTTGGGTGGGGCAGTAGCGGATCGCGGCCTCGACGGCCTTGCGCTGCGCGTCGCCCGGAGTGGCGTCCACGATCTCGACCAGGCCGCGTTTGGGCACGGTGAAGACAGCGGGCGCTTCGTCCTGACAGACCCCGTGTCCCTGGCACAGGTCCAGATCGACCACGATTCTCACGACGCGCCTCCGTCCGGCACCGGCCGCAGGGGCGCCTCCGGCTGCACCTCGACCAGCACCATGTGGGCGCCACGGGGGACGGAGACGACGGTCGCGACCGCATCGGCGAGGTGTTCGGGACGCAACATGTAGGGGTGGCGGGCCAAGCCCCAGTCCTTCCAGTCCTGTAGCACCGGCCCGACGATCTCGGGGGTCGAGTCCATGCCCATCCCGGTCAGGGTCGGGCCCGGCCGTACCAGCGAGGCGCGAATCCCGCTGCCTTCCAGTTCCATGCGCAACTGGCCGACCATCGCTTCGAGGCCGTTCTTCGCGGCGCTGTAGGCACCGGAGCGCGGCCGTGGGTTGTCGGCGCAGTCGGAGCTGATCACGACGAGATCGCCGCGTCGCCGCGCGGTCATCCCCGGCAGCACCCGGTGGACGAGGCGTTGCGCGCCGACGAGGTGGACCTGCACCTGGAACAGGAATCGCTCCGGGTCCATCTCGCCCACCAGCGAGAATTCGATGTCGCCCGCACCGGAGACGAGGATCTCGGTCGGGCCGAGTGTGCGCTCGGCGGCCGTCACGAACTCGTCGACGGAGCCGGCATCGGTGACGTCGAGCCGGTGGGCGTACGCCTCGCCGCCGCCGGCGCGGATCTTGGCGGCGATCTCCTCGCACAGCTCGACCCGGCGCGCGCCCAGCGTCACCGGATGGCCGAGCTGGGCCAGGGCGACGGCGGTCGCGGCGCCGATACCGGAGGAGGCGCCCGCTACCAGTACGGGCCTGCGGTCGGGATTGGGTTCGAATCGGGGCACTAGCTGACCTCTACTGTGATGGGGAGTTTGGCGAAGCCGCGGACGTTCGTGGAGTGCACGCGGGCGATGCCGTCGGCCGCGACGTCGAAAGTCGCTACCCGCGAAGCGAATTCGCCGAGCACGATGGTGGCCTCGAGCCGGGCCAGGTGCGCGCCGAGGCAGAAGTGCACGCCCGCACCGAAACTGGCGAGCGCCGAGCTGCTGCTGCGGTCGATGACGTAGCTGTCACCGTCGTCGAAGGCCGCCGGATCGCGGTTGGCCGAGCCGATCAGCAACAGCACCTTCGCGCCCGCCGGGATGGTGCCGCCGTGGTATTCGAGGTCGACCGCCGCGGTGCGGGCCACGATCTGGCTGGAGGTGTCGTAGCGCAGGGTCTCCTCCACCCAGTCGTTGACCAGCTCCGGTTCGGCGACGACCTTGGCGTACTCCGCGGGGTTGGCGCCCGCCCAGTAGAGAGCGTTGCCCAAAAGCTTTGTGGTGGTCTCGTTTCCGGCGACGACCATCAGGAACATGAAGCCGATGATCTCCTCGTCGGTGAGGGTGTCGTCATCGATCTCGGCATCGAGCAGCGCCGAGGTGAGATCGTCGGCGGGGTCGGCACGGCGCTGGGCGACCATGTCGGCGTAGTAGCCGAACAGCCGGATCGAGGCGTCGATCGCGTCGACCGGTACGTCGAGCACGCCCTCTTCGCGGTGCACCACCAGGTCGGCCAGGCGGCGGATCTCGGCGCGATCGGGCTCGGGCACGCCCATCAGTTCGGAGATGACGTCCATCGGCAGCTTGCCCGCGACCTCGTCGATCCAGTCGAAGCTGCCGCGCGCGAGCGCCGGCTCGAGATGCTCGAGGGTGATCTCCCGGATCCGGACTTCCATCTCGGCCACACGTTTCGGTGTGAAACCCTTGAAAACGAGTCTGCGCATCCGCATATGCCGCGGATCGTCCATCGCCAGGAATGACATCACCCGGTGTGCGTGCGGACCCCAGGCCGCCGGATCGAGGGAGACTCCATTGGCACTCGACAGCCGATTGCTGTCCCGAAATGCCGCGACCACATCGGAATGCCGGGAAAGCGCCCAGAAATCGAGCTCGGGATTGTGGTAAAGCGGCGCCTCGGTGCGCAATCGGTGGTAAGTCGGGTACGGGTCTTCATGGAATCCGTAGTCGTACGGGTCGAAAGTCACGGGCTCCACAGTGGCGCTGGTCATCGCGAATACCCCGGTTTCGATAGGTCGTCCCCTTCGGCGGCGGGGGCCTGCAACCCCGAGGGAGACACGTAGCTGGACATGTGTCTGGACGGTATCATCGACGCAAGTTCGGCACAACGCTTTCTCCGACTTCATGGCTCTGACCGGCCGGTGAACGTCCGTTCGAAGCCGGTCAGCAATCTGGACCAGTGTCTGGAATGTGGTCTAAATCATATGGTACGGTCACCGGCATGGCACGGGTAGACGGCGAAGTTGCACCGGCTCACGGTGGTGTGACGGGCCCTGGTGACCCGGCAGCGCCGGAGGGGGAACAGGTCAGCGCTGGACAAGTAATTCGTCGGAACTTCTCCGACACCGTCCTTTCGAGTGTGGCGACTCTCGGCCGCGCATTGCATATCGGCGCCGCGGCGATCTACATCGGCACGATCGACGCCATTCGAGGGCGATTCCAGGTACACGAAACCCTCACGCAAGCGTGGTTTCTGATCAGAGTCACCGCGGTGCCGAGCATTTTGATGGCCATTCCGTTCGGTGTCATCGTTTCCGCGCAAGTCGGCAATATCGTGTCCGAACTCGGCGCCGATTCGATGATCGGCGCGGCGGGCGGACTCGGCGTCATCAAACAGGGTGCGCCGATGGCCACCGCGATGCTGCTGGGCGGTGCGGGCGCCGCCGCCATCGCGGCCGACCTGGGCGCCAGAACCGTCCGCGAAGAGGTCGACGCACTGCGGGTGATGGGCATCGACCCGGTGCAACGCCTGGTCGTGCCACGCATCGCGGCCATGATGCTCGTCGCGCCGCTGCTCAATGTCCTGATCATCTTCATCGGCGTCAGTTCGGGCTTCGTGGTCGCGGTGTCGGCGCTGAACGTCACCCCGGGCAGTTACTGGCAGTCCTTCGGCGCCTTCACCACCTCGATCGACGTGTGGGTCTCGCTGGTCAAGGCGCTGATCTTCGGCTTCCTGGTCGTCGTCATCGCCTGTCAACGGGGGTTGGAGGCCAAGGGCGGACCGCGCGGTGTCGCCGACGGGGTCAATGCGGCCGTGGTGATGTCGATCGCCGCGGCCGTCGTTCTGAACACCGTGATCACCCAGGTCGTCACCATGTTCTTCCCGGTGAGGATGGCCTGATGAGCGCTCCCTACTATCCCGGTGGGCTGCGGTGGGTCGGCCGGCTCCGCCGGCGTGGCATTCGGCCGTTCGGCCCGATCGAGTCCATCGGGTTCGTGCTCGGCTTCTGCTGGCAGGTGCTGTCGTCGGTGCCCTACACCCTCGTGCACTACCGCCGTCAGACGATCACGATGGTGACGGACATGACCTGGGGTCGCGGTTCGGTGATCATCGGCGGTGGCGTGGTACCGCTGATGCTTCTGCTCGGTGCGGCCATGGGCGCGTCCATCGGCATCGAGGCGTTCAGCGCGCTGAATCTGTTGTCCCTGGGTCAGCTCAGCGGTCTCATCTCGGCCTTCGGTGTCACCCGTGAGCTCGCGCCGATCGCGGCCGGGATCGGATTCGCGGCCCAAGCCGGGTGCCGGATGACCGCCGAGATCGGCTCCATGCGCATCTCCGAGGAGATCGACGCACTCGAATCGCTGGGCATCCGCTCGGTGCCGTTCGTCGTGACGACCCGGGTGATCGCCGGAATCTTCGCCGTCGCACCGGCATTCGTGGTCGCGCTGATCCTGAGCTACTTCTCCTGCGCCTTCATCGTGACGACCATCCATGGGACACCGACCGGAACGTACAACCACTACTTCGATCAGTTCGTCGTCGGCTGGGATGTCTTCGCCGCGACCGTCAAGGTGATGGTGTTCGCGGTCGCTGTCGTGCTGATCCATTGCTATCAGGGCTATTTCGCCACGGGCGGCCCCGAGGGCGTCGGCATCGGTTCCGGGCGCGCCATTCGGGCGAGCCTGGTGGCGATCATCGCGCTCGACATGGTCGCCACCATCGCACTGTGGGGATTCCAATCTCCCGTCACGTTCACCGGGTGATGCCATGCCTGCTTATGCCCTGCCGGGAACCGAAGTCGGGCCACTGCGCGCCCGCGTACTCGGCACCCTCGCCATCGTGCTCACGCTGCTCGGCGTGCTCGTCTGGCGGGTGGTGCCCGACAGTGAGCCCGCCGACCAGATCCAGGTCGCGCTACTGGTCGGCGAGGTCGGCGAGGGAGTGGGGGAGGGGACCGACGTCCGGCTCGACGGCGTGCGCGTCGGGTCGGTCGCCACGATCGACTTCGCGGGCCGGAGCACCCAGCGCATCGAGCTGACGCTGAGCGGGTCTCAGCTGTTCGGCCTGACGAACGCGCTGACCGTCGACTACGCGCCGGGAAACCTCTTCGGCATCAGCGCCATCGAGCTGCACTCGACGGCGGGCGGCGCCGAGCTGGTCGACGGTTCGATCGTCGACCTCACCGACCGCGAAGCCGATCGGGTCCACGACGCCACGCTCTCGGCCCTGCTGAAATCGACGGGACAGCTCACCGACGAGGTGCTGACACCGAAACTCGTCGAACTGCTCAGCACGATCTCGCGCGACCTCACAGCCTTCACGCCGCTGATGCAGGCCATCGGCACGACCGCCCGTTCCTATGCCGAAACCAGGCAGCTCCCGCCGTCGATGCTGTTCGAACAGTTCGGTTCGGCGCTGACCGGGTTGCCGCCGATGCTCACCGGCGGGCTGACGCTGCTGAACGCGGAGTACACGAACAAGTACCTGGCGGTACCCGATCAACTCCAGCGCTTCGGCCAGATGTTCGAAGGCATCCAATACCAATTGCTGCCGACCGTCACCCAACTGCTCAGCACGTCCCGACAGTATTTCGGTGGAATCCTGCCCATGATCAGCCTTGTCCTCGACCGGCTTTCCGCGTCGGTCAGCACCCCGGAACGCTCTGCGCAGCAGCTGAGCGAACTACTCACCCGCCTCGACACCGCCTTCCGCGACACACCCAATGGCCCGGTGCTCACCGCCGGGGTCGAACTGGATGTGGTGCCCGGCCTGGCGACACCGCTGTCCTCGATGCTCGGGGGCGTCCGCTGATGACGACCCGTGCCCTGCTGCTGCGCGTAGCCTCCGCGGTCCTGCTGATGGGTGTGGTGCTGGTGGGCGTCCTGCGCGTGATCGAACGACCCGTCGACGGCGAAACAGACACCTACACAGCGCTGTTCACCGATGCGAACGGCCTGCGCGGTGGCGACGACGTGCGTCTCTACGGCGTTCAGGTCGGCAAGGTGCGCGCGGTCGAACTCGACGGCGCACTCGCTCGGGTGCGGTTCACCGTCAGCAGGGATCGGGCGCTGTTCACCAATACCGTGATCGCCATCCGGTACCAGAACCTCACCGGATTCCGGTATCTGGACATCGAGCAGCCCGAACAGCCCGGGGGAAAGCGTGATCCGGCAGCGGTTTTCGGCACCGCGGAAACGGTGCCCGACTTCGACATCACCCGACTGTTCAAAGGCTTGCAGCCGGTGCTGGCCGAACTCTCGCCCGACGATCTCAATCAGTTCGCGACCAGCATCCTCGCGGTGATCCAGGGCGACGGGACGGGTATCGGGCAGGCGCTGGGCGCCATCGACAAGCTCAGCCGCTACGCCTCCGATCGGCAGGCGGTGCTGGCGACCCTGGCGGGCAACCTCGCCCAGGTGGCCGATCATCTCGGCGGAAAGTCGGGCAATGCGATGACCCTGCTGACCAATCTGACCAACCTGTTCATCACCATCACCGAGAAGCTGCCCGGACTCGTCGACTTCGCGAACGGGATACCCGGTGTCCTGCAACCACTTCGGAGCATGCTGACCGTCCTCGGGGCCACCGGCGAACCCGGCGGAGACCTCGATGTAGCGCTGCGAAGGGCATTTCCCGATCCGTACGACGCGGTGGCCGCCTTCGAGAGCCTGCCCGGCCTCATTCAGGCGATGACACAGGCGATTCCGCCCACCGGGCCCGACCTCACCTGCTCGCACGGGGATGCCACGGCGCCTCAACCTCTGCAAGTGCTCATCGCCGGACAGGGGATCGTGCTGTGTCACCGATAACGCGCGGACGCGCCGCCGATCCGCGGGCAGGCGAATTGCGTTGGGGGATAGCGGGAATGTGCGCGGCCGTCCTGCTGCTGGTCGCGATCGGCGCGGTCTATGTCACCGGAACAACCGCTGAGCGGACGTATGCGGCCGAGATGACCCAGGCGGGCTCGGTCCGCACCGGCGACGACGTGCGGCTCGCGGGGATACCCGTCGGGAAGGTGACCTCGCTGACCCTGCTGCCAGATCGGGTCAGGATGGAATTCACCGTCGCGCAGGACGCGTTCCTCGGTGATCAGACCACCCTCGACATCCGGATGCTCACCTTCGTGGGTGGCTACTACGTGGCCGTCCTGCCCGCGGGCACGAAGCCGCTCGGCGCCGCGGTGATCCCCACGGAGCGAGTCATCGTGCCCTACAACCTGACCAAGGCGTTCCAGGACGCGGTGGAGCCGGTGCGCCGGATCGACGGGAACATCTTCCGGCGCGACCTCGGCGCACTGTCCACCGCGATCGACAAGAGCCCGGACGCCGTGCGGTCGACGGTGCGCGCCGCCGGTGACATCGTCGCGATCCTGGACGAGCAGAACGCGGACATCTCCCGGGCCCTGTCCATCGCCGACGAATACCTGACCGCGCTCAACGCGAACGCCGATGTGCTGGCCGATCTGCTCATCACCCTCGGCACGCTCGAACAGATCATCCAGACCAACAAGGTGCAGGTCGCCGCATCCCTGTACGACCTGGCAGTGATCCTGCAAGACCTCACGCCGCTCGGGCGCGCGTGGGACGCGTCGATCGAACAGCGCGCCCAGCCGCTCGCCGATGCCATCCCCGCGCTCGAGGAGCTCGGCGCGCGCCTCGGCACCCTGCTCGATTCCGTGCGAGCGCTCGAGCAACGGTTGCTGCCGCTGATGCCGACGGGCGGCGGGGTGCGCGTCGACCAGTCCGCTGCGACGATCCAGCTGCCCGCCGTGTGCGTGCCACTGCCGGGAGGCGGTTGTTGATGCTGAAGAAGATCCTGGGATCGCGCGGGCTGATGTCGGCCGGGGTCGTCGTGACGCTCGTCCTCGCCGGTGCGATCGGTCTGCGGCTGAGTTCGCCGAATCCGGCGATGCGTGGCTACTGCGCCGAAATGCCCGACAGCATAGGGCTCTACGAGGGCAGCGCGGTCACGGTCATGGGGGTGCAGGTCGGGCGGGTCACCGAGATCAGCATCGACGGTGCGGTGGCGCGCGTCGAATTCGCCGTCCGCGCCGATCGCAAGCTGCCGGTCGATGTCGGGGCGGTGACCGTCAGCGACACCTTGATCGCCGACCGGCGGCTGGCCCTGATCGGCGCCGAACCCGCTGGGCCGGGCTGGAATTCGAGCGAGTGCATCACCAAGACCCTGACCCCCAAGAGCCTGACGCAGACCTTCGACGCGCTGGCCGGGCTCGCCGACCAGCTCAACGGTGCGGGAGATCCCTCGCAGCGCACCGCCGTCGGGGCCGGAATCGACGCGCTCGATCGCGCGACGGCGGGGACGGGCGATCAGATCAACGACGTCATCGCCGCACTGAGCAGGGCACTGGCCGCACCCGACGCGGCGATCGGCCACATCGGGCAACTGCTCGACGCGCTCACCGAGCTCGCGCACCGGGCCCGCGGCGGCTGGTCCCAGGTGGAGACCACGGTGAGTGGGCTGCCGCAGACGTTCAACGACATCGTCACCATCGCGTTCCCGCCGATCATCGAGATCGTCGCCGCGCTCGCCGATCTGCTGCCTCAGCTCAACGACGTGATCGTGATGTTCGGTTCGCCCGCGCTGCGCGCCTTGGATTCCGTGCCGGATCTTTCGCGCATGATCGCGGCGGGCGTCGGCTCGCTCGCCGACGTCATCGCCATGACTCCGGCCGTGGCGAGCGGCTTCGCCGGCGCCGTCGACCCGGCCAGTGGTGCGCTGACCATCGGCTACACACCACCGAAACTCCTACTCGCCCAGCACGACACGGCCCAGGTCTGTGCGGCCGTGCAGATCATCACCCGGCAGCGATGCCAGGCGGCCGAAAGCGGTGCGATGACGATTCCTGCCCTGCCACTGCTGCTCGGGGCGGTGAGTGCACGATGAGACGCGCCGCCCTGCTCCTGTTCGCGGTGCTGCTCGCCGCCACCGGCTGCGGCTTCCAGCCCGCCGACCTACCGGTTCCGGGTTCGGGTGTCGACGGTCCGACATATCCGCTGCGGATCGAGTTCGCCGATGTGCTCAATCTTCCGCAGGGCGCCAAGGTGATCGCGGCCGGTGTCCGGGTCGGCATGCTCACCGGGGTCACCCTCGTCGATCCCGTCGCCGCCACACCGGACCGGGCCGCCGTGCCCGGCTATGCCATCGCCGATGTGGCCATCGGGCAGTCGGTACGGCTCTCGGTCGGCACCACCGCCGAACTTCGGCAGGAGACTCCGCTGGGCGACGTCCACATCGCGCTGAGTGAACCGGCGCAAGCGCGGGCGGGCGAGCTGACGGCGGGCGCGACCATCCCACTCGCGGACACCACCCAGTCGCCCCCGATCGAGGACATCCTGGCCGGGCTGTCCACCTTCATCGGCAGCGGAGCGGTGACCGACTTCCAATCCATCGTCCGCACCATGAACGGCGTGTTCCCCGACGATCCGCGCGACACCGCCCGCCTCGCGGGCATTCTCGGCGCCGACATCACCGACCTCGGTGACCACCTGCACTCGGTCGACGCCCTGCTCGACGGCTTGGAGGCCACGGTCGAGGAGGGCATGCAGCAGAACCTGCCGATTCTCGACGAACTGCTCACGCCCTACGGGGTCCAACACACCACCGATGCGGTGAACGCGCAGATCCGGGTCATCTTCGTGCTGACCGCGCTCGGCCCGGTCGCGCCGAGCGCGCAGTGGCTCGGCCCGCTGCTGTCCTCCCTGGACGACACCACCCGCGCCCTGGTCCCGATGCTGCTGGGCAGCCGCCCGCTCGACGCCGATTCACCGTCGAACATGAAGGCGCTCATCGACCTGATCAATACCGATCTCGTTCCCTTCGCCACGCACGGCCCGAAGGTCGACCTGGTCGACGTCACCCTCGGGCCGTCGGCCGACCCGGTCACTGCCGACGAGCACACCGCCCGCATCGTCGACACCCTGCGGATGATCGGACTCGTGCGATGAATCTCCGTGCGGCAGTGTCGCTCACCGCGATCGCGGCGGTCCTGGTCTTCGGGGTCGGGTACATGTCTCTCGGTGTGCTGCGGCTGGACCCGCGACTGAGCTACATCACCGCCGACATGCGGCTGGACAACTCGGGCGGGCTCGCGCCGAATTCGCCTGTCCTGCTGGCCGGTGTCCAGGTCGGCCGCACCGAGTCGGTGCGCAAACAGGCGGGAGGGGTGCTCGTCCGGCTCCGGATCGACAGCCGCTACCGCATCCCGGTGTCCAGCGATGTCCGGATCGAGCAGCTCTCGGCGCTCGGTGAGCCCTATATCGCCTTCGCGCCGGAATCGGGTGCGGGCCCGTATCTCGAGGACGGCCAGGTCGTCGCGGCGGGCCGGATCCACCTGCCGATGACCATCACGGCTCTGTCGGCCCGACTGGTCGAATTGCTCGAACAGATCCATCCGGAGGCGATCGCGAACCTGGTCGACACCTTCGACCGCGCGCTGGCCGGGACGGACACGGCGATGCAGACCTTGCAGCGGTCGTCGACCCTGCTCGCGGCCACCCTGCTCAGCCGCACCGAGGCCGTGCGGCAACTGTTCGCCGACGTGCAGGCCCTCGGCGGCAACATGGAATGGCTCGGGCCCTCGCTCGGCACCGCGGGCCCGCTGTTCGGCGAGTTCGGCGTGACGCTGAACGCGATCGTCGAATCGGGTGCGGAGCTCGTCGAGAGTCGTCCGGTGCCCGCCTATTTCACCGGCGACGGCCTCGTGCCGTTCCTGGCCGACCTGACCACCCTGATCGACGAGATCGGGCCGAGCATCGCCTCGCTGGGACAGATTCTCGGTCCGGTCGTCACCGATGCGGTGAACCGGACACCCGCCATCGATATCAGCACCCTGATCGACCAAGCCCTGCAGAGCGTGGACGCCGACGGCACAGTGCATTTCCGCATCGGCGTCAAATAGCCGGACGAAGGACAGACCATGAGTACAGCGACCGAAGAAGCCACCACCACCGAGGCTGCCGCGCAGCCGCCGCGCACCGTGTCCCTGCGACTGTCGACCGTGCTGACCACCGCCGCGATCGCTGTCCTCGTCGCCGCGGTCGTCACCTTCGCGGCGCTGTACTTCTCGGCCGAGGCGACGATCGCCGACCGCGAGGCCCGCGACGCCGACGCCGAGCATGTCGAACAGATCGCGTCGGACTACGGGGTCGGCGCGTCCACCATCGACTACCGCGACGTGCAGGCGTGGTTCACCCGGCTGCGGACCGGCACCACCCCGCAACTGGCCGCGAAATTCGACGCCACCGCACCGCAATTGGAGCAGATCCTGCTGCCACTGCAGTGGACGTCGAAGGCCACGCCGCTCTCGGCGACGGTCACCTCGGAAAACGGTGGCATCTACAAGGTCAACGCCTACCTCGACGTGGTCTCCACCAGCGCCCAGACGCCCGAGGGAACGCGAACCACCGTCACCTACTCCCTCACCGTCGACCGCAATGCCGACTGGCAGATCACCGAGGTGGGTGGCCTGCAGAACGCGCTGCCGACGAAGTAGGCGCTCAGTAGGCGATGAAGAGGATCTCGTCAGGGGTGTAGTCGTGACCGGGGTGGTTCTCGGCCAGGTGCTCCTGGGTCTGCTTGATCAGGTCGGCTTCGTCGGTGCCCTTGATGGCGACGCCGCAGGGGCAGTTGAGGCGAGTCTTCATCGTTGTTCTCCTTTGGTTCCGACTATCCGAGCAGGTTTCCGGACAGTAGTCCGGATTGTATTCCAGGTCGTATGTTAGCGTGGCCCGCATGGGAGCTGTAGACGAAATCGCCGCCGGTACCAGCGACCTGTTCGCACTCGCCGAACAGGCCATCGGATTCATGCCGCCGGACGAGGGACACGCGCTCTACGCTGCCGCTCGCGCGTACGCGGGCGATGGCACCATCATGGAGATCGGCACCTACTGCGGCAAGTCGACCGTCTATCTCGGCGCGGCCGCCCGCGAAACCGGTGCCACCGTGTTCACGGTCGACCACCACCGCGGCTCCGAGGAGCACCAGCCGGGCTGGGAGTACCACGACACCACCCTGGTAGACCCGGAGACCGGCGTCTTCGACACCGTGACCACGTTCCGGCGCACCATGATTCGCGCGGGCCTCACCGACACGGTGACCGCGATCATCGGCTCCTCCACCGCCGCGGCACACATCTGGCGAGCCCCGCTGCGCATGCTGTTCATCGACGGTGGCCACACCGAGGAAGCCGCCCAGCGCGACTACGACAACTGGGTGCACTGGGTGGCAGGCGGCGGGCTGCTCGCCATCCACGACGTCTTCCCCGACCCCGCCGATGGTGGCCGCGCGCCGTTCAACATCTACCGCCGCGCACTCGACAGCGGCAAGTTCACCGAACTCTCGGTCACCGGTTCGCTGCGCATCCTGCAGCGAACCGCCGCCTGCGGCTGAGCCGCCTCAGCGGGGGAGCGCGTCGCGGAAGATGCCGTTGCCCGCGGTGGTGCGGGTGAGGGCGTCGGCGGCGAGCACGACAGCCGCCGCGGTCCAAGTGGTGCGTTCCTCGGGCCAGCGCTTGCCATCGCTGAAAACCAGTCCGGTCCAATAGGATCCGTCGAGTTCGCGCAGATGCTGCATATTGCCGAACAACGTGGTGGCGGCAGCGGTGTCGCCGATGGCATCCAGGGCGAGCACCAGTTCACAGGTCTCGGCGCCGGTGACCCATGGTGCATCGGAGACGCAGCGAATACCGAGGTCGGCGACCACGAATTCGTCCCAGCGCCGAGCTATCAGCTCCGTGGCCGCCGCGCCGCGCACCGCACCGCCCAGGATGGGGTAGTACCAGTCCATGGAGTAGCGGCTCTTGTCCAGGAAGGCTTCCGGATGATGACGGAGGGCGCGGCCGAGCCGGTCGCGGGCCGCCGCCCAATCCGGGCGTGGATCGCCTACCCGCTCGGCGAGCGTCACCGCGCAGCCGAGGCTGTGGAAGATGCTGGAACAACCGGTCAGCAGGGCCTCCCCGGACGAACCGGATTCGTTTGCCGACCAGTGGATCTCGCCGTGGGCGCCCAGCTGGAGGCCGAGGACGAAGTCGATGCCCGCGCGGACGGTCGGCCACAACTCGGCGGCGAAGCCGGTATCGCCGGTGATCGAAAGGGCGTGCAGGACACCGGTGGCCAGGTAGGCGCAGAAGTTGGTGTCGGCGTCGTGGTTCTCGATCACGCCACGGCGCACCTGCATCGGCCACGAGCCGTCGTCGCGCTGCGATTTCGCCGACCAGATGTAGGCCTCGCGGGCCTCGTCCCACAGGCCGGCCACGGTCAGTGCCATCGCGGACTCGATGTGGTCCCAAGGATCGGTGTGACCGCCACTGAACCAGGGGATCGCACCATCGGGTTCCTGTGCGGCGGCAATGGATTCGGCGGTCATCCGGATATCGCGCGCGGAGACGACCCCGGGAACTGCCGGTAGCTCAACGGGCATCGGCGCGCACCGCCGGTTTCGTAAAGTAGAGCGCGACGGACTTGCCGACCAGCGGGTTCAGCACCCGTTCGGCTGTGCGAGTCACCGCGGGCGCCGACATCATGTCCCACACCAGCATGCGGTGATAGGCGCTCACCAGTGGGTGCTTGTCATTGCGCACGCCGACAGCGCATTTCAGCCACCAGAAGGGCGCGTGCAGCGCGTGCGCGAAGTCCTGGTGGTGGTAGCGCAGACCGCGCGCGGTGATCTTGTCGCGCAGCGCGTCGGCGCGATAGATGCGCACGTGGCCGCCCTCGTTGGCGTGGTACTCGTCCGAGAGCGCCCAGCAGATGCGTTCGGGTAGCCAGCGCGGAACCGTGACCGCCAGCGCGCCACCGGGTTTGACCACCCGCGCCAGCTCGGCGATCGCCTGGGTGTCCTGCGGGACGTGCTCGAGGATCTCCGAGGCGATCACGACGTCGAATTCGTCGTTGCCGTAGGGCAGATCGAGCGCGTCGCCGCGCACGGTCTCGGCCTTGGCGTACTCCGGGGCTTCGCCCGCCGCGGCCATGGCCTCGAACATGACATCGACATCGGCGAGGTCGGCGGCGTTCTGGTCGAAGGCAACGACGTCGGCTCCGCGGCGGTAGGCCTCGAAGGAGTGTCTGCCCGCGCCGCAGCCGATGTCGATCACCCGTGACCCGGGGCCGACGCCCAAGCGGTCGAAATCGACGGTCAGCATGAGGCCTCCTGGCAAGGGTCGGAAGTGGTCGTCATCGGGCGGTGCCCGGCGGAGTGGGGGAGCGGCGGGCGATCGCCTGGTCATAGATCGCGACAGTCTGCGCGGCGACGGCCGACCAGCTGAACAGGTCGAGGACGCGAGCACGACCCGCCGCTCCCATGAGCCCGCGTCGGCCGGGGTCGTCGAGCAATTCGCCGAGTACCAGGGTGAGCGCGTCTACATCGCCCGGCGCGACCAGTTCGGCGCACTCGCCGACGACCTCGGGCAGCGCGCCTGCCCGGCTGGCGACCAGCGGTGTCCCGCTGGCCATCGCCTCGACGGCGGGCAGCGAAAACCCTTCGTACATCGACGGAATGCAGGCGATCTCGGCCGAGGCGAGCAGTTCGGCCAACTGCTCGTCGCTCACTCCGCTGACCGGGGTGACGATATCGGCGATGCCGAGCTCGGCGATCAGCTTCTCGGTGGGGCCGTTCGGTTCCAGCTTCGCGACCAGCCGGAGCTCGACATCGCCGGTATGACGCAGCCGGGCAACGGCTTTCAGCAGATGCGCGATGCCCTTGAGTGGCTTGTCGGCACTGGCGACCGCGACGATCCGCCCACGCACCCGCGGTGTCTCGCGCGGCCGGAACAGTTCGGTGTCCACGCCGAGGGGAACGGTATGCAACTGTCCCGGCGTCACGCCGAAGTCTTCCGCGATATCCGCGGCCGACGAGGAAGACACCGTGATCAGATCCGGAATCCGCTGTGCGACTTGCTGTTGCATGCCGAGGAAGCCGTACCAGCGCCGCACGAACAGCTTGCGCCGCCACGGCGTCGCGGCCAGATCGACCGCGCGGTCTCGAGTGATCGGATGGTGGACGGTCGCCACCAGCGGCAGCTGCTCGGCGATGGCGAGCAGGCCGTAGCCGAGGCACTGATTGTCGTGCACGACATCGAAATCGGCTGCGCGCGACGCCAACAGCTTGGCGACGCGCAGGCTGAACGTGCGCGGTTCGGGGAACCCCGCCGTCCACATGGTGGCGAGCTCGAGCAGGTCGACGCGATCGCGGATCTCGCGGGGATGCGGTGTGCGAAAGGGATCTTCGTCGCGATAGAGGTCCAGGCTCGGCACCTCGGTGAGCCGCACCCGCGGATCGAGATCCTCGGGATAGGGCTGGCCGGAGAACACCTCGACCTCGTGGCCGAGCTCGACGAGCCCCTGGCTCAGGTACCGGACATACACTCCCTGCCCGCCACAGTGCGGCTTGCTCCGGTAGGACAGCAGCGCGATCCGCATCAGTCCCTTGCTCCTGACTCGTAGCTGACCTGCCAGTGTTTTATTCCGTTGATCCACCCCGACCGTAGTCGCTGCGGCTCCGACACCTGGGACAGATCGGGCATCACATCGGCGATGGCGTTGAAGATCAGATCGATTTCGAGCCGGGCCAGGTTGGCGCCGACACAGAAGTGCGTGCCGGTGCCGCCGAAGGCCAGGTGCGGATTGGGGTCGCGCAGGATGTCGAAGCTGAACGGGCGCTCGAAGGCATCCTCATCGAAATTGGCTGAGCTGTAAAACAATCCGACGCGCTCACCCGCCCGGATGCGTTGCCCGCCGAGCTCGGTGTCGGCGGTCGCGGTGCGCTGGAACACCGTCACCGGGGTCGCCCAGCGCACGATCTCGTCGGTCGCGGTGCGTGGGCGCTGCTGTTTGAAGAGCTCCCACTGCTCCGGATTGTCGATGAACGCCTTCATCCCGTGGGTGATGGCATTGCGGGTGGTCTCGTTGCCCGCCACCGCCAGCAGGATCACGAAGAACCCGAACTCGTCGGAGCCCAGCGCCTCCCCGTCGAGATCGGCGTGCACCAGCGTGCTGACGATGTCGTCGGCCGGTTCGGTGCGCCGCTGTTCGGCCATGTTCCAGGCGTAGCCGAGGATCTCCATCGCCGCGGCCGACGAGGCGTCGGTGGTCGTGGCGTCGCCGTATTCCGGGTCGTCGTAGTTGAGCATCTGATTCGACCAGTCGAACAGCTTGCGGCGGTCCTGCTGGGGAACGCCGACCAGTTCGGCGATGGCTTGCAGCGGAAGCTCGCACGCCACCTGCTCGACGAAATCACCGCTGCCCGCCGCCCGCGCCGCTTGCACGATCGCGCCCGCCCGTTCGGTCAGCGCCGCGCGCAACCCCTCGACCGCGCGCGGCGTGAACCCCTTGGAGATGATCCGCCGGATCTTGGTGTGCTTGGGCGGATCCATGTTCAGCAACAGGGCGCCGGTGAGTTCGATCTGCTCGGGAGTCACCTCGCCGGGCAGCCGGATGACCGAACCCTTCTGCTGGGAGGAGAACAGCTCAGGATGGCGCGAGATCTCCTTGATGTCCTCGTGTTTGGTGATCACCCAGTAGCCGCCGTCGCGGAACCCGCCCGACTGCGGGTCGGTCTGGGCGTTCCACCACACCGGCGCGGTCCGGCGCAGCTCGGCGAATTCCTGGACGGGGTTGCGGGATTCCCACAGGGCCGGATCGGTGAAATCGAATCCGCTGGGGAGCGACGACGCTGTCACACTGATCTCCGCCCGCGCTCAGCGCTGCCTGCGGCGGTAACGCACGCGGCAGGGTTGCTCGAGCTGCACCACCATCTTCGAATGATCGTTGCGGTAGGTGTCGGACGGCTGCGCGAGTTCGAACTCCCAGTCCCGCAGCAGAATCGAGAAGATCGCCTTGAGCTGCATCAGCGCGAACGGCGCGCCGACGCAGCGGTGCCTGCCGGCGCCGAAGGGAATCCAGGTCCATCGGTTAAGGGTGTCGTCCTGGCGTGGATCGAGGTAGCGCGCGGGATCGAAGGCGTCCGGATCGGGGAAGTCCTCCGGAATCCGGTTGGAGATCGCGGGGGTGGCGGCCACCATGTCGCCGGGCCCGATCCGGTGCCCGCACACCTCGAACTCCCCGCGCGCCAGGCGCATGAGGATGATCAGCGGCGGATGCAGCCGCAAGGTCTCCTTGAGCGCGGCTTCCAGATTCGGGATCTGGCGTAGCGCATGGTGACTGACGTCGGCCCCGTCGGCGTAGAGCTCGTCGAGTTCGGTGACGACACCGGCCAGCGTCTCCGGGTGGCGCAGCAGTTCGATGATCGTCCAGGCGGCCGTACCCGAGGTGGTGTGGTGGCCTGCAAACATCATCGAGATGAAGATGCCGGTGATCTCGCTGGCCGAGAACCGCAGCGCCCCGTTCTCGTCCTTTACCGAGATGAGGACATCGAGCATGTCGCGATCATCTTTGCCCGCGGGTGGATTCGCCTCCCGCTGATCCATGATCGCCTGCACCAGCTCGACCAGGGCGACCCGTGCGGCGTCGCGGCGGGCGAAGCTCTCGATCGGCGCGTACGGATCGACGTAGGCCAGGGCGTCGGTGCCCTGTTCGAGCTCGTGATAGAGGTGCGCGAAGCGCCCGTCGAGCTGTTTGCGGAATTTCACCCCGATCAGACAGGCCGATGAGGTGTAGATGGTCAGCTCGGCGAAGAACTCGAGCAGGTCGATCTCGCCCTCGTCGTCCCACTGGGCGACCATCTGATCCACTTCGTGGGCGATGGTGCCCGCGTGCCCGCGCATATGGTCCGCGCGCAGCGCCGAATTGTGCAGCATCTCTTTGCGACGCTCGGGCGGTGCGTCGAAGACGACGCCCTCGCCGAAGATCGGCTTCATGAACGGATAGGCCGCGCCCTGGTCGAGATCCTCGTCGCCGGCGCGGAAGAAGAACTCGTTGGCTTCGGCGCCGGACAGCAGGACGACATCGCGTCCCGCGAGTTCGAAGGTACCGACATCGCCGCACTCGGCGCGAACACGCCGCATCAGTGCGATCGGATCGGTGCGGAACTCGGTCAGGTGCCCGTGTTCGTCTTCGCCTCCGGATACGCGCTGCGGTTTGACCAGCGTCATTGGAAAGTCCTTCCCGGAATAATGTCCAGACATTATTTGGACATGTGTCTGGACAGTACTACGGTTTCCTGATGCGCGACAGGGTTCGGTCCGAATCCGGTCGTCGAACGCGCTAGTCGTCGGTAGCGGGCTCGGCCATCAACCGGCGCGCGCACATTTCGAGCAGATCGGCGACCTGTGCGTACGACAGCAGTCCCATGCCGCCCTGGAGGAGCGCGCCCGCGTACAGCAGTTCGAGGGCGGCCAGGCGTTCGGGATCTTTCGCGCCGAGCGCTTCGCCGAGCCGATGGCGGATCTGCATGCCGATACGCACCCGCAGGTGTTGCACGTCGGGATCGTCGCCGAGCAATGCGCTGCTGACCGCGCCTGCCAGCGCGGGTTCGTCGGCCACCAGCATCGAGACCTGACGAAGGACGCCGACCACGCGCGTGGTCGCGTCGGCGTCCCCTGCCTCCAGTGGGGGCATGGCGACCAGCCGTCGCCAGAACACCTCGGAGATCAGGTGCTCCTTGGAGGAGAAGTACGTGTAGGCGGTGGCGGTCCCGACCCCTGCCGACGCGGCGACGAGCCGGATCGTCGTCCCCGAATAGCCCTCGCGCGACAGCACGTCGACGGCGGCGACCGTCAAGCGGTCCACGGTATCGGCCTGCTTTTCGGTCAAGCGTCGTCGAGTTGCTTCGATGCCGGTAGGTGCGTTTTCGGACATGTGTCTGGATGCTACTACAGTCGGGTGTACGGGCCAATCGACGTGCATGGTCTTGCGTCCGATCGATAAACCGAACTATATTCCGTACACCTGTCCAGACACGTATCGGAGCCTCGCTATGAACGGCCTCGTCCCCGCCGAAGGCACACCACTGTTGATCGGCGGCAAGTTGATCCCGGGTGGCTCCGGTGTCTTCGTGACCATCAATCCCGCCACCGAGGAGGTGCTCGGATACGCCGCCGACGCCTCGGGCGCCGACATGGACGCGGCCATCGCCGCGGCACGCACCGCCTTCGACGAGACCCAGTGGTCGCGCGATCCGGCATTCCGCGCGCACTGCCTGCGCCAATTGCGTGACGTGCTGGGCGAACACCTCGAGGAGTTGCGGGCGATCACGATCGCCGAGGTCGGCGCACCGGTCATGCTGACCAGCGGACCGCAGCTGGAAGGCCCGATCGCCGATCTGTCTTATGCCGCCGACCTGGCCGAGAACTACACCTGGGAAACCGATCTCGGCACCAGGGACCTGATGGGCATCGCCAGCCGCCGGGTGATCCGCCGCGAGGCCGTCGGCGTCGTCGGCGCGATCACGCCGTGGAACTTCCCGCACCAGATCAACCTCGCCAAGCTCGGGCCCGCACTGGCGGCGGGCAACACCGTGGTGCTCAAGCCCGCCCCCGATACTCCCTGGTGTGCTGCGGTACTCGGCCCGCTCATCGCCGAGCACACCGATTTCCCCGCTGGCGTGATCAATATCGTCACCTCCTCCGATCACGGCCTCGGCGCCCAGCTGGTCCTCGATCCGCGGGTCGACATGATCACCTTCACCGGCTCCACCCAGACCGGGCGCTCGGTGATGGTCGGCGCGTCGGCGACGCTCAAGCGGACCTTCCTCGAACTGGGCGGCAAATCCGCCGCCATCGTGCTCGACGACGCCGATATCGCCACCGCCGCGAGCTACACCGCGTTCACGGTCGCCGTGCACGCAGGCCAGGGCTGCGCACTCACCACCCGGCTGCTGGTGCCGCGCGAGTCCTACGACGCGGCGGTCACCGCGGCGGCCGGTGCGCTGCGCGGACTCGCTGCCGGTGATCCGACAAATGCCGGAACCGTCTGCGGACCACTGATTTCCGAGCGGCAACGGGCGCGGGTGGAGCGCTATCTCGAGATCGCGCGCGCCGAGGGCGGGCACATCGAGGTCGGTGGCGGCAGGCCCGCGGACAAGGAGCGCGGGTACTTCATCGAACCGACGCTGATCAGCGGGCTCGACAACACCGCGACCGTCGCGCAGGAGGAGATCTTCGGTCCGGTGCTCGTCGTGATCGCCCACGACGGCGACGACGATGCGATCCGGCTCGCCAACGAATCGCCCTATGGCCTGTCGGGTTCGGTCTGGGGCACCGACCCGGACCGGGTCGAGCGCGTGGTCTCGGGGGTGCGAACCGGGACGCTGAGCGTCAACGGCGGGCTCTGGTACCACGCCGACGCGCCCTTCGGTGGCTACAAACAGTCCGGCATCGGCCGCGAGATGGGCGTCGCCGGTTTCGAGGAATACCTCGAGACCAAGTTGATCGCCACCCCCGCCTGACCTCACCGACATCGACCACACACAGGAGCTGAACACCATGGCACGTTTCACCGGTCGCACCGCGATCGTCACCGGCGCCGCGCAGGGCATCGGCGCGGTCTACGCCGCAGCGCTCGCCGCCGAAGGCGCCAATGTCGTTGTCGCCGACCTCAATGTCGAGCGTGGCGAGGAGGTGGTCAAGCAGATCGTCGCCGACGGCGGGTCGGCGGCCTTCCGTCGCGTCGATGTCGCCGATCCCGAATCCGCTGCCGCACTGGCGGAATTCACCGTCGCCGAGTTCGGCGCGATCAATCACCTGGTCAACAACGCGGCCATCTACGGCGAGATGAAGCTCGATCTGCTGCTCACCGTGCCGTGGGACTACTACAAGAAGTTCATGGGCGTGAACTTCGACGGCGCGCTCAATGTGACGCGTGCGGTCTGGCAGCCGATGATCGCCGCGGGCGGTGGCTCGATCGTCAACCAGTCCTCCACCGCCGCCTGGCTGTACTCCGGCTTCTACGGGCTGGCCAAGGTCGGCATCAACGGCCTCACCCAGCAGCTCGCCACCGAACTGGGTGGTTCCCGGATCAGGGTGAACGCCATCGCGCCGGGCCCGATCGACACCGAGGCCACCCAGACTGTCACGCCGGGAAACATGGTGAAGGACATGGTGAAGCGCATTCCGATCAAGCGGATGGGCACCCCGCAGGACCTGGTCGGCGCCTGCCTGTACCTGCTCTCCGACGAGGCGAGCTGGGTCACCGGCCAGATCCTCAATGTCGACGGCGGGCAGATCATCCGATGACGACCGAATCCACCAGCGCCCCGGTCGGATTCATCGGACTGGGCAATATGGGCGCGCCGATCGCACGACGGCTGCTGGAATGGCCGGGCGGGCTGACGGTCTGTGATGTGCGCGCCGAGGTCACCGAACCCTTCGTCGCGGCGGGCGCGCGTTCGGTCGCCGATCCGGCGCAGGTCGCGACGCACGCGCGGATCATCTGCGTGACCGTCATCGACGACGCGCAGGTGACCGAGGTCCTCACCGGCCCGGCGGGCATCCTCAGAACCGCGGCACCGGGCACGGTGGTCGCGGTGCACTCCACCATCAGCGACCGGACCGCGCAGGAGCTGGCCGCCCGCTGCGCCGAACACGAGGTCGAGTTCGTCGACGCGCCCGTCAGCGGCGGCGCGCCCGGCGCCACCCAGGGCAGGCTGGCGGTGATGGTCGGCGGCAGTGCCGCCGCGGTGGACCGGATCAGGGCGCCGTTCGGGTGCTTCGCCGACCTCGTCGTGCACGCCGGTCCGGTCGGAGCGGGCACGCGAATGAAGTTGGCGCGCAACCTGCTCCACTTCATCTCGTTCACCGCCGCGACCGAGGCGCAACGCCTCGCCGACGCGGCCGGGCTCAGTCTCACCGCACTCGGCAAGGTGGTCCGGCACTCCGACGCGGTGACCGGCGGGCCGGGCGCGATCATGTTGCGCGACACCACCGCGCCGATCGAGCCGGACGATTTCTGGTTCCCCATCCTCGGTCACGTGCGCGATCTCGGCGAGAAGGACCTGTCCCTCGCGCTCGAACTCGGTGACCGGCTCGAGGTCGACCTGCCCCTGGCGCAACTCGCCATCGAACGCCTGGCCGACGGGCTCGGCGTCGCCCACCCTGTGCTCGACAAGGAGTCATCATGACCACCAACGGAGAAACTCCCGCCGACGTGCGGCAGCGTGGCCTGGCCAAGATGAGCGAGGTCTACGGCTGGGAATTCGCCGACGGCCCCGGCGAGCATTTCGCCGTCACCGCCGACCACCTGTTCGCCGACATCTGGTCGCGTCCCGAGCTGACCGTCCGCGAGCGGCGACTGTTGCTGATCGGGGCGCTCACCGCGCAGGGCAATCTCGACGTCGCCGAGATCCAGATCGGCGCGGCCTTGCGCAACGGTGAACTGTCCGAGGAACAGCTGCGCGAGATCGCGCTGTTCCTGTGCCACTATGTCGGCTGGCCCGCGGGCACGAAGCTCGACGGCACCGTCGGCAAGGTGATCGCGCAGGAGCGGCGCAAGAAATGACGCACTCCGAACCCGGCCGTCGGCGATCGCTGTAGCGTGCGGTCGATGGGTATGCCGAAGAATCAGCCGAAAGGGCTGAACGCGCCGATGACGACGCGGATCATCCGATACGGGTCGCGCGTGCAAGCGTGGGTCTATCGCCGCACCAACGGGCGCGTCGGCGGAACCTGGCGGATCGGCGCCGGGTTCCGCCGCCCGGTGCCGACCCTGCTGCTCGAACATCGAGGTCGCAAGTCCGGCAAGATCTTCGCCGCGCCGCTGCTCTACCTCGTCGACGGCCAGGATCTCGTCATCGTCGGCTCACAGGGCGGCCTCGCGAATCACCCGCAGTGGTATCTGAATCTGCTCGCGGATCCGAACGCGCACGTCCGGATCCGCGCCGAGCACTACCCGGTCCTGGCCCGTGTCGCCGATGCCGAACAGCGGCAACGGCTGTGGCCGCTGTTGACCGAGCTCTACGCCGATTTCGATGCTTACCAGTCGTGGACCGAGCGGGAGATCCCCGTGGTGCTCCTCTCCCGCACCGGCGCCTGAGCGGTCAGTCGGTCGAGAGCCGGTCGTCGTAGGCACGGCGGGCATCGCGGTCGACATCGATGAAGGAGCGGTGCACGCCCAACCGCCGAGCCATGAATTCGCCGAGCGGGCGCGGGGTCAGCTTGTTGAAGGCGGCGAGCACGCCCGCGAGGCGGGTGACCGAGACGCGTCGGCGTGGCCGGGCGATCAGTGCGGCGACCGCGGCGGCGACGTCGGCCGGGTCGGCGAGTAGTGCGCGCGGGGCACGGGTTCCGGCGATCATCTCGGTCCTGGTGAACGTCGGCAGGACCGCCGAGAACCGCACGCCGGTGCCGCGGTGTTCCAGGCGCATGGTCTCGGTGAAGCTGAGCACGGCCTGCTTGCTCGCGCAGTAGGTGGCCATCCCCGGCGTCGGGTTCTCACCGGCCATCGAGGCCATGTTCACGATGTGGCCGCGGCCGCGAGCCAGCATCCGCGGCAGCACGAGTTTGGTGCCGAGGGCGACGCCGTAGACATTGATGTCGAGTATCCGGCGGGTGATCTCGTCGGACTCCTCGGTGAACCGGCCGACCGGCATGATGCCCGCATTGTTGATCAGCACATCGACAGGGCCGCAGGACTTTTCGACCTCGGCGAGGAAGGCGGCGTACGAGGCGGGGTCGGTGACGTCGAGGTGCAGCGCCACGGTTGCCGCGATCTCTTTTCCGGTGTCGAAGACCGTGGTCGCATCGATGTCGCCGATGGCGACGATCGAGCCTGCGTCGACGAGTGCGCTCGCGACCGCCCGTCCGATACCGCGGGCTCCGCCGGTGACAACGACTACTTTGCCGACGGTGGACCGCGCCGTTCGTTCATCAGACATGTGTCCAGATTCTATTCTGGACGGTATTCCAAATCAACCCCCGGACAACCGCCGACGCGGTGTGGTTCACCGAGGCGTCGGGACTGACGAGTAACATCCGGACGCATGTCTGAAAGCGATTCCATCAGCCTCGAAGCGACCAGGCGTCGATTGACCGGTAAGCAGGCCGACACCGTCGATCGGCTGACCAGGGCCGCGCTGGTGGTGCTGACACGCGATGGCTTTTCCGGCATGACGATCCGGCTGGTCGCCGCGGAGGCCGGCGTCGCCACCGCGACCGCGTACACCTACTTCTCCTCCAAGGAGCACCTGGTCGCCGAGATCTTCTGGCGTCGACTGCTGGCCTCGCGTTCACCCGCGAGCGATGATCCCGACTCGACCGTGCGAGTGCTCGCCGAGTTGCGCAATATCGCGCTGCTGGTGGCCGAAGAGCAGGAGCTGGCCGGCGCGGTCACCGGCGCGCTGCTGGGGTCGGACCCCGATGTCGAGCACCTGCGCACCCGCATCGGGATCGAGATCCGCGGCAGGATCGCGCGGGCGCTCGGCCCGGACGCCGACAACGAGGTCATCGAATGGCTCGAGATCATCTACGCCGGTGCGCTGGTGCGGGCCGGAATGGGCTACGAGTCGTACTCCCAGATCGCCGATCGCATCGAGCGGGCCGCGCTGAGGATTCTGCGGCCCGCCTGACGCTCAGGGTTCGAAGCTCGCCAGCATCTGCTCCAGCGCAGCCTGATCGGGACCGACGAACGGTGCGGCGTGGGGCGCCTCGGCAAGCATGTCCAGGTATTCCGAGGTGCGTCCTCGGGCGGGCGGAAGATGTGTACTGAGAATCCGTTGCGGGTCGAACGCACGCAATTCCGACACGGTGGCAAGGTATTTGCTCTCGTCCACAATGTGCACCCACGGGCTGTCCACCGCCGTCCAGAGATGCTGCGCCGCACGAATCGCGTCAGACGGCGCGTAACCGACGTCGTCGGCGGTCGCGAGCTCGGCGCTCGGCATCGGAGCGCCGAAACAGTCCGAGGTGAAACATGATTCGCTGTGTTCGTCGTAGAACCCGACGGTGCTCGGGTTGTCGAACAGCGGTGGGCGAAAAGCGGTCAGGCGTCGGTCGCCGACATCGAGGGACTGTCCCGGATTCAGCAGGTACACGCGATTCATCGGGACCGGTCGAGCGCACGACATGATGCCGAGGCCGAGGAATGTCGTGACCAGCCGGGCGTTGGGGGCGGCATCGAGCAGGTCGAACAGCGATCCGGTGTGGTCGCGATCGGGATGGGTGAGCCAGATCCATTCCACGTCGACGGGATCCACCACCGAACTCAGCGCCGCCATGAATCCGCGGTCGGGCAGGCTGAGTCCGGTGTCGACGACGACGGGTTCCGCCGCGTGCAGAACGTAGGCGTTGACCGGTAGATGGCCGATACCCGGAACCTCCAGTTCATCGGCGAGAACAGTGATGTCGTGCTGGATACGATTGATACGCATGGCGTTTCCTCAGTCCTCGAAATCGACCCGAATGATCGAGCGTGCGATGACGGCGAGATCGTCGGCGGTCGGGTCGTATCCGCGCGTGATCTTCAGCCCGAACTCGAACGGACGGGCACCGTCATCCATCGCCGCCCGCATCGCGGCACCGACTTGTGAGGGTGCGGCATCGACGAGCACCGCCCGGCCGTGGCGGACATGCCCGCGATGGGTGACGGTGACGGGTGCCCCGCCGACAATCAGTCGCATCAATTCCGGCGGCGGCGGGTTGAGGCGCACATGCGTGGTTCCGGTGTTCGTCATACATCGAGGCTAGGAATATCCCGGTCGCCGCGACATCCCACAAACCTGGTATTTCCCCTGGTCCGAGTGCGGCCTACCGTTGATCTGGTGAGCACGGATTCGATGCAACGCGCCGCCGACAAGATCGGGCGGCTGTGCCGGGAGCCGCACGATCTGGTGTCGCTGTGGCAGGAGACGACCGAGGTGCTTGCCACCGCCGTCCCGCACTACTGGACGCCGTGCTGGTACACCCTCGATCCCGCGTCGCTGCTGATGACCAGTCACTTCCACCTCGGCCTCGCCGAGTTTCCGCCGCAGTGGCTGGCCGAGGAATACGGCGAGGAGCGCAACGGCATCGTCGATGTCGTCCGGTCGGTGACCGGATTATCGACGTTGCACGAAGCCCTCGGCGGTGACCCGTCGAAAAGTGAACGCTGGCAACGCAATATGACGATGGGTGGCGATCAGGAATTGATCGCGCGACTGCGCACCCGCTCCGGTGAGGTGTGGGGGGCGCTCGCGCTCTATCGCGAACCCGGTGCCGCGATGTTCGACCCCACCGAGAAGGAATTCGTGGCGACGGTGGCGCCGACACTGGCCGACGGCGTACGCCGGGCCCTGCTGATCGGGCAGGCGGGCGAACCCGAGTACGCGGACTCGCCCGGCCTGCTGGTGCTCAACTCGGCATGCGAGATCGAATCGGCCGGCGCCGGTGTGCAGCGCTGGATATCCGACCTGCCGGACGGCGACTGGGATCGCGCGAAGCTGCCCAGCGCCGTGGTCACCCTCGCCGCCCGCGCGTTTCGCAATGCGGCTGACGACCGGCCCGACGAGGTGCTCGTGTCGCGAGCGCTGTCCAGGTCGGGAACCTGGGTGGTGCTGCACGGCGCCCGCCTGACCTCGACGGCGCAGACCAGGGTGGCGGTGATCATCGAACCCGCCCACCCCAGCCGCATCTACCCGCTGCTGATGTCGGCCTATGGGCTCACCGAGCGCGAGCGCGACGTCACCCGGCTGGTGCTACAGGGCGCCTCGACATCGCAGATCGCCCACGACATGACCGTCTCGGCACATACGGTGCAGCAGCATCTGAAGAGCATCTTCGACAAAACCGGCGTCCACAGCCGCCGTGACCTGGTCGCCAAGGTGTTCTTCACCCACTACGAACCCCGCTTCCGGGACAACGAGCACCGCGTCACCGCCACCAAGCCGGTCCGGGGTGGACCCTGGCCGACGTACTGACCTACCTGTCGACGGTGCGGCTATCGATCCGCGCACTGGATCACCGCTACGGCTCGTCCGAAGATCTTCCTGCCGTCCTGTTTGGCGGTGATGGCGATCGTCGCGGTCTTGCGGTCCGGATCGACAGCCTTCACTTTGCCCGTGTACTCGACCGTGGCTCCGCCGGTCGGGACGTAGACCGGGCTGGTCAGCCGTACCGCGTATTCGGTCACCATGCCGGGATCGCCGGCCCATGAGGTGATATACCCCGCGCCGATGCCGATCATCAGCATGCCCTGTGCGACAGGCGAATCCAGGTCCACCGACGCCGCCGCGTCGTCGCTCCAGTGAATGGGGTTCGGGTCGCCTGCCACACCTGCGTAATTGACCAGATCGCCGAGTCGCACGGTCACGATTCTCGGCGGAAGTTCGTCGCCGACGGCTATCGCGCTGAACGGCAACATATTCCGGCTTCGGTCTGTGACCCGACGTGGCTGATCGGGATGCTCGGGTGTGTGGAGTTGCCGTGGAATCGACGTGCCATGGCGGAAGTTCTGCATCAGCAGTCCGTCGCAGATGCGCGTGGCGGCGATGTTCACCTCCGGCCTGCCGACGAAGGACGTGCGTGTGGTGACGACTTCGTCGCCGTGCTGGTCGGTCACCGAACATTTGAATCCGAAGATTTCGCCGCCGAACGCTTTTCGGAGCGATTCGAACTCGACCTCGAAACGCAATGCGTCGCCCGCCAGGATCGGCCGGTGGATAGTGAGGGAGTGGTCGGTCTGCATGATCTGGCTGAGGTCGTAGCCCTGGACAACTCGATCGAACATCCCTATCTGGGCCAGAAACCCCGGTATCGAGATGAACGTCAACGGCGCGACGAGGCCGGTGTAACCGTGCTCGGCGGCCGCCTGCTCGGACCGGTGAACCGGATGATGGTCCTGAACCGCACGGGCGAACTCGCGGATCTTCTCGCGCCCGACGACATAGCAGTCGCTGGTTCGATAGGACTGCCCGAGCATCGGTGAGGACGTGGCTGAATCGGCGGGTGAATCGAGCAACCTGGAGTCGTCTGGAGTCGGGCGCACACCCCGCAAGATAGCCAATGACCAGCAATTCAGGCGATATTTGCCGTTCCTAGAGTGTCGCAAGGGCACGGGCCGCCGGTCGGCGACGAAACGATCGTTTCACGGGTGCGATTGCCGAGGCGAGAGCTGGTCGATCTGTTCGCGGAGGATGTCTCCGTGGCCCGCGTGACGCGCGAACTCCTCGATCATGGCGAGCAGAGTCCATCGCATGCTCACCGTCCCTTCGCGAGGATTGTCCTTGGTCTCGTCGAGGTCGAAGCGAGCGGCGATCACCCGTGATCGCCCGCTCGCGCGCTCGAATTCGGCGATCACCTCGGCCAGCGACTCGTGGTCGGCGACAACGAAAGTGCCCTCGTCCCGCTTCGAGTATCCATCGCATTCGGATTCGTCGAGTCCGCCCCAGAACCGCTGAAACCAGATCCGTTCCGCCGCGGCGGCATGTTTGATCAACGAGATCGGTGTCGTCAGCGACGCGACGAGCCGTCGGCGGGCATCGGCATCGGACAGCCCGCGTGCGGTCGCGATCAGCGCTTCGCGGTTGCGATCGAGCGTGTTCTCGATCATCGCTCGCTCGGCGCCGATGGTAATCGGGTTGGTAACCATAGACTTTCACTCCATTCTCTTGCTGATCGGCGATGCAGGGAACTGGCAGGGAACCGCTTCAACGACTGATCTCGGGTCGGCACCACACGTCCGATGCCGGAGGCGAACCAGGGGAGGGGCGAATCTGATGTGCTCGTCGCGGAATGCGCACTGAGGAGGTTGATGCGGGTCGATCTACACCGCAACCAAGACCGCCGAGCACCGAAGAAAACGATGCCGCCTGGCGCCAGTATGTCACACCGCTGATCCACCCGTGGACTCCGTTTGCGGGTCGCCGCCACTAGCCGCGGTCACCAGGGACGCCTGGAGTCCGTCCGCGGCGAGACTGCCGACGTTGTTTCTTCCGGAAGCGTTGGGCGCCAAGAAACTCCAGAAGCGGTCTAGGAGGTCGGCTAGGCGCGCGTTCGGTTGACGTGCCGGTCGTCTGTTTGCGTGCGAAGTCATGGCCGGAAGCAACCGCGAGCATCTTTGTCCTCAGAGTTCAGCGGAGGGCCGATGGCCATGGCGGGCTCACACATCGGGAAGCAGTACACCAGGGCTTCGACCTCGCCCGACCGCAACCGGTTCGAACCATCGCTGAGCTGCATCTCGGTACTCGAAGTCGTTCGGCGATCCGGTCGGACCTGTGTGCCTGCGATCATTGCCCGCTGGTTAACGACCCTTGGGTGATTTGTCGTTGATCACGGTTGGCGAACGCTCGATCATTGAACTTCGTACGGGAAATATTCAAAGAGGTCGGTTTTGACCTGGAGGTAGCGGCCGCCAGCAATTCACCGGCCGAACATCGCACTGTCTCGTCCTGAGAGTTGGATCATGCTCACCCCCCTCGCCTATGGCCTCGCAATCTTCCTCATCGTCTTCGTCCTTTTCATCGGAGCACGGTTTCTGCTGACCCCGGAATCCGCCGCCGACGGCTTCGGCGTACCCGCGAAGCCAGACGGAGACGCGGCGTACCTGACCGTCAAAGGATTGCGTGACTTCACCTCCGGCGTCATCGGCCTGGCGTTGATCATCTTCGCCAACGCCGATGCGGTCGGCTGGTACATGCTCGCTGTCGCGCTCATCCCCCTCGGCGACACGCTCATCGTCCTGCGCCACGGGGGAACAAAGGCCACCGCGTTCGGCATCCATTTCGCCACCGCAGCGGTTGTACTGATCAGTGCCGCTCTACTATTCATCGCCTGAATCCGAGGAATGTCGTGAAAAAGATCGTCAACGCGGCGCACATCTACATGATCGTCGGCCTTGTCTCCGGCCTCTACTACCGCGAAATCACCAAACTCAACGACTTCACCGGCGACTCCCAACTCGGGCTTGTCCACACCCACCTGCTGGCCCTCGGGATGCTGTTCTTCCTGATCGTCCTGGCGCTGGAGAAGCTGTTCACGCTCACGGCGGAAAAGCTGTTCAACCCGTTCTTCTGGACCTACAACGCAGGCTTAGCGCTGACCGTCACCGTGATGACCGTGCGCGGCACCCGGACGGTCCTCGGCCACGAAACAAGCCAAATCGCGGCTCATCTCGCAGGAGGCGGCCACATCTTTCTCACCGTTGGTCTGGTTCTGTTCTTCATCACGCTGGGCAAACGCGTCCGTGAAACCCCCGCGCCGATCCGATCCGAAAGTCTTGCCGCGTGAAAGACGCCGATCCGTGCCTGCGCGAGCCCATAGCAGCGACCAAAGACGTTGCAGCATTGACGACCCCCGTCCGACTCCAGTGGCCAGTGGTCAGTGGAAGCGGACATATCTACGAATCGAATGGAACTGATGTGGTAACACAACGAACGGCAATCAACCCGGTGACCTGGTCGGTGGAGATGGGATTCAACCAGGGAGAGCTCGTCGTCGGGCACACCCGGACCTTGTATTGCTCCGGGCAGACCGCAATGAGCAGCGACGGCAAGCCTCAGCACGCCGGTGATATGGCCGCACAACTGGCGCTGAGCCTGGAGAACGTGGAAGCCGTCCTCACAGAAGCCGGAATGTCCCTGGCGAACCTTGTCCGGCTCAATGTCTATACCACCGACGTCGACCTGCTCTTCGAACACTACGGCATACTCGCCTCGCGATTGGGTGCCGCCGGGGTAGCACCGGCCACCACGATGCTCGGAGTCACCCGGCTCGCGATCCCCGGCCAGCTGGTCGAGCTCGAGGCAACCGCGGTCGAGTGATATCGCCTCGTCTCGATATCTGCGCTGCAGGGTGCGGGTGCTGACGGCGAGGCGTCGGGCTGTGGCGTCGAGGTCGGGTTCTCCGTGTGGCAATGCCGCTCCGATGGTGACGCGTCCCAGAGGTAGTCCCATCCCTTCGCAACGTCGGCACGTCACCCAACCGCCGACCGCACCCGCCCCGTAAGATCAGACCCGCCAACCGAACAGCTTGCATCAAGCCTGTCTGCACGGCCGATTACCCGATCACGAACGCCCCACGCTCAACCGATCGTGGGGCGTTCGTCGTACCGTAAACCTTGTCCGAGGACGTGTTTCAGATCCTGCGTCAGCATCGCTGTCACGGTGATCGTTGTCGTCGCCCGCCCGAAGGTTTTGCGCCCGGCGGGCGCGCTGGAACCACACACTTGCTGGTTTGCTCACCAGGTGCGCCGACAGCTCACGGGTCCATCAGGGGCGCAATAGCATCAATCGTGTTGGCCACCAGCAGGTTCAAGGGCTTTCCGGCCGGAAATAGGGCGGGTTCGACACCGCCGCGCCGCTAGTTCAGTAGCAAAGGCGTTGGCGAGCCGGACTGTCCGGTTGAACCAGTGTCCAACCGGACGGTGTCCGTAGCCGGGGCCCTGTCGCATAGCGGGTCCAGTCACCGAGAGTGTTGCGACGACCGCTAGAACCCAAGGCCCTAGCCCGGGCGCTGGCATCATATGGCTATGTACGACACATCCTCGGCCGAGCGAGTGCGCCCGGGTCCGGCACGGAGCTGGCGGATCGCTACCGGCGTGGGTGTCCCGCTGCTCGGCGCGTGGGCTGCCGTTGGGCTGCTGTGGAATTCACTGACGAGCGGTTACCTCTTCGCGACGATAACCAGTGATGGGGATGGCTTTCCGAGCCTCGATATGGCATTACTTGCGCTGCTGCTGGCAATGGCTGCAGCGCTCGGGTGGGCAGTGCTTGCGATCATCGGCATCGTCCGCTACCGGAATCCCTGGCCGCACATAGCGGTCGCACCGCTCATCGCGATCGTCCTTGCCGCACTGTTGCTGTCGGGAGTGCCGGGTTGGCTGGGCTGGCGGCTCTCCGAGAACGCCCTGCGCGACGCTGCGGCACAGTGCACCGCGCAGCACACCCGGATCGGTGTGTTCTACGTTGAGGAGACCCACCCGACCGCGGGAAACGGCTGCGTCTTCCAGCTCAGCGACAGGCTGTACTACGGCGCCAATTTCAGCTACCTTCCGCGGGGACCACAAGCTGGGGCACGAATTGACGGTGCAATACAGGTTCACTTCGAGCACTGGCGCGGGCCGTGGTATCACACCCACGTCTCGACCTGACCGTCCGTATGCCGCGCCGGGTGAAGCGGCGTCCGTCAATAGCTCACGGGCCATGACCTGAGGTGTCGACTCCCTGTCAGGATTGAGCTGACGACCTTTCGCTACAAGGCGAGTGCTCTACCACTGAGCTGCGGAGCGGTGTCAGCCCGACATTTTAGCGAGGACCGTGCGGGAACTAGATCAAGGCCGGGTGCAGGCGTGGTCGCCATTGAACGCGCCGGCGCTTCCGGTGCCGGTGGGGAGGTTGCGGGTGGCGTCTGCGTATGCCTCCCCTGGGTTCGCCCCTTTACCGAAGCCCACGATCGGGAACCCTGCGACGATCGCGAGCGGACTCGTCACGACTGCACCGCAGCCGTTCGCGAACGTCACCACCATCCGGCAGTCGATGATGCCCTGACCCTTGCACGCTCGGTCGGCGGCTCGAATGGCGTCGGCTTCCGTCGGGTGGTTGACCGAAAACGCGTAGACGTTGCCCCACACGCTGAGGGAAGCGGCGCCCCAGTTGACCGGGTCGGCGGCGGCGGGCGGTGCCACGAGGACGGCCGCGGCGCCCACCGAGAGCGCGGCGGCCGCAAAGGACTTGTTGAACATGTGGTGTGTGCTTCCTCTGCGCGCCGACCGGGGTGCGGCGATCGCATGGAAGATACCGCAGCGCATGGACGCGAGGTCGCCCCAAAAGTCTTGGGGTCACGGCAAAGACCGTCACGAACTGCGGCGTTCGTGACGGATCTGCCGAAACCGATCTGCCCGCCAAACGACCGGAACGGCTGGGAGCCGATTCCGCTCACCTCCGGCGACGAATCGAATGCCATCAGCCAGTCGCGCTCCACCCAGACTCGTAGCCGACGTGCGAACCCGTCGTCGCCGACCACCACGATCCCGAGAAGTTCTTCTGATTACGAACGACGGAAACCTCCGCGCCGGGTCAACCCTGTCGAAACGCACTGCCACGCAAGCCAGCAGAGGCAACCGGCAACGACCACCAGCATCCGGATCGCCGAGACCCACGACGCGGCAATGATCCTCCCGGCAGCGCGGTCGCATGACCGGCTGCCCGGCGTCCTTGACGCATCGCGCGAAGCGGAGTGTCGATGGCCGGCTGTGAGACGACGGCGCATGTAAGTGAGCGGCACGATGATGTTGTCGCAGTGACCTGGACGCTGTACTGAAGTCATGACGAACACCACCTCCCGTCAGCACCTCTTCCTTGTCACAGGCGGTACCAGCAAGACAGGTCGCCGCTACCACCTGACCTGGAAATCGACTGTCGCAGCGGCCGTCTGACTGGGCGACAGCCTTCCGCAACTTGCGCATATCTCGCCTCTGAACAGGACACTCTGATGAAGCTCTCCACTGCCGCCGCTGCGCTCACCGTTGGTGTGGCCACACTGTTCGTCGTGCCTGCCGCGAACGCGAACGCCCAGTCTCCGTCTTGTGCCAAGTCCATCGAACTGATCAACATCGCCGTCGAGACCTCCGGCGGCTGCTCCTGAGAGCCTGACCGTTGGTCCCCTGCCGGATCGGCATGCCGAGGGGTCGGCAGGGGATTCCCGCCGCATAGCGATCGGCGGAAACCATGATCGATGGTCGGCCGAAAACCTCTCGGGCGGTATCGAGAACGATCGACCTCCCAGACGATCCGATGAATCTGCAGCAACCGCACCGTCTGATCCTTTGACCGCGAACGACGCGGATCGCAAGAAGTCCACAAGCAGCGCCGAGTACGTTCCTCACGACGCTCGTGCCACTGATTCGGGAGAAAACCATGGGCAAGCTGATCGAATCCACGTTCGTCACGCTCGACGGCAGCGTCGACGCACCGCACGAGTGGAGTGCGTCGTATTGGGACGACGAACATGCCGCGTACGCTTCGGAATTGCTGTTCGCCGCCGATGCGCTGTTGCTCGGCCGCCACACCTACGCGAACTTCGCGCAGGCGTGGCCGAGCCGACCAGCGGGAGATCCTTACACCGACCGTATCAACGCCTTGCCCAAGTATGTCGCCTCCACCACCCTGAAGCCGACAGAGTTGTCCTGGAATGCGGAACTGCTCGACGGTGATGTCGTCGAATCCGTCCGGACCCTCAAGGCGAAGACGAGCGGCAACCTGCTCAAGTTCGGCACGGGGTCGTTTTCCCGGACATTGCTCGAGAATGCATTGGTGGACGAATACCGCTTCTGGGTTTTCCCTGTCGTCGCAGGTCCCGGCGCCCGGCTGTTCGACGACATTGCCGCCACCACACATCTGCGGCTGCTCGATACCACCCGATTCGATTCGGGCATCGTCGTGCACCGTTTGGCTCCGCGGTGACAAGGGATTCCCTGTGCATCGGCGAACACCAGGCGAAAGTTCTGCACCACCGATCGAGGTGCCCCGATGGTTGGATCCGCGAGCGAGTAGGTATCCACTGAACACAGCGATCGTGTTCTTTCAGGCGGGTGAACCACCGGATTGGCGTCCTGCCCTGGGTAAGACCGCTCTGCTGGCCGGTTCGCTCGGTTCCGGGTTCCTGACCTGCACGACGATCGAAGCGTTCTCGCCGGTCGAACTGGCGCGGCCATGGGTGGATTTCGGTGTCTGCGTGGCCCTGCTGGTCGTCGTCACGCTCGTGGTCTCGTTTCGGTGGTGGCGCCGAGATCGCCGACGCGTGAACGCCATTCGTGAGCTTCTCGCCACCGGCCCCATCGTCCTCGCGCTGCCCTTGGTACTCATGATGATCGACCGGCATCGCGAATTCCCGCTCAATCCGTTGAACGAGGAAGTGTGGTGGCAGCGGATCGAGCACGAAATTCGCCATCGAGTCGCCGAGGAGAAGGTGACAACCGCCCTGGCCTCGGGCCGCGCTGCCACGATCGAAGTATCTGAGGCGGATCGGGCAGTCCGACAGGCGTTGCGGCATGAGCGACTCGGCGAACTCGACGCTGCCGAGAAGCAGTGGCGGATCGCCGCGGTGGCGGGCAACGCCAAGGGCGTGATCGGACTCGCGGCAGCACTGCGCGCCCGCGGTGAGGTCCACGAGTCCCTCGCCTGGACTCACCGGATGCAGGTGACCGGACTGGACGACATCCACTTCCTCGTCGACCGCAATCGTGGGATCGACCCCGAACTAGCCGGGTTCATGCGCCTGCTCGCCGACATCGTGACCGACATCGACAAAGGACAGAAGAGACCATGAGCACCGATCGTGCGGCCTTGGGCAATGTCTTGGCTGATGACATCGGTCCGGTTGAGGTGCGACGATTGATGTCATGGTTGCGGTGGAGCTGGTTGGGGTTCCCTTCGACGGATACGGCCGGTCGGGCCATCAGGCAGCCGCTGCCGCGGCGTTGCGTGGGTCCGGTCTCGGCGCCGCCTTGGCGGCGTTCGAGGTCGTCGAGCGTGACGACATGGTGCTGCCCACTGGGAGCCCCGAGCGGGGAACGCAGACTTCGCTGATCAACGAACCCGCACTGCTGGCCATGACCGAGGAGGTCGGCTCCCGGGTCACGACAGCGGTGACTGGTGGACGCTTCCCGCTCGTGTACGGCGCGGACTGCACCACACTGCTCGGCACAATCCCAGCACTTCGTGCTGACGGACCGGTGAGCGTGCTGTTCGTGGACGGGCACGAGGACACGATGCCGTTGGACGTCTCCGAAGACGGTGAGGCCGCCAACACCGAGATCGGCCTGCTGCTCGGGCTCTCCGGGCATCTGATGGAAGGCCCCTTGTCCGAGCGACTACCCGCGCTCGGCCGCGACGAGCTCGCCCTCCTCGGCCCGCGTGACGGTGGCTGGCGTCAGCAGTTCAACGTCGGCTCGCTGCGTGACAGCGGCGTCTGGATGCGCGACTGGCAGGAAGTCGCCGCCGCACCGGAGGACCTCGCGCGCTCGGCGGTGGACCACCTGAAACAGAGTGCCCGACGCTGGTGGCTGCACGTCGATCTCGACGTCCTCGACCCCGAACAGTTCCCGGCCCAGGGCCTACCTGACGTCGCCGACGAACCGCACGGCTTGACCTGGGACCAGCTCACCCGCGCGCTGACCGCCGCAGTGGCATGCGGAGGATGTCTTGGCTGGAGCCTGGCTATCTACGACCCGGACCAGGACCCTGACCGCTCCGACGCCCAGCGGATCGTCCGTCTCGTCGCCGACACAATGGCGGCGCTGCCGGAGACCGCACTCTGAGGCATACCGCGGGATGCTCGGCGACGGTGCCGACGTAGGGCACCGGCATCTCCCACCGCCGAAGGGCGCGAACATGGCGCCCAGTTCGACGTGGACGTCGTGGATCCGTCCTTGCCGCAGGGTTTTGTCGGTCACCTGGGCGAGCGTATCGCTTTGCGCAGACTCGTCAGCGCCTGTGTCTGCGCATGCATGCGGCCGGCCGACCCACGGTTGACGTGGTCGACGGCGGCATACAGCAGCGCCCACATCATGTTCAGGATCCACGAGGCGTCGAGCTCTGCGTCGATCGAGCTGTCGTCGCGCCCCCGTTCTATCGCCGCGATCGCGGCGTCGTCGGACAGGCACGACGTGGTCTCGTCGTATACGCCTGACGTGAAGAAGATGACCGTCAGGACATCGCTGAGTTCGAAGTACTCCTGACACAGCCGCAGGACCGCGTCGAGCCCTGTCCCGTCAGCCAGGCGCGCACGCTTCGAGGCGTCGGCCACGGCCTGTTCGGTGAGCCGCCCGACGGCAGTGATCAGGTCGGATCGTTCGGGAAAGTAGCGGTGCAGCGTCGTGCGCCCGACGCGCGCCTTCTCGGCGACTTCCGTCAGCGACGCGTTGGGCGATTTCGCGAACGTCGCCACTGCCGCATCGAGAATCGCGCGACGGGTGCGTTCGCGGGCACTGGTCTCTTCGACTTCCTCCACAGGTGCAGCATAAGGGAGATCCAGTCTGGATATTTGCTTTACTAAAATGGAACAATGCTGTTCCATTGAAGCGTGACGACGATTGCTCCTCCCATCGAAACAGCTCCACCGATGACCATGTCGAACCTGGGTGTCCTGATCGGCTATGCCCGACCGCACACACGCACCCTGCTGATCGGTCTCGTACTCGCCCTCGGCAGTTCCGCGACGGTGATGGCGACGCCGATGGTGACCAAATCGATCCTCGACGCTCTCGGTACGGGCGCGTCGATCATGGGCCCGACCTTCGCCCTGTTGGTGCTGCTCGTCATCGGCGCCGCACTCGGGTGGGGTTACTGGATCCTGCTCGGGACCGTCGCCGAGAACATCGTCTTCGACGCACGCACGACGCTCGTTCGACGACTGCTCGGCGCGACGGTTCCGTCGGTGCAGGCACGTCCCACAGGCGAGTTGGTCACGCGCGTCACGGCCGACACCTTGCTGCTCAAGGAGGCCGCGTCGTCGGCGGTGATCGGCATCATCAACGCCACCTTCCTGACGGTGGGCACCGTGATCCTCATGGGTGTGCTCGACATGATGCTCCTCGGCGTCACCGTGCTGGCCATCGTCGTCGTCGGCATGCTGTTCGGAACGCTCATGCCGCGAATTGCCAAGGCGGACGCGCAAACTCAGGAATCGCTCGGCCGCCTCGGCGGAGTGCTGGAAGGCAGCCTGCGTTCGGTGCGCACCGTCAAAGCGGCACGCGCCGAGCACCGCATCGCCACGCTGATCGGCGCCGACGCACGCAACGCCCGGACACACGCGATCGAGTCGGTGCGCGTCTCGGCAACGGCATGGACCGTCGCGTGGACCGGCGTGCAGGGCGCCATCATCGCGATCCTGGCCATCGGCGCCTGGCGCGTCGACAACGGTTCGCTGACCGTCTCGACGCTGATCGCGTTCCTGCTGTACGCGTTCACGTTGATGGGACCGATCCAGGAACTGACCACGCACATCACGGCCATGCAGTCGGGTATCGCGGCCGCCATGCGTATCCGGGAGATGGAGACGCTGCACTCCGAAGCAGACGTGGCGCACGAGCCTGCGCCTGCGACGACCGCCGAGCCCGACGCCGCCTTGCGTTTCGACGACGTCACGGTCCGCTACGCACCTGATGCACCGCATGCATTGAAGGGATTGACCCTGCGGATTCCCGCGACCGGCCATACCGCCATCGTGGGCCCGTCCGGCGCGGGCAAGACAACGGTGTTCTCGACGATCCTGCGATTCGTCGAACCCGACACCGGGACCATCTCGGTGGGCGGCGTGGCGTACCGGAACCTGACGATGTCGGAAGTTCGCGCGCGTATCGCCTACGTCGAGCAGGAATCCCCTTTGGTGCCGGGCACATTGGGCGACAACCTGCGGTTCCTGCGGCGCGGTGCCACTGACGACGAGGTGGCCGAGGTTCTTCGCCTGCTCCGCCTCGACTCGGTCGTCGCGGCCCAGCCGAAAGGCCTGGACACCCACGTTCGCGACACCGACCTTTCGGGCGGGCAGCGGCAACGGATCGCGATGGCACGCGCGATGCTCGGTGACGCCGACGTGCTGCTTCTCGACGAAGCGACATCGCAGATCGACACCCTGACCGAGGCGTCGATCGTCGAAGCGATCGCCGTGCGGGCGCGCACCCACGCCGTCGTCACGATCGCTCACCGCTTGTCGACCGTGCGGCACGCCGATCGGATCGTCGTGATGGACGACGGCAGCGTACGGGCGGTCGGGACGCACGACGAATTGATGCTCGCCGACGACCTCTACGCGCGGATGGTCCGCGCCGGTGGATTCGCCTAGGCGCGTGTTGTCTCGGCCACGGCGGTGGCGGGCGGCAGCATATCTACGCAGTTCACACGGAGGCCGACGCCTGTAAGGCGAGGTGGGTGCCTTCCCAGCGGCTGCGCAGTCGCCGGTCGTGGCTGACGACCACGATGGCTCCCGGGAAATGGGCGAGCGCGGTTTCCAGCTCCTCGACCAGACCTGGCGACAGATGATTGGTCGGCTCGTCGAGGAGCAGCACGTCGACGGGTTCGGTGACCAAGCGCGCCAAGGCGAGGCGCTGGCGCTGGCCGGTGGACAGGTCCTCTACACGCGTCGTGAACTGGGAGACGTCGAACAGGCCGAGTGAGAGCAGTTGGTCGCCGTGGAATTCTGGGTCACCCGGGCGATCGCGCGCGAAGGCGACGAACATCATGCGTCCGCGGACGGCGGGCGGCGGTTCCTGCGCGAGGTAGCCGATCTTGCCGGTCCGCGCGACGGTGCCGGTGTCGGGTGCGAGTTGACCGGCCAGCACGCGCAGCAGGGTGGTCTTGCCCGCGCCGTTCGGGCCGGTGATCAGCAGGCGGTCGCCCGCGGCGAGCGTCACGCTGGTCGGCTCGAGTCTGCCCGCGACGGAGATGTCGGTGGCCTCGAGCCCCGTCCCGTGTGTGCCCGCGGTCGCCAGGGTGGGCGCGAATCGTAGGGGTTGCGGCGGTGCAGGCACCGGGTTGGCGAGCAGGCGCCGCAGCCGTTCCTGCGCATTGCGAACCCGGCTGGCCACTGATTGCTGCACCCGTCCACCGGCTCGGCTGTAGGCCATCTTGTTGTTGTCGGCCATCGCCCGGCCCGGTGCGACCCTGCGGGCGGTAGAGTCGGCGGCCTCGCGGAATCGTTCGGTATCGGCCAGCCATCGCGCGTGCGCCTGCACCCATCGCGCTCGTTCGGCCGCCTTTTCCGCCAGGAATCCTGGGTAACCGTCGTTGTAGCGGACGACGCGCTGCCGATCCGCGTCGACCTCCAGCAGGCTGGTTGTCACCCGTTCGAGGAAGGCCCGGTCGTGCGAGACCGCCACCGTCGTGCCGCGCCGGGTGAGCAGGTGGTCTTCGAGCCAGGTCAGGGCGACGTCGTCGAGGTGGTTGGTCGGCTCGTCCAGTAACAGCAGTTCCGGAGCTGCCGCCAGCACCGCGGCCAGGCGCAGTCGGACCTGCTCGCCGCCCGATAGCTCGCCGATCGTGCGGTCGCGATCTACCAGGCCCAATCCCAGTCCGTGGAAAGCCTGTTCCACTCGCGCGTCGGCGTCGTAGCCGCCGTGATGTTCGAAAAGTAGTGTCAGCTCACCGTATTCGTCGATTCCGGACTCGTCGCCGTCGGCCATCGCGACCTCGAGGCGGCGCATCTGGGCTTCGACCGCTCGCAGCTCGGTGAGGGCTTGGTCGATGAGCTGCTGCACAGTGAGGTGCTGGGGGAGTTGCTCGTCTTGCGCGAGGTAGCCGACGCCACCCTCGGCGTGGACGACGATCTCGCCGCGATCGGGCTGCACCCGCCCGGCGAACAAACGCAGCAGGGTGGTCTTGCCGGAGCCGTTTTCGCCGATGATCCCGGTGCGCTCGCCGACGTCAAGCGAACATGTCACATCCGCGAGAACGGGATTGCCGTCGAAAGACTTGCTGACCGCGAGCGCGGTGATCTGGGTTGGCATGGCACACTCCGAAGCATTCGAGGACGACGCAGTCAGGGGACCGCGGGGTCGGGTGAAAAGCTCGGAAGAACAATCGGGCAACCTCGCTTGCGTACGACAACTGTCGCACCACGGTAGCAAGACGATGATGGCGGAGGATGCGGGCGGCGGCGTTGAGCGGGGCGACAAGCGGTAGGCCTGGTTCGCTGTCGATATGCCATTGACCGTCGTGGCCGGCTCCCATCGTTCATGAGGGCGCGACGAGCGAGGCTCCTGCTGTGGCACCGCCGTCCAGTACGAATTCCGAGCTGGTCGAAAAGGTGGATTCGCTGACAAGAAGACCGATCATCGCCGCGACTTCCTCTGGGCCGCCGAAGCGTGGAAGTGGCTGTCCGGCGGTGACTCTCGGGTCAATCCATGCGGCTATCGGGGTCCGGATCGGTGACTCTGACCCGATCCCGCCGAAATCGATGATGCCCGTGTTGTTCGCCAACGCCGCCAACGGGCCAAACGTCGCTTCAGGCCACTTGGTCGCGAATCCCTGGATGGCATTGCCGGAACTTTTGGCCGGAATCAATGCCGATTCATGCGCATCGCTGAGAACAGTCGTCTCGCGAAAAAGCTTGGTGCTGAGCACTATTGGGCATTGATGGGTAGGGTATGGACCACCGGACCGACCTGGTTGGCCGATGCCGGCGTGAGCCTGCACTTGCTCCAGAAGATCGCGGACCATGCCGACAGTCGAACAACTGAGCGATACCTACGCCCGGATCGGCGGGAGGTCACCGAGGCGGGCGACAAGCTCTCGAACCACCTTCGGTCCCGTTCTGGTCCCGCTCTCCGTGTGGTGGGATAACAGCTCCACCGCATCGCGGCCGAGGCTCCTTCTGATCAGCAAAAGGTGCATCTACCAGCCGATTAGTACCTTCGCCGAGAGGTGAGGTAATCTTTTCGAGCACCCGGAGACGGGGGCAAGAACGGGCTGTGGCGCAGCTTGGTAGCGCACTTGACTGGGGGTCAAGTGGTCGCAGGTTCAAATCCTGTCAGCCCGACAGTAGAAAACCCGCTCTGACCTCGGTCGGAGCGGGTTTCTCATTTTCCAACAACGCGGAGCACGGGACCAGTACGGGACCGAATCAGCGTGGAGAGCATGTCCCCCGCCCCGGTGACCTCGCTGTGGTCGGGGTGTAGGTATCGCTCAGTTGTTCGACTGTCGGCATGACCGGCGACCTTCTGAAGAACGTGCAAGCTCACGCCGGCATCGGCCATCCACGTCAGCCCGGTGTGGCGGAGATCGTGTCGCCGAAGGTGCTCGTATCCCAGATCGGTCACTACCTCGTCCCAATGGGTCGCATCACGCAGAACCCCGGTAGCGATTCGTCCACCGCGTGGCCCGACGAAGAGCCGAGCATCAGCGTTATCAACTCCAACGGCCGCGATCCGATCCTTGACGAGTTGCCGAACTTCTTCGATGAGCGGCACGAAGCGGCGACGGTTGCCTTTCGTGCCCTTGTCCTCAAGTCCGCCTGGTCCGGGCGTGGTCTGACGGCGGACGGTCCAAATCCAGTTCTTGGTGTCGATGTCGCCCACGCGGCATCCCGACACCTCACCGATCCGCGACGCGGTGCACGCGGCGAAAGTGATGACGTCGCCCCAGCCCTGGTACTCATCAGCGGACCGTGCCACCAGTGCGGCCGACAACGTCACCAACGCAGACCAGTTCGGAAGCGCAAGCGAGCGCGGGTCGTCCAATTCGTCTTCGATCTGGACATAGAGCTTCTGCCAGCCACGCACCTGTGCGGGATTGTCGGGTCGAAGGCCATCACGTTTGGCCTGCTCCATGACCCGCACCAGGACCGCAATCGTATTCTTCACGCTCGACTTCCCGACTCCGTCGTTGATCCAGCTCACGACGGCCCGGTCGATCGCACCATTGGTGATCATTCCGACAGGAATGTGCCCCAGCGTAGGAACCACTCTCATGCGCCAGCCAGCACCGTATGGGTCGGTCGTCTTCTTCTCGAGTCCACGCAGAGCCAGATCCATATTCGCGTTCCCGTATTCGGTCAGCGACATGGTGGCCGTCTTCGGATCAATTCCCTGCATCGCGACCCGTTTGATGTTTTCGAGCCAGGTTTCAGCTTCTTCGCGGGTTTCAAATGACTCGGAGATGACCGGTCGCCTTTTCGCAACGGAATCTGTCCACCGCGCACGAGCACGATATGGGCGATTCCATGACGAGTCGCGCTCCTCGATGTCACACGAAATACGTAGGCCCACAGGGAGTTGCACCTGCTGCGCCATTACGCTGCCGCCTGCCTCGGGTCGGTGCGCAGCTCTTGGAGCCACGTCTCTACGTCGGCCGCGCTGTACTTCACGACGCGCGGTGAGACACGAACATACGCGGGACCGCATGGCGGATGTGCCGTTCGCCATCGCCTCAGGCTGGAACTGTCGATCCCGAGCACGGCCGCGAGTTGAGCGGTCGTGTACCACCGACCATCTGCTAGATCTGCCATTGTCGTACCCTCCTACGCTGCCGACTGCGTGATAGTTGAAAGCCCTTGTTGCACAACAGTTTCACGTGAAACGCCCTGGTCACCGGGTGGATCATCGGCGAGTGCCATTCGCGCGGTGGTGTACTCGGCACGCCATATCGAGCGAGCGTTCACCAGCGCCATCACCAGGTGTTCGCGCGGTGGCGCGTCCGGATCACCAGACGGGACCGGATACACCCGCACGTGTGAGGTGTCGGGTTTGACGATGCCCACGGCCGCGAGCTGTTGCCGAACAAATTCCGCGCGTTCGGCTTTGTGGTCGGGCAAGGTCTTACCGGTCCACTTTTTCGAGTTCAGGACCCGTCGACCGGGCAAGCCGAGAGTGTCGCGGCGGTGCGCTTTGCCCTTGCAGTAGCCGGGTTGGGTCTTCTCGCTGGCGCCCTTGGGCACGATGCCGTAGCGCAACCACACCCCGCATTTCGGCGAGCACGGCGTCACGCACATCTCCGCGTGGAGACGGTCGTAGTGTTCGGCGACGCGACGCGAGTCCGGTTCGAGCAGGTCGGCGACGCTCTTGGTCAGGTACTTCGTCAGGTACCGCACCCGGCGTTCCATCTTGTCGGTACCGCCGAGGATCTGAATCGACTTCTTCTGCACCCCGAAGCGGACCACGTGCGCGGGTTCGAGGTCGTCTACCTCGTCCATCACCGCCAGGGCGTCATCCCAGGAGGGCAGCAGGTCACCCGTTTGAGGGTCGACGAAAGTGCCAGCCACGTAGTCCCATTCGGGCATCTGCCCGTCGTGGTAGACCGGCTTGTCGAAGTGCGGCCACCAGATCTGGCGGTAGGTCGCCGCGGTGACCGCTTTCAGCATCTTGTTCGACACCGACCCACGAATAGCCAGGTGCAGGTGTGGGGCACCCCGCTTCTGCGGTTCCACACTGGCGAAGTACTGCACATCCCAGCCGACCGCCCTACGCAGGTTCTGGACCCAGCGGTCGACCAGTGCGGCGAAGTGGATCGCGTCGCGGGCTGCACGGGAGTAGTCGTAGGTTTCCGGATCGACCGGGGAACCATCCGAGACCATGGCGCCCTTGCCGTCTTTGCCCGCCTTGGGGTCCCACACCTGGTTGATCGGGCCGTAGCTGTCGAGGGTGACGGTCAGGAAGGTGGAGGGCTGGTACCCGTTGTAGACCTGGCCCAGGGTGCGTTTTTCGACCTTGCGGCGGGGCAGGTTCGGGACGTCCTGGCGGCGGCGGGTGGACTTGGCTTTACGGCGTGGTTTCTCATCCAGCGACGGGAACCGACCTTTGACACCGAGGTCACGCAGTTCGGCGTCGATCTCGATGACCAGGGCACGGATCGAGTCGGCGAGTTCGTCGTCTTCGTCTTCGCGAGCCTGGCGGAACTGGTCGAACAGGTGCGCGCGGGCAGTGAGCAAGTCTGTTTGTTCCTGAGTGGGCTCGACGGTCTCATCGACCGGTTCCTCACTCAGGCACCACCCTTCACGGAGCTGGTTGGCCCGCAGGGTGCGGTAAGCCTTGGCGCAGGCCGGGCAGATCGCTTCGAAGCGGCATTTGCACGGTGCGCCGATGTAGGAGATCTTGCCGGTGGTGTCGTCGACGGCACGCATCGGAATGACCCGAGCGCACACGCCTTCCTTCTCCGCGGCCGATTCGGCGATGTCCTTCAGTGAGGGCATTGCGCGGCGCTGGGCGGCTGTCGTACGGCCGAGGGAGGCCACGGGGGCGGATTCGGCAGTGTTGGTGGCGTTGTCCATGGTGTGGCCTCCCTCAGCTAGGCGATCGGTGGTGGTGTTCATGCGGCCTTGCGCAGCGGCAAGGTTTTGAAACCGGCCATCGATTCGAAGTCGACGACGATCGGTTCAGCGAGCGAATCGGAACGACGGAAGGTGACCTCGAGGAGGCTGGGACCGACGATGGCAACTTGGGCATGGCGGGTACCGAACGCGTGGGCCACGTGCTCGGCACGGTTCTCCCAATCGCTAGGGGCGTGACCGGGCAGCATCTTCGCCCGCACCACATCGAGAGATTCCCCGATCCGCACGTCGACCAGCCGCGGGATGAGTACTCGGTCACCGTCTTTGCGAGCCAACAGGCAAGCGTTCATGACCGAGGTCCAGCGGCGGCGGTAGCGGAACCAGGTCAGGAATCGGGACCGGATGCGACCGGTGAGCCAGCGCTCGAAGGTCTGCGGACTCGAAACTCGCCACAGCACCATCCCCGCGACAGCCACACCAGCCACCCCGACCCCGGCAGGCCAGCCGTAGAACCATCCAGCCGCGACAGAAAGGCCGGCGGGGACCGAGAGGATCGGGAACAGGATCGCCAACCAGATCAGTTGGAAGGCGGCGGTGACGATGGCGACCAGGAGGTTGCCGATCATGTCCATGATCACGTCGCCGAAGTCGGTGTCGTTCGTGGTCGTGGTCGTAGTGCGAGTCATGCTGCATTCCAATCGAATTCGAGCTGGGTGGGTACTTCGTGGTCGCGGGTGAAGGTGAGCCACGGGTCAGTTGTGTTGTGTCGGTAGACCACTTCGGTGTCTCGACGGTCCTTGCCAGAGGCGATGTAGGCGTCGGCGGCTCCGCGAGCTTTGGGCAGCGGGTGGACCGTCTCGCCGACGAGCAGGCCCCAGTGCTTGGCTTTGGCCGGACCGGTCATGCTGCGTCGTCCCATCCATCCGTGCCGTAGTCGTTCCAGGCGGGGGCGTAGCCGGATTCGGCGAGCATCGTGACCGCCACCTCGAGGGGGTCGAGGCCGCGGGCTTCGGACCGGAAACGGCTCCGGGTCTGAAAGTCGATGACGTCCGCGAGACCGTTGTCGGTGCGGGTATCGTTCTTGCGCTTCATTGTCAGTTCCCCTGTGTCAGTTCGGATTTGGTGATTCCACACCCGTAGCAGGCGAGGTCGCCGTCGAAGCACGGCCAGATCGACTCCGGGAATTCGTGACCACTGGCCGCGCACTCGGCCACCGCGATGCAGGTGATGCAGGTGATGCGGTCGCCGTCGTAGATCCAGCCGCTTGCGCGATCGGCGGTGAGGAAGGCCGCGGCTTGGTTGGTGGAGTCGAAGCAGATCGATTCCCCATCGGCATCGGTGAGGATGTCGCCGCAGGTGTCGCAGTAGATGACGACGTGGGATTCGGTGACCATTCCGCGTTTCATGCCGCCTGCCCGAGGTCGTCGTCTTCGCCGGGGATGTAGTCGGGGTCGAAGTCGGTGTAGTCGGCTTGGGGTGTGTAATCGGGCTTTTCGGGGGCGTACGCGGCCACCAGGGCGTCGATGTCGTCGTTGGCCACCCAGAACGCCCGCACCCGCGAGAACCCCGCCCGACCGTCTTCAGCGACGTAGCCGACGCCCTGTGATGTGGCAGGGATTTCGGTGCACCGTGCACCACGGTCCTTGGCCGATTCGCCGTGCACCATCGCGATCTGCGTCGGCTCGTCCAGGCGCAAGCCGATCCGGACGGTGAACAGCTGCCGGTTGGGCATGGTGTCCTTGGACGGGTCCTGCACCGCCGAGATCACCGAGTAGCCGACCGCACGACCCTGGGTTTGCAACAGGCCCGACAGCTGCCGGAACTTCTCTTGCTCCTCACGGGACGCATACGACGACAACGCCGCAGCCTCGTCGATGATGATCAACACCAGCGGGTCAGCCGGGGACGGCTCGAACACGCGGACCTTCGCGGCCTTGAGCTTGGCGGTCCGTTCCCGCATCTGCGCCACCGCGTCCGAGAGCATCGCCAAGATGCCCGACGCTTCCCACTCGAACCGGGTGAACAGGTCTTCGCCGCGGGAAAATTCCATGCCGCCTTTGGGGTCCGCGACCCACACATCGACGTATCCGGCTTTGATCGCGCGCCCGAGTCCGGCGATGACCGACCACAACACCGAGCCCTTGCCCGACCCGGTGGCACCGGCGAGCAAGATATGAGCGCCCAGGATGCGCAGCAGCCACAACCGGCCGTCCTCATGCCTGCCGACCGGGACCGCTTCCAGGTCCACCCCGGTCGCTTCCTGCACCGAGACAACAGGTTCGGCCAGGGTGTCAAAGCACCACAGTTCCAGCCGAACGAATCCCGGACCCGCTTGAGAGACAAGGACTTTCGGAACCGCGAGGTATTGCGCCAGTGCGTCGGCGGTGTCCTCGTTGGTCCAGTCGGTCAGTTTCTGCCCGCCGACGATCTGCACGTCGAGCACCGCACCGGTGGGGGTCAGGTCGACACCACCGACGATGGTTGGCCAGTTCCCCGCCGAGCCCAGACCCAGTGCGGCCCACATCATCTCGAGGTGCTTGACCTCGGTCAGGATCACAGCCGCGGGACGCAAATCCGCCGGCACTCCGTCGAACGGGTCGACATCAGCGACGCGGAAACGGGAAGGGTTGTCGAGGTGACGCCACCACAGCATCACGCCAGCGGCGAGGACGGTGGAGATCGAAACGATGGTTGTGCCCATCACCGCACCGCCTTGGGGTTGCAGCACGCCCACTGGCACCGCTCACCGGTCACGTCGATGAAAGGCTGTGGCACACCGTGCGCTTCACCGATCGCGGCGGCCAGCATCTCGATCAGTTCCATCGCCTCATCAACAGCGAGTTCGAGATTCAGCCCGCTCGGAGCATGACCCAACGCGATCACGATGCCGGGAGCTTCATCGCACAGACCGCCGTCATAGCGGACACCGAGAACACCCTCGGCGTGCAGAACGTTGCGGGTGTTGTCGGCGTCGAACATCCACCCCCGCGACCAAGTGGGTTCCTTGCGGGTCTCCCAGTAACCCTCACGCTGGTGCAACATCAGCGCTGTCCTTTCACGCGTTCGGTCAGGCATTGCGGGCAGTCGCACACCTCGCGGTTGCGGTCTTCGGCCAGGGCGGTAGCGACGCATTGCAGGCAGTCACACGGCTCGCAGGTGACATCCCGATACGGTTGCGCCAGCTCCGCGGGAACCACGCCTTGACCGATCAGCCCGTCCAGGTTGGCGCGGCTCAGCAACGTGGCAAGTTCGCCCGCAGCCGCGACGCTCATACGCAGGATCGGGGTACCGCCGTCCCTGTGACGCCCGCCCAGGCTCAGCCACACCTCCCCGGACGACTCCTGGAAGCGGACAGCCGGGGAGCCGTACCCGTGCACATGAGCGCCCCACACCTCGAAATCGATACGACGGGTCTTGTCCGGTGAGACCCAATGGTTTTCGGCCTTGACCGGTTCGGGCTGCTCGAATGGATGCGACATCACGCCACCGCCTTCAAGGTCGACGCGTAGACATCGAGTGCGGCGGTGAGCTGATCGACCAGGTCTGCGGCGTGCTCAGGTGTGAGGAACGCCTGGGCGATGCCGAGGTCGACGAGCACCTTGTTCAGGTAGTCGGCGTACTCGACACGGATCGGAGCGTCATCGGTACTGGTGGACATATGGACGTGCGAACGGTCAGACATTTCAGTTGCCTCCTGTGGAGACCGCGACCGGAACAGGGCGCGGAGGTTGGAAAGGTTGGACCACCCGCACAGGCGGCGGTGTGGTCGGCCGGACAGGTGCCGGGGGAATCGGCGAACTCGTCGACATCGGTGCCGGAACAGGTTCGGGGACAAAGGGTTCAACCGGTTCGGCTACGACGGCAGAGGTAGCAGGTTCGGTCGGCAATGTGTTGCGGGTGCGCAGCAGCACCGCCAGGCCGTGAGTGTCGAGCAGCAACGCAGCGGGAGCGATCACCGCGAGGATGGCGGCCAGAGCGCCGTGACCCGATACCAGTGCGTGCGCGATGTTCCCGCCGATCGAGACCGTCGCCCCAGCGATCAGCACACGGGTGAAGAAGGTCCGTTCGTCGCTGTCGGCCAAGGCCAGGACCGCGATCGTGGCTTGAATGATGGTGCCGTCCACGATCACCGGGAACAGCCACGCCAGATGAGTAGGTGTGTGTGCCATGACCGCGAGGTCACGCAGCGCCGCGAACGAGAGAACGAACGCGGCGAGCCCGATGACCGAGACAATGAGAACGGCGGACCAGCGAGCCCACCGAACACTCTTGGGCTGCTGATCCGCCGTACTCACGGTCACGCCGCCCGGGACTTCGCTGCGGACTTCTCAGCGGCCACCTGTTCGGCCCGAACATGCTCGGCGGCATCGTGAGCCATCACCAGCCCCGGCAGCACCTCGGCGAGATACCGAACATCCTCGATCTCCAGGAAGAGATTCACGTCTCCACCGGAGGTCTCGTTCAAGCGCACACGCACATACGCCGGGTCCGCCGACTCGTGCACCTCTTCGAGGTACTCAGCCACGGTCAGGCCCCACACGCCGCTGCTCACGAACATCATCGACATGACGATCACGCGGCCTTGTCAGCGACGGGGCGGTTGCGGGCACCGGAGTTGTCGCCCTTGATCGCACCCGCGAAGTACTGGTAGCCCAGGTACTTGAACTCGCCCTGCCCCATCACCTTCGGCTCAGCCATCAAGCCTTCCACCTGGAGCATCCGCAGACCCGTGCCGGGAGCCAGCTCCTCACCCGTGACCGCCGGAACGTTCTCGGCCAGGAAGATCAGCTCGAAGCTCTTGCGCTTGGCCTTGGGCTCGTGCGGATCGGTGACATTGGCCTTCCACATCAGCAAGCCCGTGCCCTCGTTGGTCTTCGGGTTGTAGTCACGCAACTGCTCCGGCATCGCGTTGCGGTCCGGGTTGTACTTGATCGCAGCCTCGATCGGACCGTTCAGCAGCAAGCCCATCGGGAACGCCTCGGTCTGCGAGACGGGGAAGCGGAAACCGCGCTGAAGTGCCATGGTCTGTCTCCTTGTGTGCTGGGGGGCTTCGGTGGATGTCGATTCGGTTGGTCTCTGCGCCCCGTGACTCTAGTGTATGTGCAGTTGTGTATGCACACAAGACCTTCTCGCAAAGTCGCGGGTGCTGTCCGGTTGCCAGATGGGCGTAAATGGGGATTTACCTGTGTGTATGACTAGTTGCGTATACTGAAAAAGGAAACACACGCCCAACGCGAGAGGGATGAGAATTCATGTCCGAGCCGCAGTACGTAGCCATCGCCGGTAAGTTCGCCCGCGACATTCGCAGCGGAAAGCTGATGCCTGGCACCCAGCTACCCAGCTACGCGGAACTCACGACAAAGCACAACGTCTCGGCCATCGTCATTCGCGCGGCGGTTGACCTGCTGATCAGTCAGGGGCTTGTTAGGACAGTGCCCCGCCGAGGGACATTCGTCGCTGATCGCCCGAATTTGGTGCGTGTGTCCCCGGAGCGCCAGCTCGAGGACCCCGAAGAGACGTTCCGCAGCGAGTCAGATGACGAGTCTGAGCAGAAAGTCGTAATCGACCGTCACGTCCAGGAGATCAGTGCCAGCGACGAGGTGGCCGCTGCGTTGGGCCTGAAGCCGGGGACCCGAGTGACGCACACAATCACTCGTGCGAGCGAAGACCGCCGGCCTATTTCCATCTCGGACACCTACCAGCCGATCGGTGTCGAGGGCATTTCCGGCGCAACGTTCCTCGAAGAGACCCTCTCCGACAGTCTGCCGACAGCGACGCATGCGGAATGGTTGAGGGCTTCGCCTGGTGGCCTGGTGAAGTCGGTTTATCAGCGCTTCATCGCGCCAGGCGATCAGGTCGTGATGATCTCGTACGTCTCGTACCCACGCGATCGCTACGAGGCGTTTGTCTTTCGAATGTCGTTGAATCCTGCGGACGCGACCAAGGTCTAGCGCACGCCGAAATCAAACAGCCCGGTCACCTCACATTGGTGGGGTGACCGGGCTGTTCTGGTGTGTCCTACCGACGCAAGACCCATCCTTGCGCAACGTCGCAGTTGCGGAACCAGGTCACGTAGTCGGCATCCTCCGCGGCGAGCTCCCACCGATCGGCGAGGCCCGCGAAGAATGCATCATCGCCGGTCTTTCCGCCCTGCGGCTCCCCGACGAACACAAGTTGACTTCCACCGTCTCGCTCGAACGCGGCCAATGCTTCAGACGCCATCGGATCCCCCCACCCAGGCGGCCAGCACAGGAACAACACGGCATCGGATTTGTCCGCAGTTGCGTATGCATCGAGACCCTCGACCGGGTGCCATACGGCCTTCTGCCCGCTCACCACGGGGAATGACGGGTTCACCGTCTCGTTTGGAGGCTCGGAATCGTAAGCCATGACCCGACATCCGGTGTCGGAGAGTTGACTGGCCCAATATCCGCGACCGGCTCCCAGCTCCAGCAGCGTGCGGCCAGCGGCGAAGTCCCCAACCCACGCCAGTGTTTCGGGCGATGGAATCGCGTACGCGTAGGTGGACTGGAGAACCGTCTCTGCGTATGCGAGTCGCGCCTTGCCTGACTGGCCATGGATGGCCCGGCGCCCCTTGTCATCTCGGGAGACGACCGGCGCCACGACTTCCCAATATGGGTTGCCAGATGGCGTCAACCCTCCAGTCAGAAAGTGCACCATCCTGAGATCGAACGATGCGTCCCGCTCCGGATCACCCGAACCCGGAAGGCGCATCACGGTATCCAGATAGTCCGCAACGTGGGGGAACGCGGCGTCCAACCTCGCTTCGTCGTTGAGTAGCTCTGTCAATTCTGCTTGTCGCTCTGTCGTCAGTGCTAGCCCGCTCATGGTTCGATTCTGAGTCTTCGGGGCACCGATTGGCCATGTGATGCGAAAAACGCACTTGGCTTCGCAGCTCAGCCCATGTCAGAGCTGCCGAACCTTACCTCCCTTTGGGTGTGAAGTTTGGGGTACTCGGGGTACCATCGAGGCCATCACGAGAGTGATGCCGAGCGGGTGGACGCCGTTGCATCGACGCCCACCCTGATGAACTAGCTAGCCCGTCGAACTCGGCTGACCAGGAACAGAGCCCCGGCGATCACGGAAGCTGTCGCAAGCAGCAGACCGTAATCGACCGGGGTTTCTTTCATGCTCCGGCGGTGTTTAGCCATGTTCATCACCTCCCTTCCCGGCACGGCACGGTGACCAGGTCCCGTACCGCCCCTGAGCTGGAGGTGATCTCAGCGTACTCGAGGCATCACGACACGGAACCGTTTGCACCCCAGACCCTTCCGGCATTCGAGGCATGTTCTCGACGGGCAAACGACTCTTCGAGCTACCGCGACCGAGTACGTGGCCGGTGTCCGCAGCTCCCGCACAATCACCACCCAGCACAATCACCACCGAGCCAACGAGTCTCAGCCCGTCGTCACTTCGATCACGGAGCAGCACAGTCGGTGAACGTTCCCGAGTTGCTGAGCGCCCGTCACTTCACGGAGTTGTTGCTGAATTCGGCTATATAGAGTCAAGAGCGCCAACGGCGGCGCGTGCGCGCCGCCGCCGCGCTGCGACGCGCAGCGCGCGACAAAGGGCGAGTCGCGCGGCCCGTCGGCACGTCGGCGACGAGCACGCGCATACCGGAGGCAGCTGTTCTTCTACGTGCTCGCTTCTTCAACAACCGAGCAGTGTGGGCGCGACGGGAGCCGTACCCGATCGACCTCCCGTAGTCGAGGACGAAAAGGCCGGCTACTTGCCGGGTCGACTGGCTGTGGTCCCGATCAGCGATGGACTCGGAAGATGATCGGCACGTTGGTTGGTGGTTCGTCGGGCCAGAACGCGGGACCGAAGCCCCTTCCTGGTCAGCAGTCGAGCACGACCATCGAACGCCTCGAGGTGACCAAGCCGCGGTAGCAGGTGACCGGCGTAGGTGCAGGTGCGCTTCTGCCACCCGGTCACCTCCGGTGGGTGGCGGGGTTGGTGCAGTCGCGACAATGCCGCAGATCGTGCCGGGGGCGATGGCCGAGGTCCTTCCGTGTCGGCAGAATCTGCCGATGGCGTACCAGACCACACCCACCCCGGCAAGGACCAAGCGTTGTCACCACCCGAGGGGGTCACCAGCGGCGACGTGATTTCGGGACGTCATCTCACCCCAGGGATTGCAGCCGGGTGACCCCCTCGGGCGGTGAGCCCTTGCCGGGGTGGGTGCGGCCTGGTCCGGGCGAGCCCAGATCCCACCGACACGGAAGGCCCCCGACCATGAACATCACCCCCGCCACGATCTGCGACATCCGCGGCTGCACCAACCCCGCCACCCACCTCGCCGAGTCCGAGTGGCAGAAGCGCACCTACACCTACGCCTACTGCCCCACCCACCACCGCCACTTCCTCACCTCGAACCGTTCGCTCGCCGCGCTCGACTGCTGACCAGGAAGGGGCTTCGGCCCCTTTTCTGTGCCCTCCTGGGTTGGCAGACGAATAGCGACCTCCGGCCGCTGACCTAGGTGCCGGGCCGGATTGCTGAACAGAATCCGCGGTGAGGGTGGTGGTATCGCGACCGGCGGCCGCGTGGCCCTGTTCTGGGTTGGCCTGCATTGTGATCCCGCGCCCCTCACACCTCAAGGGCGCCGATGGCGTCAGCTCCGCTGATTGCTGAGCAACCCTTGACCTGCGAGCCTCTACGCGTGAACGGCAGGCCGTATCGGGCAGGCGGTGAGCCAGCCCCCATGTGCGCAACCCAACCCAGAACAGGGCCAAAACTACGGGACCACCACGGGACCACCACGGGACCACACGTTACGAACGATGCTGAACAACCTCCACGTCAGCGCCAATCGGTGCACCAACGAAAATGCCTCCTGACCAGGCTTTTCCGCCTCCCCGCTGAACTGGGGGTCAAGTGGTCGCAGGTTCAAATCCTGTCAGCCCGACAGTGAAAACCCCCTCTGACCTGGGTCGGAGGGGGTTTCGCTTTTTCGGAGATTTGACGTTTTTCGGCCAATTCCCACAGAAACCCCACGTTTTTGAACTCCACGGCCTGCCGAAGACGCGGGAGTAGCCCCCTCGCGGCGCCCGTCGGCGAGTTCAGCGGAGCCCCTTTCCGCCTCTCACGCCTAGGGCTTGTTGGTCTGGAACCGACGCTGCGTGTGCCCCCGCCGGGGCTGGCGCGGCTCGCGTGATCGCGCTGCTGACTCGACTAAGGTCGAGGGTGCCCCGCGACGTGGCGGCGGCGTGTGGGTGCACGGGGAAGGTTTCGCCTCGACCGGCTGGCCTTGTCGAGGCGAACCGCGCATTCTGGAACGCGCAGTTAGGTTCAGTAGATCCGGACCGGCGAGCATATGAGTGCTGCCGCCGAAAGTTTGCTCAGCCTTCTGCACGGGTCCCACAGCACGCCGTATGTGAGGAAACCGCGATTCATGCTCTGAAGCTCCTGAAGCGCTGCCCCCCGCCTGTAGCGTTGACCGTCGGTCCGTCTCAGTGCATCGGGTCGGCGCTGGAACACCGGGATCTTCGGCTTGATCGACCTACTGCCCGATACTCAGCTGCGGCCGTGCCAAGTATCGCCACCGTCGCGATCAAGGCGACCAACTCGCCCTGGTACTTCTGACCACTTGGCGCGGGTTCCAATTGTCCAGAACCTACCCATCAGTGCCCAATAGTACTCAGCACCAGGCTTTTTCACGAAAAGACCGTTCTCAACGATTCCCGTGGATTCGCGTTGATTCCGGTTAAAAGTGGGGGTTTCTGTGGGGCGCTTTCCGAGCCCGCACCCATGGCGTGGCATGGACTCGTCGATGTTCAGGCGTGCGCTGGGGCCGCCCAGATCGGTCTTCACCCAGCCCGGTGCTATGAGCAGCAACGTGCGCGGGTCGTCGCCGTGCCGCGCAGCGAAGCTGAGCTCAGCTGGTTCAGGGCGGACTTGCTGGCCCGGTGCTCCCTGGTCGGGAAGGCCACCACGGAAGATCTGGCGGGGCGGCCGACGAGGGGCTCAAGCCGAACGGGCTCTTCGCGGTACTCGTGCTGCGGCGGTTCGCCGACCCCACCCAGCCGGTACCTCCCCGAATCGCGGACCTGCGGTGAGGCTTTCGGGGACCGGCCTTCCGATCGCCAGCGGTGACATCTCGACGATCGCGCCCCGGCAGCTGCGTCGCCCGCTCGGATCGGGGTATTCCACGGAGTGAAGGGCGGTGACGCCGGGTCGCTGTGCACCGTGGCATCACGATCGTCGGTCCGCTCATCGGCTCGACTCGCACGCGGCCAGCGGGCGGGCGGCACCACACGTACACCGGTGTAACCGGATTCGGAGACTGTCATGATTGTTTTCCTCGGCCTGGTCCTGCTCATCGCCGCGGTGGTGATCGGCACGGCGGGCGTGCTGAGCAACAGCGGACCCGCCCACACGCTCAGCGACGACTTCAGCCTGCTCGGCTACCACATCACCGCAACGTCGGGCACGTTGTTCCTGTGGGCAGTCGTGCTCGGAGCCATCGGCATGCTCGGCCTGGTCCTGCTCACCGCCGGCGCGCACCGTTCGTCGCAGCGCCTGCGTCAGACCAAGGCCGATCTTCGGCTCGCCCGTCGCACCGGCACGAGCGGGCGGACCTTCCGTCCTTCGGCCGAACCGAAGGAGAAGGGGACCGTGCTCGCGAAGACACCGCGTAGTGCGAGCGCACGCCGCACCTGGCGACATCCCTTCGGTGACCGCTCCGCCGACGCCGTGACGCACTGACCCGACCGCACGGAATCGTCATCAACACCACCGACATATTGCCTACGTGGCCAACCGCGAGACCGGTAGCGTCCACGCGATCGACATCCGTTCCCGGACACTGACAGCCACCGTGAAGCTAGAACCGGTCAGATCCGCGCGCCCTTCTCAAGATTGCATCGACGGCACAAGATTTGGAGGTTTCCGACGCTCGTTGCGCCACCTCGACTAAGTGGGATGACGTGATCGAATTCGAGGTAGTGGGCATCGCCGCATTGACAACACCGACCGCCGTCTCGTTGCCACACCTCGGATTTCACATCTGGCGGGATCGATCGGGTATCACGTTGTCCAGGAGCGAGAACCAGTCGCTTCGCGATCCGCAACGCTCCCTCCAACACCGCTGCAACATATTCAGGATCGGGGACACCGTATGTTCCACCACCGCGCGCGGTGGTCGCGGAGACGATGACGTTCCCGTACTCGCTTGTGATCGAGACGATCTTCGACCACGGCAGTTCGGTACCAGCTCCGGCGCCGATGAAGCGGAGCTTCTTGCTGGAACCGATCAGCCTGCCGCTGTTGTGCCGTGGTCCGCTGGCCAAGTACTTGATCTGTGACGCGTTGACGTCTACGTACAGCGTTTCGTCCGCTTCCAGGTGCAGGTTCGAACGCTGTATGCGAGGGAGCTCCCCGGCACGGACCTGTGTCAGCGATCGGCCTCTGAGCATGCGCTGGCGGAGCTCGTCGACACGTCGTTGGGCAACCCTCAGATCAACCGCCGCCGCAAGATCGACAACCGCACGCTCGAAGTCACCGAGCTCATCGGCTTCGATTTCGTCGTCGGCGAAGGCGAAAGCGACCACGCGTTCCAAATAGGCGACGGCAAGGGGACGCAGAGCTTCTCGACCGCTGGCATCATGAATCCGTTCGAAACGCAGAGCGACCCACAGCTCCTCCCATCCGCTACCGCGCGGTCCGGACTCTGTCAGCACCCGCCAAGCCGGGGATCGCCACGTTTCCATGAATCTGTTGACGTCGGACTCACACCACCGGCACGGAGGCGGGCTACCGAACCGGGAGATCCGCCGTTCTCTGCCACAGCGCTCGCACAACGCCGGATCCGACGGAATCAGTTGCCAGGTGTCGTCGGTCCAACCGGTGCCGTTCCACCAACGCAGCAGACCTGAGCCCGCCACCTCCGGATACCACCCCGGTTCCATCCGCGCCGGGGATGGCTGGGGTTCCGCGCCGTTGGGTGCGGGAGCTGGCGATTCTGCTGGTGACGGGTTCGCGGGTGGGTCGTCGACTTCCACACCGAATTCTTCGGCAAGTCCACGTAGCCCGTTCGCCCATCCCTGGCCGACTGCCCGAAATTTCCACGTTCCGTTTCGTCGATAGAACTCGCCGAGCACGATCGCGGCAACAGCATCGGGCTGATCGACCTCGAACGAGATCAGTGCGTCGCTCTCATCCTGGACCGTCAGCGTGAGGTCCCGGACGTCGCGGAACGACCCCTCGTCAACCGATGCCGAGACGACGATGCGGGAAACCGCTGTTTCAACAGTGGCAAGCGAGACCGTGAGAACGGCACGGCCAGTGCCGGATTCGGTCAGCGAGACCGCATCTGACGGGTGTTTTGCCGCGTTGTAGAACACGAAATCGTCGTTCGTCCGGATCTTTCCGTTCTCGGCCAGGAGGAGCGCTTGCGGATCGACGTCGGACTGTGATCCCCACGTCAGGGTCACCGCCACCGTCGATGCGGTGACCGCAGCGTTTTCACCTCTGGAGAGCTTCACGCCGTGCACACCGTTCTTGCAGCGAATTCCGTTACGCACAACGCCTTCCGGGGGCGGATGTGGCTACAGCTCAGTCAGCGTGCCCGCCGCGCTACTTCAGCAGTCGAACTCTGGAGCGTAGGGCCTCTTGAGCGATGGGTGGTGTTCCTCCCCGCCGACGAGGAACAGACGGCGATACGCGTGCTCTACCGTGGCGTGAAGATGCGTCCCGTTCATGCGGCCAGTACCCACGGACTGACGATGCCGGACATCTCGATCGGAGCAGGACATGCGCGAGACCACGCCGCATTGTGAGACCAACGGCAGCGAGTCGGAGTTGTCATGGCCCTGGGCAGTAACGGGATGCGCAGACTACGGAAGAAGCCCGTCGAGCGCGGCCTGATATTGCGGAATCAAGGTCTCGTCGATCGGGCTCGGCCCATCACGCTTGAAGCGCAGCACGATCGAGCCGTTCCTGTAAATCAGAGACGATTTCGACATGACGGTTGCGTACTTCTCCGCAGCCGCTTCGCCACCGAACTGGTACACCGAAACCGGATCAATCGCGATCATCTGTGAACACCCCAGATCAGCGCATCCAGCTACCTTGGTGCGGTCCGCGCGCCCCGTAGCAGGAAGGCCCGCAGCCTCCATCGCATCGACCACAGCGGCAGCGGTAGTGGCTGCGGGCGGGAGCGAGGATCTCACCACAGACGTCGTTGATGCCCCAGTGGACACCACCACCGAAGGAGTTACAAACACGCCGTCTTGACCGGCGCCACTGCATGCACCCAACCCAGCCGCCAAAGCTGCGATGCATCCAGCAACAGCTACGCGCCTCACAACTGTTCTCCTAGCATGGCGGGTCTTCTGAACGGTGCCCTGGTCGACGAATAGTACCGTTCTGCACAGCATTCCGACCTTGTCGAACTCGGACTCGTCGGACTCCTCGCGGAGTAATGCGTGAGGTAGGCACCGTTCGTTCCGTGACCCCGCGAGCACCCTCGCCCGCGTCTCGTCCCGTGTTCGTTCGGATCCGCTAGTGCTTGTCGGGCCGTCTCGCTAGTGTGTCACGCCTGAAATAAGCCAGATAAATTGTTAGCCTGTTTGCGTGTCGAATCGTGGGCCTTCTGCTGTTGAGATCGTTGTGTCCGACG